>NZ_JAMQJY010000001.1:1827085-2131599 GCF_023703085.1 Alkalicoccobacillus plakortidis | reverse complement strand
CGTTTATCTTTTTAGCACTTGGTTTCTTGTTATATGGAAGTATTGCGGCGATGCTAGGATCACTTGTAAGTCGTGTAGAAGACGTAAACACACTAATCCAACCGTTAATTTACATGGTCATGATTGCATTTTTTATTGCGATTTATGGGTTAAGTAATCCCGATTCAATCGTTGTAACAGTTTCTTCATGGATTCCGTTCTTCTCACCAATCATCATGTTCCTTCGCTTCGGACTACTCGCTATACCAGTCTGGGAAGTCGTGCTATCATTTGGCGTGATGATTGCCTCTATCGTAGTATTTAGTATCTTTGCAGCTAATGTCTACAAAGGCGGAGTAATCATGTATGGTAGTGGTTCATTGTTTAAAGGGATTAAAGCAGCGTTATCGCTTTCAAAAAAATAAACAAGAACATTAAAAAAGCATTTTGAGAACGGTGGACAAGTGTGGTACGATGATTCTGTTGTGCAAAGGGTAGGAGGTGAATAGGTGTGATTGAATTATTACTTGAAATGATGATGTTGTGGGCCGTTGTCCTGATCGGCTTATATATGCTGGCTGCGTTCTCAAATATGAACCTTGCCTTTAGTAATTATAAGGTGAAATGGAATCAACAGAAAGAGATGCGTGTTCAAGCATATCTGTATCTTGTATCACCACCTATTCGCCCGAAGTCGGTCACCTATCGTCCAAAGAAACCGTCTATTAATGATCAATATGCTTCTGATGATGAGGCTCCATCCCTTGTGGCAGCAGCTTATTAAGTCAATTGCGTATATACAACAAGGAGGAGTCTTAATTTTGAAGAAGTCACATTTGATTATGTTAACAATGGTGCTGTTGATGATTGTTCTATCAGCATGTTCACCTATGGAGCAAGCACCAATTACAGCTGAAACCGAGGGATTCTGGAGTCATTTCTTCGTATATCCAATGTCTTGGTTAATTACAACCGTTGCTGTTTTCTTTAATGATAACTACGGTTTGTCTATTATCATTACAACGATTTTGATTCGTTGTGTCCTATTACCACTAGTTCTGAAGCAGCAAAAAAGTACACGAAAAATGCAACTACTTCGTCCTGAAATGCAAGAAATTCAAGAACGAATGAAAAAGAAAAAGGGCGATCCAAAAGCTCAGCAAGAAGTTCAAAAGGAAATGATGGGACTTTATCAAAAGCACGGCGTTAACCCATTGGCTGGGTGTTTGCCAATTCTTGTTCAATTCCCAATCATTATGGCGTTCTATTTTGCGATTATCCGTACAGAAGAAATTAGAGCCCATGAATTTCTCTGGTTTAACCTAGGTCAGCCAGACTACATTCTGCCCGTTGTAGCGGCCATTACAACATTTGTTCAGTTGAAAATGTCTATGAGTCAAATGCAGGCAATGCCGACTGTTGAAGGTATGCCTAATCCGATGAGTATCTTAATGTATATTATGCCTGTCATGATTATTATTGCTGGTGTAACATTACCTTCTGCTCTTTCTCTGTACTGGGTTATCGGAAATATCTTCATGATTATCCAAACGTATTTTGTAGTCATTCGTCCAAACCTGACATTGGCTGAATTAGAAAAATAAGAAGTAAGAAGCGAGCCTCCGAGGCTCGCTTCTTTTTTTATGTTGGAGAGGAGGAGGGGAAGTGGGGGTCTTTACCAAGAGGGATTTTTGATTCACCAAGAGAAAGGCAGTTTTGGCAAGAGGAATCAATGGTTGATCAAGAGAGATGGGGGTTTTAGTCAGAGGTGGAGGGTGATAGCAAGAAAGCACGGGGTTTTAGTCAGAGGTAGAGGTGGATACAAAGAAAGATAGGTGCTTTATTCAGACGGAGGAAGAGACACCAAGAAAGAACAACTCGTTACCAAGCCGGAAATCCATTACCAAGAGCACACCGGGAACATCAAGAGGAAGCATGCGTTAGCAAGCGCCAGAGAGTGAGATAAGCAAGGTCAAAAGACATAAGGAATAAAAATGAGGCATTTTTAAAGTCCTTTTGAATGTGTGGGTCTTTACCAAGAGGGATTTTTGATGCACCAAGAGAAAGGCAGTCTTGGCAAGAGGAATCAATAGTTGATAAAGAGAGATGGAGGTTATAGTCAGAGGTAGAGGTGGATACTAAAAAAGAAGGGGGGGTTAGTCAGAGGTAGAGGTGGATAGCAAGAAAGAACGGGGTTTTATTCAGAAGTAGAGGCCGAAATCAAGAAAGATGGAGGTTTTATTCAGAAGCAGAGGTTGAGATCAAGAAAGGTGAAGGTTTTACTCAGAAGTAGGAGGTTAATTCAAGAAAGATTAGAGCTTTACTCAGAGTCATGGCGCGTAATCAAGAAAGAAATGGCTCACCAAGAGCAATCCCAATCCAACTTCATCCATCAAAAAAAATGGACAACGGGTTATGTCGTCCATTTCTTATCATTACACGTGTAAATAGCGTGATAGCTGTTCTTTTTTTAGTAGGGTTCCAACATAAAATGAACCAAACTCTCCGTAACGTGCTGATACTTCGTCAAAACGCATTTCGTATACTAGCTTTTTAAACTGAAGGACATCATCAGCAAATAGCGTTACGCCCCATTCCCAATCATCAAATCCGATAGAGCCTGAAATAATCTGTTTTACTTTTCCGGCATAGCTGCGTCCAATCATCCCGTGACTGCGCATAAGTGAACGACGCTCGTCCATATCAAGCATATACCAGTTATCCTGACCGTCTCGGCGTTTATCCATTGGATAGAAGCACACATATGGCGCATCAGTAAGTGTAGGGTAAAGTCTTGAACGAACATGTGGGTTTTGATAAGGATCTTCGTTGCTTTCAGCTGCAAGATAATTACTTAGCTCAACCACTGATACATAAGAGTAAGAGGGGACTGTAAACTCAGCAAATCTTGTTTTATTAAATGCATTTTCTAGTTCATTTAGTTCTTGCATCGTAGGACGCATTAGCATCAACATAATATCTGCTTTTTGTCCTAAAATGGAGTAGATTGTGTGCGTACCTGATTCTGTTGAGATGGCATCCTCCCAATTAGAAAGCAGGGTATGCAATTCATTTATAATTTGTTCTCTTTCCTCGCTTGCTACTTGTTTCCATGAAGCCCAATCGATTTTGCGGAAATCATGTAGTACATACCATCCATCTAAAGTCTTTGCTGCTTCGTTCATTTTCTTATAAACCTCCTAAGTCAAATCACTCTGTTTTTGACCAATCCTACTTTACATTATCATATTTCCAATTGTGAATACATCTTTTAGAGAGCTTAGCTCATAAAAAGGCGTTTTTTTGTGAAAAATAAATGTAAGCGATGTCCATCAAATACAGCGTGAATGTAAGCGTATTCTTATCATCACTTTTTTTAATTGCAAAAATGACAACTTTGTGTATGCCTGTTCCCTTTTGCGAAAAACAGGGGTATCCTAAGGGTATACAGGGTATGAATAAAGTAAAGGGGGGTTTGGCATGAGCGATTTGTTTACTCAAATTAAAGAACAGGTCCAACAACATCAGCCAACCATTGTTTTTCCAGAAGGTACGGATGAAAGAATTTTAAAAGCAGCTGTCAAATTGGCAGAAGAGCGTATTGTGAAACCAATTCTAATTGGTGCTCCAGAAGCGATTAACGAAGTAGCAAATAAAGAGGGAATTCAACTTTCTTCAGAAATCACTATATACAATCCAGCAGACTATGCGGAATTTGATGCGATGGTCGAAGCTTTTGTTGGACGTCGTAAAGGAAAAGAAACCGAAGAAAGCGCACGTAAGATCCTTCTTGATGTGAACTACTTTGGTACAATGCTTGTTTATATGGATAAAGCAGAAGGTCTAGTTAGTGGTGCAGCTCATTCAACTGGCGACACTGTAAGACCAGCTTTTCAGATTATTAAAACGTTGCCAGGAATCAAACGTACTTCTGGTGTGTTTGTGATGGTAAAAGAAGATCAGAAATTTGTCTTTGGTGATTGCGCGATTAACATCGCACCAAATGCAGAAGAGCTTTCTGAAATTGCGATTGCAACGGCAGAAACAGCTAAACTATTTGATATAGATCCAAAAGTAGCTATGCTTAGCTTCTCAACACTTGGATCTGCGTCTTCTCAAGAAACGCAAAAAGTATCAGAAGCAACAAAAATTGCCCAAGCAGCTCGTCCGGATCTAGTGATTGACGGTGAATTCCAATTTGACGCAGCATTTGTTCCAGCTGTTGCACAAAAGAAAGCACCTAATTCACCACTTCAAGGACAAGCAAATGTATTCATTTTCCCAAGTCTTGAGTCAGGTAACTTAGGTTATAAAATTGCTCAGCGTCTTGGTGGATACGATGCAATTGGCCCGATCTTGCAAGGTTTAAACAAACCAGTGAACGATCTATCACGCGGATGTGACGCAGACGATGTCTTTAAGCTTAGCTTAATCACAGCGATGCAAGCCATCAAACAACGTGTAACAGTTTAATATGGTAAGAAGCAGAAACGCAGCGAATTCCGCTGCGTTTTTTTGTGTTGGGGCGAGGGGGGAGTCGCGGGTAAGGAAGGCACGCATGAGAGTACAGAAACCGCACGCAAGAAGGGCCCACCCATCCTCCCCACAAAAAAGAGGCGGAATCATATCCAGCCTCTTCCCATGCTATTTAATTAGGTGCAAGGCAACGGTCGTGGCGCTGCGTCACTCGTATAAGCTGCTGTTCAAATTGGTTTTGTTCTTCTTCACTTGCTTCAGATGGTGAGAGCTCAGCGCCTAGTTGTTTCATGGCATTTGTTGCTAGCTGTAAGACACCATCTACTGTTAATTGCTCACCTAATAGTTCTTCGAGTGAGGCCATTGTTTCAGGTCGTATGATTGGAACTTCGTATCGAGCTTCGCCATCGCGAAGGGCTACTTCGTAAAACCTTCGAATAACCTCAGCTCGCTCTGAGCCGCTACCTGTTACACAGAGGTAAATTTGTACAGCTACGCCACCTCTTGTACGGCGTTGTGAGATCCCGGCGAATTTTCTACCGTTTATGCTCAGGTCATAGCTTCCTGGACAATAGGAGCCAACAATTTCACGTGCTTCAATTTGATCTTTATGACTAGGGAACATCGTCCGAATGAGTTCGACCATTAGATCATAACCCGCATTAATGGACCAACCCTTCATCTCTTTAAAGATAAGGGAAAGATTCAGCACTCCTTCGTCCAACATGACAGCAAGTCCTCCTGAATTTCGAACAATCGCTCGATAGTCAGGGACTAGGAAATCAAGTCCTTCCTGTATAAAAGGCAACCGAGAATCCTGAGTTCCGAGCACAACTGTTTGATGGTGGACCCAGGCTCTAAGTGCAGCTGTTTCAGATTCACCAACGGATTGGCATAACATATCGTCAAAGGCAAATGACTGGAGAGCGGCGTATTCTGTTCCGCGGTTAGAATGGTTAAAATAACGCCATGTTTTGGCGAATTTTTGATTTTTCTTTTCGAAATTCATCTTGTTTCTCCTTGTGTCAAATATAATAATACAAGTATACCATGATCAATCTTACGGTGGCTTCCATAGAAGGAGTTATGATTTTCCATTGCATTACTCTTTATGGTTGAGATACAATTGTGAACATGTCTAAGCTGAAAACTGAATATATACATATAGAACAAGTAGGTTTCTTTTATTTGGAATTAGGGAAAAGAGTCTCGATATGTTTTAACAGCAAAAATTTGGAGTAGAAGGGGGAATAGGTATGAATTTAACGGTGAAAATTTTGATAGGACTTTTTGTCGGTATTGTTACTGGTATCTTATTTAATGTATTTGCACCAGAACTATTCGAATCAGTAGACATGTATTTCTTTGGTCCAATTGGTACGACTTTTCTGAACTTAATCATGATGATTGTGATTCCACTTGTTTTCTTTTCTATTGCACTAGGTGCAGCAGGAATGGGAGATCCTAAAAAACTAGGGAGAATAGGTGGTAAGACCATCGCGTTTTTCTTATCTACTACTGCAATTGCTTTGACCATTGGTCTCTCAATCGGATTAATAGTGCAACCTGGAGACGAAGGTTTACTTGGTACTGGAGAAGAAGATTATTCAGTTTCTGAAGCTCCTCCTATTATGGAAACAATTACAAATATTATTCCATCTAACCCGATAGAAGCAATGGCAACTGGAGAAATGCTCCAAATTATTGCGTTCGCATTATTTATTGGTGTAGCTATTGCGATTCTTGGTGAGAAAGTTGCAACCTTTAAAAAATTGTTGGAGCAGGGTAACGAAATCATGATGTTTTTGGTTACTGTTATTATGAAACTTGCTCCTTATGGTGCGGGTGCGCTTATTGCTTCAGCTCTTGGTAATGCTGGCTTTGCAGCTATGAAATCATTAGCGATGTATATGCTCTGCGTAGTGGGCGCATTAGTAATCCACACATTCTTTACGTATGGATTAGGTGTATCGATCCTTGGACGAATGAATCCTATCAAATTCTTTAAAAATTTCATACCGGCTATAGCGATGGCATTTAGTTTATCGAGTAGTACAGGTACGTTACCGTTATCCATGAAGACGGCTCAGGAAAAGCTTGGTGTTTCCAAACAAGTATCAAGTTTTGTTCAACCGCTTGGGGCTACAATTAACATGGATGGAACAGCAATCATGCAAGCAATTGCTACTGTATTTATTGCACAGGTATACGCTGAAACACTGACAGTCCCTGATCTTTTGACGGTTGTTTTGACCGCTACTTTAGCTAGTATCGGTACGGCCGGGGTTCCTGGAGCTGGCATGATTATGCTTGCAATGGTTCTAACATCAGTCGGACTACCAGCAGAAGGAATTGCGTTAGTCATTGGGGTAGACCGAATTTTAGACATGATTCGTACCTCTGTAAATATTACTGGTGATGCTGCGTGTGCAGTTATTGTGGATCATGGGGAACGTAAAAATGGTCATATCAAAGATGAGGAAGAGGATATACAGCAACCTCATAACAAACTTAAAAAACCAAGACGACTGCAACTAGTTGTCTTGGTTTTTTCATTTCATGATCTCCTCAGCTGATGTATAATAAGAATATTAGCGACATAATTGGAGAGGAACGGCCATGACAGAATCGTATCAGGGATTGCTTGATGAAGAGAAGGTATTTAAAGATCCGGTGCATCGGTATATCCATGTGCGGGATAAGTTAATATGGGCTTTGATTGGAACAAAAGAGTTTCAACGACTTAGACGAGTTCGGCAATTAGGGACAAGCTATATCACCTTTCATGGTGCCGAACATACTAGGTTCACCCATTCTCTAGGGGTGTACGAAATCACAAGACGTATGATTGAAGTCTTTCAAGGCAGACCGCACTGGAATGAGGAAGACAGACAGCTGGCACTTGTATCAGCTCTGCTTCATGATATTGGTCATGGTCCTTTTTCACATTCGTTTGAAAAAGTATTTCACTCGGATCATGAAGAGTGGACACGCGCCATCATTCTTGGTGACACTGAAGTGAATCAGGTTCTAACTTCAATCGGGCCAAGATTTGCAAAAGATGTGGCTGAAGTGATTGAAAAAACGTCTTCTAATAAGCTTGTAACAAGCATGATTTCCAGTCAAATAGACGCGGACCGAATGGATTATCTTCAACGTGATGCGTATTACATTGGAGTCAGTTACGGCCATTTTGACATGGAGCGAATTCTGCGGGTCATGAGGCCAACAGAAGATCAGGTTGTCATTAAACAAAGTGGTATGCATGCGGTGGAAGACTATATCATGAGTCGTTATCAAATGTATTGGCAGGTCTATTTTCACCCTGTGACAAGAAGTGCTGAAGTGATCTTGAGCAAGATTTTTCATCGTGCAAAATTTTTATATAAACAAGGGTATGAGTTTAATCAATCACCGTATCATCTATATTCTTTTTTTGATGGGAATCCAACGCTTGAAGATTATTTACGTTTGGACGAATCCATTGTTCTGTTTTATTTTCAAATTTGGCAGGATGAAAAGGACGAGATCTTAAAGGATTTGTGTGTGCGGTTTATTAATAGACGGTTGTTTAAATATGTAGAAGTGAATCCAAATATTCAAATGACAGACTGGCCGAGGTTACGGGAGTTATTTACAGCGACTGGACTTGACCCTGATTACTATTTAGTAGTAGACTCTTCATCTGATTTGCCCTATGATTTTTATCGACCTGGTGAGGAAGAGGAGCGGGTACCAATTCATTTGGTACTTCCTAATGGGAAAATCCGTGAATTATCGAGACAATCGGATTTAGTTGAATCAATCTCAGGGAAAAAACGTACGGACCATAAGTTATACTATCCTGGCGATTGGCTTGAATTGGATGATGAATTTAAGAAGGAAAAACAAGAGATAAAGAAACTATTATTTCAAGAAGGGTGAAGGAGGAGCATATGCTGGATGAACATGCGAAACTCATGACGTTTTTTTCACAAGCGGGTGAAGTCATTGGCCGCAAAAAGCTGCAAAAGATGATTTACATAGAAAAGAAGCTCAACATTCCATTTCGAGAGCGGTATACCTTCCATGTATATGGTCCTTATTCCGAAGAGCTTAGTCTTCGAATTGAGGAGCTGACAAACCTTGGTTTACTGAATGAAGTAAAAGAGGACAAGGGACATTATTATCATTATCGCTATAGCTTGTCGGATGAAGGCAGCCAATTCCTGTCGCTTTCATCGATTGACATGCCCGATGCAACGGCTGTAACAAATAGTCTTAATCAACAGAGCTCGCGCTTTCTTGAACTGTTGTCCACCTTATTGTATTTCGATCATTTAAGTGGTGAGGAATTAAAACAGAAGGTAATCTCAGTAAAACCTAAGCAAAAGTATACAGATGAAGAGTTTGAGAAGGCATTGGAGTACAAGCAGAATCTTGAAAAATGAACGTGTAATCATCTTGCTGACATAATCTCACATGTTTTTATACAGCTTTTCTATGGCTTCAAAAGTCTTATTTTTATATAGTGAAAATAGACTTTTGACAACGTGAAAGGTGAGGACAATGAAGCTCTTCAGTTATGTTGTGTTGTTTTGGTTATTGTTTGGTGCTGGCATTCCATTGTTGCTATGGCTAATGATAGATAAGCCAATAGCTGGATATACAATACTCGCGGTCATTTTTGTTACATGGTTCTGTGTACATCATTATATAAAAAGAGATAAATTCCCGAAGAAAAGAAGGACACTTGAGCGGTAATCAAGTGTCCTTCTTTTTATTCATTAATCTAATACAGACGGGCGCTTTCCTGCTTTGCCATAGTGCTCGTGTTTCATTTCTTCAATAATAACTGTCACATTTTCTGGAGGAGCATCCACCGTTTCAACAACTGCTGAAGTTACCTGTTCAATCAGTGCTTTTTTCTGATCATCATTACGACCCTCAAGCATTTTAACTGTTACAATTGGCATCTTTTGTCCTCCTTATAATCGTCTACTAGTAGTATAGCAGAAGAACTTAAGATTCAAAATCAACAAGTTCAGGATAAAGAGTCGTATTCACTAACTCAGCTTCTAGCACATACCGATCAGGTGCCTCTCCGACAAAGTCAAATGGATAGCAGGTGGTTAACGTTAATTGTGCATCGTCGGTTGAAACAATAACCGTACGGTCGTCCTCATCAACAATACGCTCTCTGAAAATCTTGTAAGTGTATTCACCAATACGAGTGCGGACAATTAATGTATCGCCCTCGCCAACCTCACCAAGCTTGCGAAAAACCGTATCTCGATGGCCAGACAATACAGAGTTATCTGGGTCACCTGGAAGCACACTTTGAGCAAAGTGGCCCACTCCCTGATCCAACTCATTATCGTCCGTACCGTGATAAACAGGTAGCGTTGCTTCAAGTGACGGAATCTCTAACTCACCCATTAACTCACCTTGCTCGGGCCACCAGTCGATTGGTTCAGACGGTTCCTCCGGCTGTTTTTCATCAATAGGCTGTTCAATTTGAGTTTTGCTCTGTGCTCCTACTTCTGCTGTTTTAAACAAAAAGTATCCTTTAGCAAATTTGTACGCATTTGTTGTGGTGAACAAAAGCCCACATATGATTAGTGCGCCAGTTAAAAAAAGAAGGATGAAACGCTTTTTATAGCGTTTCGTCCTGTTTAGTTGATTCTTTCTCATGATGCAGTCTTAAACCGACGGAATAAGAATACGCCACCTAGAGTAATAAGTAGTCCAATCAATGTGTAAGTTGGATACGATGTAGCGGTTTTCGGCATTTTTGCACCATCAACTGTTTTTGTTACTTTTTTAGATGAACCAGAATCACTTTTAGCAGCCGTTTTTTTACTGTCACTTGCTTTGGCTGTTTTCTTTTCTGCTTTAGCTAATTTTTCTTTAGCTTGGAGGAGCAGGAGTTTTGTTTTCGTTTTCTGTTTTGTTTTCAACTTTTTCTTCTGTTACTTTACCAGCCTCATCGATATCTCCACCAGCATCGTTAATCGTTTTTCCATTAAACATTGCAGAGGTGATAATGAAATCAGCTAGCTTGTTCCCATCTAAATCATAAAGAACAATTAACAAATCATAACCTTCAATTTTTGTCAGTTTCATAAGATCAGTAAAGCTAATTGGCTTTTGCTCTCCTGGCTTAGCTAAAAAGAACTCAGGATTCATCTTCAGAACATCAATTAATTCTGTTCCAATTAAAAACAACTCAGCAATTTCTTCAGCTGTTAGCTCAGTTGCTGACTCAAAGCCATCAAATGCTTCTAAACGATCCGCTAGTGAAGATAGCTTTTCTACAGATTCTGGGTTCTCCTCAATAATTTTAAATAAGTGCTCAAACAAGTTGTCTAATTCTTTATAAGTGAAACCGAACTCTGTGAAAAAGCCTTCATAGTAAGGCTCTTCTGGCCATTCTTCATCCCAATCCCACTCATAGTTTTCAAACAGATAAGTATCTAGTTCTTCAATGAATACAAAATCATTGATTGTTTTATCGTTCTCGGCAAGCAGGGAAACTAGCTCGTCATATGTAATACCGAAGTTGCCAAGGGTATGTTCAATATAAGGTATGCCTTCATCAGGATCATCGCCATCCACAGTCCAGACAAACCAATATAAGTACTCATAGTCATCGAAGTCATCAACGGTAAAGTCAAAAAAATCAGCAAGATAACTATCTAGTTGTTCTCTAGTAATATTCTTTTCTGTTAAAAGACTTTCTAACTCTTCCTCACTTACTGCAGCAAAACTAACAGATGGTACAGAGAAAACCAAAAGTGCAACAACTAAAAACATTGATACAAAACGCTTCATGTTTTTCCTCCTACGGAATATATTGTATAGTGCTGAGATGATTATAGTCCGAAAATCTTTGAATATCTATATATAATTTCATATTTTATAATTATTTTATATTATCTCTTGATAACGTCGAAATACTGCTATATATTCCTGATAACTCTTGTATGCTATTGTCGGTGGATAGAGAAATATGTCGAAGTTTGCCTGTGCTGAAGAATAGTTTCAACCGTACCATTGTGTTAAACTATAATAAATCAAACGGATGATCTTGAAAGGGAGTTCGGATAATGGATTTATTAAATAATAAGAATCTCAAGAAAAAAACAGATGGCTTTACCATTTTAAGTGGAGACTCAACAGATGGTCACGGTGGCTATGGTGCTGGTACTCTAAACCTAGATAACGTCACACCTGTATTTGTGAGCCCTGATGATGAAGAGGTAAAAGTTGATCTAGGCGCCCTTCATGCTCGATCGGCTGTTGAAAAGAGAATTAAATTCTTAAAAGAAAAAGATAAAGTACCAAACGGTAAGCTTTATTGGTTGGTATGGGTAACGATCTTAAGTAAGGAAGGAAAGCCTTACTATGGTGGAGTAGCAGGCTGTGAAATGCTGGTTGATCTCGAGATTAGACGCGGATATAAAAGTATGCCCGAACATGTAAACAAAATGGATAAGTCCTTAAAAGGAAAAATTGTTGTGGATGATATGGAGAAAAAATCTCGAGTGTTGCTTGCGGAATTTTTGAAAAATCATAATGAGGATATGTGGAATCACTCTGAAGAAGAGCTGCATGAAGCATTAAGCAGGGATTGAATGTAAGATCTCCTATGAAACGATATATACTCATTTTTGTCATGGGTCTGATTGTAGGTATTCTTGTCATGTCCCCATTACTTGGTCGGTAACGATAAAAAAGGAAGTAGACACGGTTGGTGTCTACTTCCTTTTTAACATTATAGCGACTCAAACTCAGTAACGATCTCTCCCAAATAAGCGAGGGCAGATTCGATTGGTTCTGGAGTAGTTAAGTCTACTCCTGCTTTTTTCAATAGCTCAAGTGGGTAATCTGAGCTTCCGCTTTTAAGAAAGGCATGATAGTCTTCAAGCGCTCCTTCTTCTTTATCCAAAATACGTTTGGCAATTTGGATGGAAGAGGCGAACCCGGTTGAATATTTGTATACATAAAATGGACGGTAGAAGTGTGGAATACGAGACCAACCATATTTCACTTCTTCATCAAAAACAATGTCAGGACCGTTATATTCGCGGAACAATTCTTCATAAATCTCGTTGAACTTATCAGCATTTAACGGCTCACCTTGCTCGGCTAGCTCATGTGTACGTTTTTCAAATTCAGCAAACATGACCTGAGTAAAGAAGGTACCGCGGAATTGATCAATAAAATGGTTTAGCAAATATTTGCGTACCTCTTTGTCTGTTGAATGCTCAAGCAAATGATGAATGAGCAGAACTTCATTTACAGTAGAAGCAACTTCAGCAACAAAAATCGTATAACTTGCAGTGATCTGCGGCTGATGTTTACTTGAATAATGACTGTGCATCGCATGGCCCATTTCGTGTGCTAACGTGAATAAGCTGTCTAAATCATCATGATGATTTAATAGCACAAATGGATGGACGCCATACACACCCATGTTATAAGCGCCAGAGCGTTTTGCTGGTGTTTCACGGACATCAATATAGCGTTTCTCTTTGAAATCTTTGAGTGTCTGAATGTATTCTTCTCCAAGTGGAGCAAGAGCTGTCAACATCGTATCGTATGCTTCTTCATACGAAATATCCTTTTTGGCTCCACTCACAAGTGATACGTTTAAGTCGTATTGTCGTAGTTCATCAACACCGAGAATTTCCTTGCGAATAGCTGTATAGCGGTGGTACGGTTCTAGGTTTTTCTTAGCTGTAGCAATTAAGTTGTCATAGACTTCTGTTGGCACATTATCACCAAATAGGGATTTGCCAAGAGCCGAATCATATTGACGCAGCTGAGAAACGGTCACGTTATTCTTAATCGCAGATGAAAGGGTGGAAGCGATTGTGTTGCTAAGCTGCACATAAGGCTTATAATATGCCTTGTATGCTTCTTTTCGTTTGCTTCGATCGTCGTCTTCGATAAGCTTAGAGTACATTCCTCGAGTCATCTCTACTTTTTCGCCATCTTCATTGGTTACTTTTCCAAAAACGATATCTGCATTATTAAGCATGCCAAATGTTCGGTCCGGTGATGAAAGAGCTTCACCAAGCGCAGATAAAACCTCTTCTTTCTCTTTCGTTAAAACATGAGCTTTGTAGCGGAAAGAATCCCAAAGATCCTCCTCAAAGTATTCAAGCTCTTTCACTTCCTGTATGTATGCCTTTAACGTGTCTTCGTCTAATGTTAAGAGGAAAGGCATAAAAAATGAGGTAGCAGAACCAACCTTCACGCTAACCTGTGTCGCACGGTCCTTTAAGGATTGAGCGTTTGAGTCACGCGTATCGATGTCAGTACTGAACATTGCATAAGCAAAAACCTTCGTAAAGATAAAGCTGAGATCCTCTTGTTTTTTCAAAAAATCATAAAGGGATTGTCCGTCTTGTATCTTGCCATCATAGCTAGCGAGGTCTTGGGCTAATGCTTCTACTTTTTTGAGATCACTGTGCCATTCAGATTCTTCTGCATAAAGATCGTCTAAATTCCATTTCTCTTCTTCAGGGATGTCTTGTCTAGTTTTATATGTCGTCATTTCTTCACTCCTTCGAGGTATGGTATGCATAGTGTAGCATGTTCCTTCATGAACTTCTCTTTATAGGTATGCAATTTGCCCATGGAGCATACAGTTCCATTAAGATTTTTTTAATCGAATTTGCCGCATGACTATTAATAGAACTGGAATTCCAACCAAAACGCCAAAAGAGGAGCTCCAAACGAGCAATTTCCAATTTCCTGTTATCATGGCAGCGATGAAGAAGATTAGAACCTGACCAAAGGTGGTGGTCAGGGCTACGATTAGAGCAATTTTTGAACGTCTACTCATGCATACTCTCCTTTTGACTTAATGGTCATCTTGTCCAAACCACTTTTTGAAGCGATCAATAAATCGTTCTTTCTCCTGCTTTTGTTCCTCGAGTTTTTCTTCCTCTTCAGGTGTACTGCAAGAAGAAGTGGGCTCAGTGCCTGCTTTAAAAAACATAGATACACCGCCTGGGCACGCATCATTTGCAAGTAGGCCACTCTGCGGATCTACTTCTACTTGAACCACTCCGCCTGGCTCGTGAAAAGGTAACTTCAACTTTCCTTCCAAAGCATGCTCTGTAAAGTTCGCCCAGATTTTTTTTGAAATGGGTCCTTCCGAGAGTTGATCGAGCTTTTTATCACGGTCATGTCCAACCCAAATCCCTGTTACAAGCTGTGGTGTAAAGCCGACCATCCAGCTATCATAAGGAGTCGAGCCTGATTTGCCTGCTACCGGTCGATGCAATAGCGGCACAACAGAGTTTCCGGTCACTGTTGTATAGCCATTTAAGGCAGGGTCAAACATACCTGTCATCATCTCTGTCATCAAGAATGTTGAAGTAGGATCCAAGGTTGGCTTAAGGTCTGGCCCTTGTTCATATAAAATAGTCCCTTCCGCATCTTCTACTTTTTCGATAAATTGCGGTTCACCAAATAATCCGTTATTTGCAAATGGCACATAGCTGTTTGTTAAATCAAGTAGACTCACTGCCTCTGAACCTAGAGCTAGAGAGGGAACATTGTTAAACTGCCCTAACCCCAATACCTGCGCTAGATCTACGAGTTTGTCTGGACCGATAAATAGGTGAGTTTTAATGGCAAATATATTATCGGAAACGGCCAAAGCTTGCTGCATTGTAATAAAATCATTTGCGTAATGATGGTTGAAGTTGTCTGGAGAGTACGTTTGTCTTCCTTCATCATACGTAAATTCCGTCGGCTCACTCATAAACGTCGAAGCAGCTGTGAACCCATGCTGCAGCGCTTCATAGTAAAGTAGCGGTTTAATAGTCGAACCTGGCTCTCGTTTGCTTTGTGTAGCTCGGTTATAGCTACTCTCCGCATAGTTAACACCGCCAACCATTGCCCGTACACCCCCCGTTTTAGGGTCAATGGCCACTAGAGAGGTTTGCAAATCAGAATCAGGCATTTCCTCTTGGACCCAATGCTCAGCTTCTTTTTGCATCTTGGGATCAAGTGTTGTATAGATATGATACCCACCCGTTTCAAGCTCATCCTCACTTAGATCCAAAAGAGTTGTTAATTGGCTTGTAATGACATCTTGAAAATAAGGGCCAATCACTTCCGTTGCTTCGGCTTCAGCTTCTTTAAACACAAGTTTTTCGGCTTTGGCTGTCTCGGCTTCAGCGGCTGTTAGGTAGCCATTTTCAACCATGCTGGTTAGGATTAACTCCTGTCTAGCTTTTGCTCGATCAAAATCAATAATTGGAGAATAGTAGCTAGGTCCTTTAGGAATGCCCGCAAGCATGGCAGCTTCCGCCAAGCTTAAATCGGATGCAGATTTGTTATAGAAAAACGTAGAAGCAGCCTCGATTCCATACGCACCGTGTCCGTAATAGACAGTATTCAGATACCCCTCAAGAATCTCTTCTTTGCTATAGTTCATCTCAAGACGTAGTGAGTACATTAATTCATTCCATTTACGAGACCATGTTTTTTCATGAGTTAAATATAAATTCCGTGCATATTGCTGCGTAATCGTACTTGCACCTTGAGCGCTTGATCCAGCTTTAATATTTGCTATGATGGCTCCACCTATACGCCAAGGGTCAAATCCAAAATGCTCATAAAATTTGCGGTCCTCTATAGATACGGTAGCGTCACTTACATACGAAGAAATATTATCAAAAGAAACCCAGTAACGGTTTTGCCCGCCATGATCCTCACCAATAACAGATCCATCTGCCCCATACAAAACAGTGGTTTCGGAGACTTGGATAGGGGGAGGGCCTTGCATTCTGGTATAAGATAGCAAACCAAGAATAAAGAGACCTGATAGAATAAGAGCAAGTAATAGCGAACGAATCATAAAGCGAAAAAAACGAATACGTCTTTTTTTCTTGCGACTAAGAACAATTTGCATACCTTATGCCACCTCCAATATGTCTTTAATACATACAGGATAGGTAGTTATGCGATTTTTTAAACATGAATTGGCACGGCGGTTTTTTTGCTATATACTTGCTGTGTTACATGCAAAATCAGATGAGGTGAATGATATGGAATTATGGTATACAGAAAAACAAACAGAACGCTTTGGTATTACAGCGAAAATTAAACGTACATTACATACAGAAAAAACCGAGTTTCAACAGCTAGATATGATTGAAACAGAGGAATTCGGTAATATGCTAGTTCTTGATGGCATGGTGATGACAACCGAAAGAGATGAGTTTGTCTATCACGAGATGGTTGCACACGTTCCATTATTTACGCACCCAAATCCTAAACACGTGTTAGTAGTTGGTGGAGGAGACGGTGGCGTAATCCGTGAAGTGTTAAAACACCCATCTGTAGAGAAAGCTACTCTTGTGGAGATTGACGGCAAAGTAGTGGAGTACTCGAAAAAATATCTTCCTACCATTGCTGGAGCATTAGACGATGAGCGCGTGGATGTTCAAATTGCAGATGGCTTTATGCATATTGCCCAATCAGAGGCTGAGTACGATGTCATTATGGTCGATTCAACAGAGCCTGTTGGACCAGCTGTGAAGCTTTTTGAAAAAGGATTCTATGAAGGCATCTCAAAAGCATTAAAAGAAGATGGCGTATTTGTCGCACAGACTGACAACCCATGGTTCCAGGAAGAGCTTATTCGCACAGTGTACAAGGATATTAGCGAGATTTTCCCGATCACACGTGTATATACTGCAAATATTCCAACCTACCCGAGTGGACTGTGGACTTTTACAATCGGATCAAAAAAGCACGATCCACTTGAAGTGAGCGATGAGCGATTCCACGAAATCGACTCAAAGTATTACACAAAAGAGATCCACACAGCAGCCTTTGCACTTCCAAAGTTTGTTGGCGATCTATTAAAATAAGTAGTCATGCTAAAAGCCATCCGTTGCTGAAATTTCAGCAATGGATGGCTTTTATTTTTCTTTCGCGATTTGTGCCGTTTTGGCTTGGGTAAGTTGAATGAGTGACTCTACGCTTAACTTTAACTGCACACCAATTTTTCCGCCGCTAATGATGATCTCGTTTTGGTGCAGCGCACTCTCATCCAGGATCGTGGGAAAGGTGCGTTTCATCGCAATTGGAGAACAACCACCACGCATGTAGCCTGTAGTTGACTGAATATCCTTAACCGGAATCATTGTCAGTTGTTTTTCCTGAACGGCCTTTGCTGCATTTTTCAGGTGAAGCTCATCAGTTACTCTCACTAAAAAAACATAGTGCTGCTTACTCGAGCCCTGCGTCACCAACGTTTTAAAGACGTGATCAGGGTTCTGGTCTGTTTTTTCAGCCACCGATAACCCATCAATTTTCCCATCCTTCGTTTCGTATAGAAGAATCGAATAAGAAATATTCTGCTGATCAAGCAGTCGGCTGGCATTTGTTTTGATTTTCTTCAACTAGAAACACCCTCTTTGGTAGTAGGTCGATATTTATTTATGATGATAGAAGTTGATAGGGTTGTCAAAGTTGTGTGGGGGATGGAATGGAGTGAGTGGGAGGGAAGTGAAATGATGGAGGGTCGGATTGAAACGATGGAGAGGAGATTGAAACGATGGATGTTGGAATCGAAACGATAGCCCTCGGATTGGAGCAATGGAAGCCAAAACTGGAGCGATGGCCCCTGAATTGGAGCAATGGAAGCCGAAACTGGAGCGATAGCCCCTGAATTGAAGCAATGGAAGCCAAAACTGGAGCGATGGCCCCTGAATTGAAGCAATGGAAGCCAAAACTGGAGCGATGGCCCCCATATTGGAGCAATGGAAGCCGAAACTGGAGCGATGGCCCCCGAATTGGAGCAATGGAAGCCGAAACTGGAGCGATGGCCCCCGAATTGGAGCAATGGAAGCCGAAACTGGAGCGATAGCCCTCAAATTGGAGCAATGGCCACCTGACTATCGCACCCACTCCCCAATCCAACCGCAAAAAAACCGATGCATCCGCACCGGCTCTTTGTTCTTACCATTTTATTTATTCAGCGTCTTTTGCTTTTCCTACGCCTTCTTGTACGTTGCCTTTAACTTTATCTTTTTTACCCTTTGCTTGAAGGGATTTGTTGTCAGTTGCGTTCCCAGCTTGGTCTTTAATTTCGCCTTTTGCTTTGTTTGCTGCGCCTTTAATTTTATCTCCAGTACCATTACTCATGAGTAACGCCTCCTTTTGCTTTTTGCTTACAGTGTATATATTCACCTTTTTTCTAAAAGCTAAACATTTTATTGTATAATAGGTATCTTGCATGTACCCGACAAACTCGCTAAACTTGTAAGGGAGAAAGGTGTGCGTCACATGAATAAACCGATAAAACGACGATTGCGTTTAACGTTTCAAACTAATATAGAGCTTCAAGGTGAGTTGGATTCTTATGAGTTTTCAACTGAAGGAGAACTGTACCACAAGGGAACACAGGATTATCTTCGGTTTACAGAGACGTTTGGTGTGGATAAAAATGTTCAAACCACAATGAAGTGGGATGGGGAAGAGCTAACACTTATTCGTCAAGGGGATGTCTTAATGAGGCAAACGTTTGTGCAGAATAAGGAAACGCTTGGTCGCTATGTTACAACTGAGGCGTCATGGGAAACAAAAGCTGAGACGGAAGTAGTTCTTGTGCAATGGCCAACAATTCAGAAGCCGCGTGGGCGTATCTATATCCGCTATCGGTTCTGGCTTGCTGGACAGGAGACTGGGAGTCATGAAGTCAGGCTAAAATTAGAAGAGGCAGACGATTAATAAATACTTGATTAGAGGAGCACAAAGAAGATGAACAGCGTTGAACAGATTAAACACGTTTTAAAAGATGAGATCAAAGCAGCGATTGTAGAAGCTGGATTAGCTGAGTCGCACGAAATTCCGGATATTTTACTTGAGACACCTAAGGAAAAGTCGCACGGAGATTATGCAACGAATATTGCGATGCAGCTAGCGAGAATTGCAAAAAAAGCACCGAAACAAATTGCAGAGGCAATTACGGAGCGCTTGAATCAAGAAAAAGCATCTGTAGAAAAAGTGAATATTGCTGGTCCGGGTTTTATTAATTTTTATATGGACAATTCTTTTTTACGTGATGTGATTACGGATGTGTTAGCTAAACCAGACTCATATGGAGCAAGTGATGCAGGTCAAGGAGAAAAGATCTTGGTTGAGTACGTATCGGCAAATCCTACGGGAACGCTCCATTTAGGTCACGCGCGTGGAGCTGCGGTTGGCGATGCGATGGTTAGGATTATGGAGAAGGCCGGCTATCAAATGGGCCGTGAGTATTACATTAATGATGCAGGTAATCAGATTAATAACCTTGCGTATTCGGTTGAAGCTCGTTACAAGCAGGCGTTAGGTATGGATACAGAGATGCCTGAGGATGGTTATCATGGCAAGGACATCATTGAAATGGGTCAGGAGCTTGCGGACTCTGAGGGAGACGCTTATCTGAAATTAGATGATGAGACGCGTCTAAAAGCTTTCCGTACGTATGGTCTGAATAAGGCTCTTGATAAAATAAAGGTAGACCTTGCTGATTACCGTGTAGAATTTGATACATGGTTCTCTGAGATGTCTCTTTATGAATCAGGAGTGATTGATCGTACTCTTGATGTATTAAGAAAACAAGATGAGATTTATGAGGAAGACGGAGCAACCTGGTTACGAACAACAAAATATGGGGATGACAAAGATCGTGTGCTTATTAAAAAAGATGGTAGCTACACGTATCTGCTTCCTGACATTGCTTACCATGAAGACAAATTCAATCGTGGGTACGATCGTTTAATTGACATGATGGGAGCAGATCATCATGGTTACATTGCGCGTATGAAAGCTGCAATTGAAGCATTAGGATATGATCGTGAGAAGTTGGATATTCAAATTACGCAGATGGTTAGCCTGGTCCAAGGCGGCGAAAAGGTCAAGATGAGTAAGCGTACTGGTAAGGCAGTAACTCTTCGTGAACTAATGGAAGAAGTAGGCCTTGATGCGACTCGTTATTTCTTTGCGATGAGAAGTTTAGATACGCAGCTGGATTTTGATATGGATCTTGCTGTTTCAAAATCAAATGAGAACCCCGTCTTCTACGTACAATACGCGCATGCGCGTGTGTGCAGTATGCTTCGTCAAGGAGATGAGCTTGGGCTAAGTTATGATTCATCAACGGATCTTTCGCCAATCGCTTCTGAAAAGGAATATGATTTGTTAAAGATCATTGGAGATTATCCTGCAGTTGTTGCGGATGCAGCGGTCAAACGCACGCCTCATAAGGTAGCGAACTACGTGCATGATTTAGCAACTGCCCTGCACAGCTTTTATAATGCAGAACGTGTGCTTGACGTCGAAGCTCCAGAAAAAAGTAATGCGCGGTTAGCGTTAATGAAATCGACCCAGATTACACTGCAGAGTGCTCTGGCCCTGTTAGGTGTTAGTGCACCTGACAAAATGTAACGCTGATTATGGATATCGTTTGGTGGATTCTAATTGTTGTCTGTTTTATTCTTGGTTATGCTGGACTAATTTTTCCGATTGTACCCTCTGTGCTTGTACTTTGGATTGGTTTTCTGATCTACCAATTTGGAGTGACAGACGGGTCGCTTAGTTGGATCTTTTGGACAGTGGCGGTCATTCTGACGGTGGTATTAATTGCTGCAGACATTTTAGCCAGATATTTTCGTTAAAAAATATGGGGGTTCTAAGTGGGGAGAGTGGGCTGGAATCATTGGAGTAATTTTTGGTTCCTTTGTGATTCCGCCGTTTGGTGTCATTCTTGTTCCGTTTGCGCTTGTATTGATTGTTGAATTAATTATCCATCGAAATATGAACAATGCCTTTAAAATAGCCTTTGCCTCGTTCCTTGCTTTTTTAAGTGGAACGCTTGCAAAGGCCGTCATTCAAACGGTGTTAATTATCTGGTTTTTGGTCGAGGTTTTTGTTTTTTAAAGCAAACCAGATACAAGTCCGGCAATTTGCTCCTTGCTTCTACTGAGCAGGGAGCGTTTTTGTAAGGATTCCATCGTGATTTCTTCTGCTGTTTGAATGTCACGAAGCATACAATTCATGACCGCTTGAACACTTTCTTGAACATACAGCATGCAGGTCATTTCACTGTTTAAGTGAAAGCTGCGTTTATCAAGATTAGCGGTACTTACCCATCCTAAGCTCTGGTCAATGACTAGAGCTTTTGCATGGTAGAAGCCCTGGTCATAATGATAGACAGATACACCAGACTCCAATAATCGTTGAATGTAAGGCATTGATCCTTCTTTGACGAGTGGATGGTCTGCTTTTTGTGGCAGTAGTAGTTGAATCTTGATGCCATTTTGGGCTGCTTGGATGAGCTCTTCTTGCAGAATGTCGCTCGGTATATAATAAGGCGAACCCATTAAGATAGAGCTTTTTGCCTTTTTTAGCGTCTCTAATAAAAGTGCTTCTAGATATTTTCCATCTGTAGGAATCAAACGAACCTCTTGTTCTCCTTTTGGGAGCGCTTGGATAGAAAGTCTTTTTCATAAAATAATCTGTTTGCGTGCAATCTAGGTCCGTTAAAAATTGTTTCTGCAAGTCCTGAACGCCATCTCCTTCAAAACGCAGGTGAAAGTCACGCCAAAATCCGAATTTGGGATTACGTCCAAGGTATTCATCACCCACGTTAAATCCACCTAAGTAACCGATTTTCCCATCAATGATGGTAATTTTTCGATGATTCCTATGGTTCAGAGAGAAGAAGATCGTTGGAAATGATGGAGTTTGGCTGTGCGTGAAAACAATGCCAGCTTCCTGCATACGTTTAATGCTTTTGCGTGAAAGCTTAGAACCTACCCAATCAACCATGAGTATAATGTCGATCCCTTCTGCAGCTCTTTTTTCCAATAGCTCAATCATACGTGTTCCGATATGGTCCTCTTTAAAAATATAAAACATCATATGTACATGGTGATGAGCTGCCGTGATATCAGCAAAAAGTCGCTCAAAAAAGTCCTCACCCGTAGTAATCAGGGAAAGAGACGGATAACGGCTTTCTTGAATCGACTGTTTCCTTGTTTTCCTTAGTTTAGTTAAACCAATACGGTAGTCGACCCGCAGCCAGATGATGATGATTAATAGTAGAGCAATAATCGTGAGTGTGATCTTCATATGAGTACTCCTCAACAATGTTTTTTTTACTATGCCCAATTTTTATGGAAATCATGAAACACGATTTTGGAATTTTAGGAACTCTCATGATAGAATAGGTTCAAATAGGTGAGAGGGAGTCTGTTGCCTTATGGAAAAAAAGTCGGTGCCAAGTCTAGTAAAAGATCAACAGCTTATTAATAAACGTCGTCAGCAAATTATTAAAGGAGCTGTACGTTTATTTATTGAAAAGGGATTTCATCGAACCACAACAAGGGAAATCGCAAAGGAATCTGGTTTTAGTATTGGAACACTCTATGAATATATTGGTACAAAAGAAGACGTGCTTTATCTAGTTTGTGATGCTATTTATGATGAAGTAACAGAACGACTAAAAAAACAATTGCATACGACGGGATCAGCAATTAATCGATTAGAAGAGGCTATTCGTGCGTATTTTCTAGTCATCGATTCCATGCAAGATGAAGTGCTAGTTATGTACCAGGAAACAAAGTCTTTACCAAAAGAAACCTTGCCATACGTTTTGAAAAAAGAGACGGAAATGGTAGCAATGATGGAAGAAATCCTTGCTGACTGTAAAAAAGAAGAAGCTCTTGATCTAACAGAAAAAGAGATGAAGCTCATCACACATAATATCCTTGTTGCTGGCCAAATGTGGACATTCCGGAGATGGGCAATTAGAAGACATTTCACCTTAGAGGAATACATAAACTTGCAAATTAAAAACCTGATTCATAATTGATCAGCACGCGTTCTAAGGAAGCTCTAGCATATTTTATGAAAATATGTTTATAATGAAAAAGATGATCTTAAAAATTGATTGTGATTGGATCCTATAGATAATGGTGAAAGGGCGTGCCCGGTTTGAATTTTAATACTCTTACTGCTGATGAAATACAAGAAATGTCTATGATAGAGATTGCTTATGAACTCATGCAAAATAAAAAGCAACCAATTGAATACTACGCGCTAGTAGACGAGATTGCTAAAATTAAAGGAATGAGCAAAGGGGACGTTAAAAATAGTATTTCCTTTTTGTATACCGACCTAAATACAGATGGTCGTTTTATTACAATGGGAGAGAATCGTTGGGGCATAAAAGCTTGGTACCCAATCGATCAAATTGAAGAACCAGTTCCTGCGGCAACTCCTAAGAAAAAGAAGAAAAAAGCAGTTGATGACGATGATTTAGATCTAGTTGATGATAGTGAGCTAGATGACTCTGAAGAGGATGAGTTTGAGGATCTTGAAGATGAGCTTGATGAGATCTCAAATGAAGAGGATTCTTCAGAAGAGGACTTCGACGAAAAAGACCTTGATGGATTTGAAGAAGACGAAGAAAGTGAAGACGATGAGGATGAAGACTCATTTGAAGAGGATGAGGAAGAACGATAAGACAAGCACTTGACTTATCCACACTTTCTAGGTAGAATCATCCTTGGGCTTAAGAAATAGTATAATGAACTGATATAGATGTAATGGAAACAAAAGCGTGTGCCCCCTGTTATAGAGGGAGTCCGCCGCTTTTGTTTTTTTTGTTTTTACCCGGCTTCCCAGTCATCTGCGGCCATCTAGGCGAGCAATAAAAAGGAGAGATCAAGCATGGCAACAAAGTACATTTTCGTAACGGGCGGTGTCGTTTCATCACTTGGTAAAGGAATTACGGCTGCTTCTTTAGGTAGACTGTTAAAGAACAGAGGATTAAGTGTAACCATTCAAAAATTTGACCCATATATTAACGTTGACCCAGGAACAATGAGTCCTTACCAGCATGGTGAAGTATTTGTAACAGATGACGGGGCAGAAACAGACTTAGACTTAGGTCACTATGAGCGTTTTATTGACATTAACCTAAGCCAAAATAGTAACGTAACAACAGGGAAAATCTATTCATCCGTTCTGAAAAAAGAACGCCGTGGCGACTATCTTGGAGGAACTGTCCAAGTTATTCCTCATGTAACAAACGAAATCAAAGAGCGTGTGTTCCGTGCAGCTAGAGAAACAAACGCAGATATCGTTATCACAGAAATTGGTGGAACAGTTGGAGATATTGAAAGTCTGCCTTTCCTAGAAGCAATCCGTCAGATCAAAAGTGACGTCGGTTTTGAAAATGTGATGTATGTACACTGCACACTCATTCCATATCTTGCAGCAGCAGGAGAAATGAAATCAAAACCAACTCAACATAGTGTGAAAGAGCTTCGTTCACTAGGTATTCAACCTAACGTAATCGTCGTTCGTACAGAGCGTCCGGTTCCACACGAAATGAAAGAGAAAATTGCACTATTCTGCGACATTCGTAAAGAAGCGGTTATCGAAGCCGAAGACGCTGACGTGTTGTACCAAGTGACATTAGCACTGCAAAAGCAAAAGCTTGATGACATTGTATGTGATCACTTAAAATTAGAAACAAAACAAGCGGATATGACCGAATGGGAAGAGCTTGTTGAACGAGTTCGTAACCTAAATAATACCGTTCGCATTGGTCTTGTTGGTAAATACGTTTCTTTACCTGATGCCTACCTTTCCGTTGCAGAAGCATTGCGTCACGCAGGTTATGCCTACGATGCCGATATTAAGATCGAATGGATTAATGCAGAAGAAGTAACAGAGGAAAACGTTGCTGACCTACTGAAAGAAGTAGACGGGGTACTTGTACCTGGTGGATTTGGAGATCGAGGAATCGAAGGGAAAATCACCGCCATCCGTTACGCACGCGAAAACAAGGTGCCGTTCCTTGGAATCTGCCTAGGCATGCAGCTTGCTTCAGTAGAATACGCACGAAATGTGCTAAACTTAACTGACGCCAACTCAGCAGAGCTGAACCCAGAAACACCATATCCAATCATTGATTTACTTCCAGAACAAAAGGACGTAGAAGACTTAGGTGGAACCCTTCGCCTTGGACTTTATGCATGTAAACTTCAAGACGGAACAGTAGCAAAAGCAGCATACGGCGAGCAAGTGATCTACGAACGCCACCGCCACCGTTACGAATTTAATAACGAATACCGCGCACAAATGGAAGCAGAAGGATTCATCTTCTCCGGGACAAGCCCAGACGGACGCCTCGTAGAAATCATCGAACTAGCTGACCATCCATACTTTGTCGCATCCCAGTTCCACCCAGAATTCGTCTCAAGACCAACCCGCCCACAGCCGTTGTTCAGAGACTTTATCAAAGCTGCAGTTAAATAAGAATATGGAAGAAGCACAGGAGTGGGTCCTGTGCTTTTTTTGTTTTTTGGGGAGGAGAGGGTGTGAATGCTCAGAAAAATGTGAGGGAGGTGCGCGGAAAACTAACGCGTATGCCCCAAAAATGAAAATGCTCAAAAAACGAGTAGGAATGCTCAAAAACATGAGTGAGGTGCGCGAAAATCCCAAAAATGCGCAAAAATAGAACCATCGTGCTCGGAAAACTAACGAGTATGCTCAAAAAAAATGAAAATGCTCAAAAAACGAGTAGAGGTGCTCAAAAATATGATCAGGTGAGCGGAAAGCCCAAATTTTCGCAAAAAAACAGAAGGGCTCAAAAAATGATAGATTCTAGAAGGATATTAGTATACGTTTATCGAAAATGAATTGACTATCTACAGGAGGTGCAACATCATAAAAATTTATAAAAAGAGAGAATTCCTAAAAGATTAATTCAGCTTCGTGCACTACACGCGAGGTTAGATTCAAAACACCGGGCTTATCAGAAGGTTCATTTGGATCTCATGAAAAGAGAGCTTGGGTACCAGGGAGAGCAATCATTAGATTATTACTATCAGTTTCTGAATGATGATTTTCTTCTAATGCATGATTTGCGTCTTCGAGGGATTAACCAGACTTTTTTTCAAATAGATACGTTAATTTTGTGCCCACAGTTTATTGGAATTATTGAGGTGAAGAACCTTGCAGGTAGTATTCGTTTTGAGAATTCAGCTAGTCAAATGTTAAGAAAACTGAATGATGTTGTAGAAAGCTTGCCCAACCCTCTGATTCAAGTTCGAAGGCAACGACTTCAGCTGCAGCATTTTTTCCTCAATCAAAACTTCCCCTCCATCCCCATAAAAACGATTGTAGCTTTCACAAATCCTACAACTATTATCGAGACAGATCATAATCCATTACCCAACTCCGTTATCCGTGCTGAGGCTCTCCCGGAAAAGCTTGAAAACTTCCAAACTTCCTCCAATAAAAACTCCATGACATCCGATCAACTAATTAAATTGGCACATTTTCTTTGCCAGTCACATCTTCCAGATCAGCCATCTGTCCTTCAAACTTATAAGCTTAATTACGTAGATATTAGAAAAGGTGTGGATTGTCCATTTTGCAACAGGCCATTTATGACTCGTACTGAAAAAAATGGAAGCTTGTACTGTGCTCACTGTTTTCGTTTCTCAAAAAAAGCTCATCTCCAAGCATTAGAAGAGTTCTCCGTCATAATGGACAAATCGCTCACGAATAAAGAGGCGCGTGAATTTCTTCTCATCGAATCCAGACATACTGCTTATCGAATGCTTAATGAATGGAGCGGAATGCTCAAAAATTCTTAACCTATGCTCAAAAAATCCAATAATGCTCAAAAAAAGAGGCCTTCTGCGCGTAAATAATGCTGGACGGCTCAAAATTTCAGAAAATGCTCGAAAAATCTTATTATGTGCGCGAAAATGGAGTGTTCATGCTCGAAAATCCTCAGTCACACCAACGCTACCCCTCAACCTCCCCCAACATCTCCCTAATCGTCAATGATAGAAGAAAATATGCGTGTAGTCCTAGAAGAGAGGCTGGGTAACCGATACGTGAGCCGTCTTCGTCTGGTACTAAGCCTTGGTGAAGGTTTAAGTCGAGGATGAAATCGCTAAGGTGGACTAGAGAGTTTGCTCCATCTTCTGTTATGGTTGTGATAGAGAATATAGGTACATTTTTTTCGGATACTATGTTGGCTAGTTTTATTGCGTCTATATCGTCTGAGAAGCGGGACGTGATTAGGACGCGGTCTCGCTCAGTTAGCGAGTCGAGATCCGATGGTTTTAGTTCTACAGCTTGTGGGAATGCTTCTTTTCCGTATAGGGCTTCTGCTTCGATTGCTTTCATTTCTCCGAATGCGGCGATATAGACTGTGCCGTTTGATGTGATGGCTTGGGTTAGAAGTCTGGCAGCATCTTCGAGTTCCTCTTCTTTGTTAAGTAGGGCTTTTGTTGCGCCTGTAAATTGGGTGTTAAAAACTTTAAGCATCTGGATTCTCCTTTAGGTATTTTTACTGTTTTGTTATTGTATCAAACTTCATTCTTTCTCGCTTTACTTACATGTTTCGATTAATTTTAACAATCTGCAAACAAAAGCAGGAATCCTTATGGAGCGCACCGAAAATAGTCCATTGGATCTAAAGAATGATTAGCGCATAAGGAGGTTTACTATTGAAAAAATTACTGGTGGTTGATGACCAATATGGCATACGTGTGCTTCTCAATGAAATTTTGCAAAAAGATGGATACACCGTTTTTCAAGCTGCTAATGGCGTTCAAGCTCTTAGTATTGTAAAAGATGAAAATCCAGACTTGATTTTATTGGATATGAAAATTCCAGGGATGGATGGCTTGGAGATCCTTAGAAGGATTAAGAGTACTCATCCTGATATAAAAGTTATAATGATGACGGCTTATGGTGAATTAAATTTAATTAATGAAGCCATTCAATTAGGTGCCGCTAATTATTTTGCGAAACCTTTTGATATTGATGATGTAAGGCAGGTAATACGAGACCATTTATAAGAAGCTGTACATTGGAGAAGTGATTATTTTAAAAAAAACGTGTAATCTCCAACGTAAAAAGGATGTAATTGACTCATAATATGCTATAATGGATTCGTTCAAAAGAACCCAAAATGAAACCGAAGCGTATCTGGTTCAACTAGTTGTACATAGTGGACAAGGCTATGCATGCCGCTCCCTGCACGTAAGAGAATTTGCTTGGACGACACTTACTTTTAAGCAAGCGGTTAGTTTTGACGCTCTCATGTAAGAAAATCTGCAATATATAGTAGGAGGATCATCATTATGCCTTTAGTATCAATGACAGAAATGCTGAACAAAGCAAAAGCAGAAAGTTATGCTGTTGGACAGTTTAACTTAAACAACCTTGAGTTTACTCAAGCAATTCTTCAAGCAGCCAAAGAGGAGAACTCTCCAGTTATCCTTGGTGTATCTGAAGGAGCAGCTCGTTATATGGGTGGATTTAAAACCATTGTAAAATTGGTTGAAGCTCTTATTGAGGAGTATGGAGTAGAAGCTCCAGTAGCTATTCATCTTGATCATGGTTCAAGTCTTGAAAGCTGCGCAAAAGCAATTCGTGCAGGATTTACTTCAGTAATGATTGATGGATCTCATCATCCACTTGAAGAGAACATTGCTATTACTAAACGTGTTGTTGAAATGGCACACGCTGTTGGAGTATCTGTTGAAGCAGAGCTTGGGCGTATTGGTGGACAAGAAGATGACTTAATCGTAGATGATGCTGAAGCAGCTTATGCGATTCCTGAAGAATGTAAAGAGCTTGTTGAAGCAACGAATGTAGACTGCTTTGCTCCTGCACTTGGTTCTGTTCATGGTCCATACAAAGGTGAACCGAATCTTGGATTTGATCACATGAAAACAATTGATGGTTTGGTAGGAATTCCACTAGTTCTTCATGGTGGTACTGGTATCCCAACTAAAGATATCAAAAAAGCAATTGAGTTTGGTCATGCCAAAATTAATGTAAATACAGAAAGCCAAATCTCTTCAGCTAAGGCAGTACGTGAGACACTTGCTGCAAAACCTGATGAGTACGATCCGCGTAAATATCTTGGACCAAGCTAGAGATGCCATTAAAGAAACAGTTATTGGCAAAATGAGAGAGTTTGGTTCTTCCAATAAGGGTTAATAGTGTACAATGATAAAAGCAGTTCTGTTGAACTGCTTTTATCGATTTTTTTTACAAGTAGACTCACTAAAACTATCTTAGAAAGCGATGTGTTAGAGATGAAATTCTTTATTGATACAGCGAATATAAATGAGATTCGTGAAGCAAAAGAGTTAGGCATTCTTTCTGGGGTTACAACCAACCCTTCCCTGGTTGCAAAAGAAGGTGTAGATTTTCACGATCGTTTGCGTGAAATTACAGATCTAGTTTCAGAGTCAGTTAGTGCTGAGGTTATTGCACTAGATTCAGAAACGATGATTAGTGAAGGAAAAGAACTAGCTGCTATTGCTCCAAATATTACAGTTAAAGTGCCAATGACTCCAGATGGTTTAAAAGCAGTTCATGCTTTTTCGGAGCTTGGTATTAAAACAAATGTGACACTTGTTTTCTCTGCAGTACAAGCATTATTGGCTGCGCGTGCAGGAGCTACTTATGTTTCTCCGTTCCTAGGTAGACTTGATGATATCGGACATGACGGATTAGATCTTATTGATCAAATTGCAGCTATTTTCGAAACGCATAAATTGCCAACAGAAATTATTGCAGCATCTGTTCGCCACCCGGTTCATGTAACTGAAGCGGCACTTAGAGGGGCACATATTGCAACAATTCCTCTTAATGTTATTAAACAACTGACAAAACATCCATTAACTGATCAAGGTATTGAGAAGTTCCTTGCAGACTGGGAAAATCGCAACAACTAATTCCAAGTACAGATGGCGGACCACTAAGCTTTTTGTATAAGCGATTTTGGTCCGTCCTTCTGCCCAGTTTATGTCAATTTTAATTGTTAAGATGAAGACGAACTTGGCTATACTGGTTAGAAGGACGGAACGAGGAAAGAAGGGATGCGATCATGGATAAATTAATGATTGAAGGCGGGTATCCTCTTGAAGGAACCGTACAAATAGGCGGTGCGAAAAATAGTGCAGTTGCATTGATTCCAGCAGCTATTTTGGCGGATAGCCCCGTAACAATAGATAACCTACCAGCCATTTCTGATGTGGAGCTTTTGTCAGAGTTGTTAAAAGAAATTGGTGGAAATGTTCATTTAAATGATCATGAAATGACAATTCATCCGGAAAATATGTTCTCAATGCCACTTCCAAATGGGCGAGTGAAGCAATTACGAGCTTCGTATTATTTGATGGGTGCAATGTTAGGGAAATTCAAAAAAGCAGTCATAGGTCTTCCGGGGGGCTGTAATTTAGGTCCACGTCCTATTGATCAACATATAAAAGGATTTGAAGCACTAGGCGCCAAAGTAACCAACGAGCAAGGTGCGATCTATTTGCGTGCTGAAGAATTACGAGGTGCGAGAATTTATCTAGATGTAGTAAGCGTGGGAGCCACAATTAATATCATGTTGGCTGCAGTACTTGCAAAAGGGCAAACAGTGATTGAAAATGCAGCAAAAGAACCGGAAATCATTGATGTTGCAACACTTCTAACCAATATGGGAGCAAAGATCAAAGGGGCGGGAACAAATGTTATTCGTATCGATGGAGTGGAGTCACTTCATGGGTGCCGTCATACGATCATTCCTGACCGAATTGAAGCGGGTACATATATGATTCTCGCAGCAGCTATTGGGCAGAAGGTAGTTGTAGATAATATTATTCCTTATCACGTTGAATCACTAATAGCTAAATTAAGAGAAATGGGAGTCTCGGTGGAAGAACGAGATGACCAGGTCCTGATTGAAAATCATAAGCCCAAAACCGGAGTAGATATCAAAACGCTTGTCTACCCAGGATTCCCAACTGACTTGCAACAACCGTTTACGACGTTACTCACACAGGCAACAGGCACAAGTATTGTAACCGACACCATCTATAATGCCCGGTTTAAGCATATTGATGAGATTCGTCGTATGGGTGCAGATGTAAAGGTAGAGGGTCGGTCAGCCATTATTAATGGGGCAACTGCTTTACAAGGAGCAAAAGTCAGAGCAAGTGACCTCCGAGCCGGAGCGGCGTTACTTATCGCTGGATTAATGGCAGAAGGAGTAACTGAGCTTTCTGGATTAGAGCATGTTGACCGAGGATATGAGAACTTAGAAGAAAAGCTTGTTGGACTTGGTGCGCGTATTTGGCGTGAGCAAATGTCTGAAGAGGAACGAGAGCAAGTCAAAAGCTAATAGAGAAACTACTTTTTGTACTGGAAGGGGTCTTAAAATGGAGAGAAGTTTATCGATGGAGCTAGTCCGAGTAACAGAAGCGGCAGCTCTTGCATCCGGACGTTGGATGGGAAGAGGTAATAAAGAAGAAGCGGATCGAGCAGCAACTGAAGCGATGCGAGATGTGTTTGATACGATTCCAATGAAAGGAACGGTTGTCATTGGTGAGGGAGAAATGGACGAGGCTCCTATGCTCTATATTGGAGAGAAGTTAGGAAATGGCTATGGTCCACGTGTGGACATTGCTGTTGATCCCCTAGAAGGTACAAATATCGTAGCATACGGTCAGTGGAATGCTTTAGCAGTGCTTGCTGTTGCTGATAACGGACAACTTCTGAATGCCCCTGATATGTACATGGAAAAGATTGCTGTTGGTCCAGAATCTGTTGGTTTAGTTGACATTGACGCTCCGGTTATTGATAACCTACGTGCTGTAGCTAAGGCTAAAAATAAAGATATTGAAGACTTGGTTGTAACGATTCTTAATCGTGAACGCCATACAAAAATGATTCAGGAAATCCGTGCAGCTGGAGCCAGAATTAAGTTGCTTTCTGATGGTGACGTCGCAGCGGCAATTAATACCGCATTTGGAGATACGGGCGTAGATATTATGCTTGGATCTGGTGGCGCTCCTGAAGGTGTTATTGCAGCAGCTGGATTAAAATGCTTGGGCGGAGAGCTACAAGGAAGACTACTGCCTCAAAACGATGCAGAGGTTGAACGCTGTCGCAAAATGGGCATTGAAGTAATTGACAAAGTATTTATGATGGATGATCTTGTAGGTGGGGATGATTGTATCTTTGCAGCCACTGGCGTAACAGACGGTGAGCTTCTAAGAGGTGTCCGTTACAAAGGGAAAAATGCCGATACACAATCAATCGTCATGAGAGCCAAATCAGGTACCATCCGTTTTGTAGACGGTACTCACAGTATGAAGAAGAAGCCTGATCTAGTTATAAGATAATACCAAATATAAAGAAGCTGCGACAGAAATGTCTTAGCTATTTGAAGAGCCGAGCCATTATGTTGATTAACTCACATAATGGCTCGTTTTTTTGTTCATCAAAAAAGAAAGCTGACCAACCGAAGATTGAGTAATTCATTCAAGATGTTCGCCTTGATATTCACTTGTTTAGTAATGTCCTAAGTTCTTTCCATGTTGATTAAATGTAATGATTTTTTCCGTTACACTAAGATACTAAATGAAATTAATAACTAGGTAATAATCTGCCGAAATCCAGACGCTCCAAGCTAGCGGACGGGATGGGGGAGGCCGACTCCAGTGGGACTTACGGGCAGTGTTGAAATGATTTGGCAAAGCCAAATTAGGCGGGCGCCCGCCCACGGAAAGCGTGCCCCTCATCCAGGGAGCGGCAAGACTGCAGATCCCCGTCTTCTCTCAATTGACCTTTACGAACTCCCCTTTCAAACTGTGTACAAACCTCTATTTTTCACACGGCTATTGAATATTCTATGTGTTTTAGGGTAGAATGGAATAATATACTCGCTATCATACATGATCCGCGAAATCATTTCTCCACGAATTCTCCTATTTAGATATTAATGGATAACGTACACATACTCCCAAGTTGACTTAAGCGCTGAATAACGAATCTCCAATCTATGTACCAAGAGTTGTTAAAAATTGGCTATAGTCTATTTTGTGTTGTTCTGTAAAAAAGAAATGATGATTGACTAGTTGAATAGCGCTTTCAAAGAATTTCATGAAATTTAATAGAAACGTGGTGTAAGAATGAGTGTCCACATTGCTGAGCTTGAAAAATTAAAACTTAAGGAGCTCTATGAGCTTGCAAAGGAATATAAAGTTTCCTACTATAGTAAACTAACAAAAAGAGAATTAATATTTTCCATACTAAAAGGCCAGGCTGAGAAAGATGGCTTAATGTTTATGGAAGGTGTGTTAGATATTGTGCCAAATGAAGGGTTTGGTTTCTTAAGACCAATCGCCTACACTCAAAGCGTTGAGGATATCTATATCTCTGCTTCCCAAATTCGTCGTTTTGATCTACGTAAGGGAGATAAGGTATCGGGCAAGGTTCGTCCTCCAAAAGAGAATGAACGGTATCATGGACTTTTACATGTTGAAGCTGTTAATGGTAAAGCGCCTGAAACATCAAAAGACCGCCCATACTTTCCAGCCTTAACACCTCTATATCCTGAGGTGAAAATTGAGCTTGAGTCAAAACCAGGCAGAGTTTCGTCGCGTATTATTGACATCATCTCTCCCATTGGTTTTGGACAGCGTGGTTTAATTGTTGCCCCTCCAAAAGCAGGTAAAACCTCACTTATGAAAGAAGTAGCAAACAGTATCGCAGATAATCATCCGGATGTAGAATTAATGGTTTTATTAATTGATGAGCGCCCTGAGGAAGTAACGGATATTGAACGTTCAGTAAAAGGTGAAGTCATTAGTTCAACATTTGACGAGTTACCGGAGAATCATATCAAGGTAGCTGAGTTAGTTTTAGAACGTGCGATGCGTTTAGTTGAGCATAAAAAAGACGTTGTTATACTAATGGATAGTATTACTCGTCTTGCTAGAGCCTACAACCTACACCTGCCACCAAGTGGGCGAACGCTTTCCGGTGGTATTGATCCGGCTGCATTCCACCGTCCAAAACGATTCTTTGGTGCTGCTCGTAACATTGAAGAAGGTGGCAGCTTAACGATTCTGGCGACAGCCTTAGTGGAAACTGGCTCTCGTATGGATGACGTCATTTATGAAGAATTTAAAGGGACAGGGAATATGGAGCTTCATCTTGACCGTAAGCTTTCTGAACGTCGTATCTTCCCATCTATTGATATTCGTCGTTCCGGAACACGTAAAGAAGAGCTTCTTATTGAGAAGTCACAGCTAGATAAACTGTGGACAATTCGCAAAACGATGAATGATTCTCCTGATTATGTGGATCAGTTCATTAAGCGAGTAAAAGACACAAAAACAAATGATGAATTTTTTGACGCCTTAGATCAAGATATGAAGGGTGTTAGAAAAAGACCTGTAAGCTCTAAATCATAACAAAAACGCTGTTGCAATTATAATGCGGACTTGATATAATTCTACCGTGTGCGAACAACTCTGTTTCGAAGAGATTCAGGGCAAAAGGAGATGAAAGATTATGAAACAGGATATCCATCCTAATTACCAAAAGGTTGTCTTTTTAGACACAAGCACAGGCTTCAAATTTTTGAGTGGTTCTACAAAAGGATCTGCTGAGACAGTTGAATGGGAAGACGGTAACACGTACCCACTTCTTAAAGTTGAGATCAGTTCTGATTCACACCCGTTCTACACTGGTAAGCAGAAGCTTAACGATGTTGGCGGCCGTGTTGACCGTTTCAAAAAGAAATACAACCTATAAGAAATATAGCGGGCAGGTTCACTTGCCTGCTTTTTTTCTGTCTATACATAGCATCTATCATAAGACAAACTCTATACATACATCATCAAGTGCGATATCGTATGATAAAAGACCAAAGTAAGGTGGGTTCCAATGAGTAATTATAATCAAGAAGGCCAGATAGAAGTAATATGTGGTGGCATGTTCTCAGGAAAATCAGAAGAACTTATTCGCCGAGTACGTCGGGTAGGATTCGGAAAACTAAAAGCACAAGTATTTAAACCATTGCTGGATAACCGATATAGCGTGGAGGAAGTTGTATCTCATAACGGGAACAAAGTGTGGGCGGAGCCTGTAGGGAACGCAGCGGACCTACTTGCAGCAGTAGATGAAGACACGGTAGTTGTTGCCATAGACGAAGTGCAATTTTTTGATGCGGAAATCATAGAAGCGGCAAGTCAGCTTGCTGATCGTGGCCTACGAGTGATTTGTGCGGGACTTGACCTAGACTTCCGCGGTGAACCATTTGGACCAACGATGAAACTAATGGCTGTCGCCGAACAAGTAACAAAGCTACAAGCGGTATGTGCAAGCTGTTCCGCATCGGCTAGTCGGACTCAGCGACTGATTAACGGTGAACCTGCATCCTACAATGATCCAATTATCCTTGTTGGAGCTTCGGAATCCTACGAACCACGATGTCGCCACTGCCACAGCGTGCCGGACGAGCCATCTCGTTTTTTTACGGAAAAGGAAGAGACGGTTGAACAAGAAGAAATAGGGAACGTCTAGACTCTGCGTCTGGACTTTTTAAGGTGAGACTTATGTATATGAGTCTCACCTTACTTGTTCAGCTACCTTCTTCTTGCCGTTTGCTGTATTGGATCCCACACACTGTTATAAGGTGGAGCGTAGGATAAGTCCAAATTCTCTATCTCCTCCATCGTGACTCTGTAATAAAGCGCAGTTGCGAGAACATCAACTCGTTTATCGACGCCTGTTTTTCCGATGAATTGCCCGCCAAGTACTTGCTCTGTATCACCATGGTACACTAACAGACTGTTTAGTCGCTCGGCATTGGGGTGATACGCAGCACTTGTTGAGGTTTCCGTCTCGGAAATGGCACAAGGAAAGCCAAGCTCCTGTGCTTCAACAGACGATAAGCCGGTTTTGGCTAAAGTTAAATCAAAGAATTGCATAATGGCCGTTCCGACAACACCTTGAAACGGACGAGCTGCCCCAATCATATTTAAGCCTGCTAGTCTTCCTTGTTTATTAGCGTGTGTACCAAGTGGAAGGAAGTCATCCTTTTGCTTTAGTCTGTGGTACTGGGTGGCACAATCGCCGGCTGCATAGATATCTGGCATGTTGGATTCTAGATATGCATTTACTTTAATAGCTCCCTTATCAGAGAGGTGAATGCCACTCCCTTGAAGAAAGTCTGTATTTGGTGTGACACCAACTGCCGCAATAACCATATCGGTTTGTATCGTTTTGTTTGCTGTAACGACCTCAGAGACAACACCATTCCGATCTCCTTTAAAGCTTTGCACGGTCTCGCCAAGCTCAAGCTCGACTCCATGTTTATTAGCTTCTTCCTGGATCAGTGTGGACATGCTCTTTTCAAAACCAGCACCTAGACTCGGATCGGTTAATAATGGTGACCTTTTTACCGAGTAACACCAAGTTCTCAGCAACCTCTAATCCGATATAACCGCCGCCTACAATCGTCACGTGTTTGACCTCATCGGTTAGATTTTTCATAATTCTTAAAGCATCCGGAATCGTTTTTAACGTGTGAATGCGGCCGAGGTTTATTCCGTCCCAATCTGGCTCAATCGGCCTTGCTCCTGTGGCGATTAATAACTTATCATATTTCACTGAGAAGTCATCACCACTCACTGTTTTGTTCGTTGGATCAATACCTGTCACCGTATGATTGATACGAGCATCAATTCCATGTTTTTCTCGAAACGTATCAACATTTCGTGCAACTAGCTGATCTGCTTCTTCCACAACCCCGCTTAACAAGTACGGTAAGCCGCATTGAGCGTAGGAATAATACGTACCACTTTCTAGCACCGTAATGTTTGCATCCTGGTCGTTACGAACGATTTGCATCGCCGCACTCATACCAGCAGCGTCTCCACCGATAATGACATAGTTCATCCCAACACCTCACTAGTCCGTCTATTACTCTCCATAAGGATTCCCTAACACCTCCTTGCTGAAACAGCTAATAAAGCAAGTTATTGACGAAAGATGTAACCTTTCGTATGATGAGAGCAGTCTTTTTAGGATTTGAGAGGGGCTTGTGCGACATGCTCATAGTAAAAAAAGTATTAAATAATAATGTCTTAGTGGTTCATCATCCTGATTACGATGAAGTTGTTCTGATTGGAAAAGGCTTAGGCTTTGGAAAGTCACCAGGTGACGAGGTGGGGAGCGAGCAAGCTGAGAAATTTTTTGTCTTAAAAGAAGAGACAGAACAAAAGCAATATCAACAGTTGATGCATTATATAGATGAATCATTTCTTGATCTGATGAATGATGTGATTGAGATGATTGAAGATAAACTTCAAATAAGACTATATGAGCACATTCATGTCGCCTTAACCGATCACTTGTTTTATGCAATTAAACGAATCAAGCAGGGGCAGGCAATTACGAATCCTTTTCTAAAAGAAACGGAGCTCGCGTACCCAAAGGAATTTAAAGTAGCTTCTGATATTAGGGAATATGTAATTGATAAACTGGACGTTTTATTACCTGATAGTGAAATTGGATTTATTGCCTTACATATTCATAGCGGGATAACAAATCGAAGTCTTCAAGATGTAAATGCTCATACTCGATTGATTGCTCAGTTAGTAGAAATCATTGAACAGCGATTGCAGATAAAAGTCGATCGGACAGAGCTTAATTATTTAAGGCTTGTACGTCACCTGCATTTTGCAATTGAACGAATAGAAGAAGAAAAGTATCTCGATCCGATGGAAGCGCTTAAAGAAGTATTGCAAAAGGAATATCCCGTGTGCTATAATTTGTCATGGAATCTCATAAAAGTGATGCAACAGTCCCTTAAGAAGCAAATTCCTGAGGGTGAAGCAGTGTATCTCACGCTTCATTTGCAGCGTCTCACTCAAATATAAACCTATCGTTTTCTTGAACGTGTTACTGGTGATGCAGGCATGAGAGAAAGAAAACGTTCGTATGTACCGTAGGAGGAGTCTATCCTACTCGGTCACGAGCGTTCTTTCCCTCATGCCTTTTTTATGTGGATTTACAACTACTTTAGGGGGTTTTATCATGTTTAAACAAGCTTTTGGTGTCTTACAACGCATGGGACGAGCTCTTATGCTTCCGGTTGCACTTTTGCCTGCTGCTGGTATCTTATTAGCATTTGGTGATGCAATGCAAAATCAGGATATTCTTAGTGCTATGCCATTTTTAGGCAACGACATCTTTTCGATGATCTCAACTTTAATGCTTGAGACTGGTGATATTGTCTTTGCTAACTTGCCACTACTCTTTGCCGTTGGGGTTGCAATCGGCCTTTCAAACGGGGACGGTGTAGCGGGACTAGCTGCAATTATTGGATTTTTAATTATTAACGTAACAATGGGCACCATGGGAGGTATCACACCAGACATGGTAGCGGAAGACCCAGCATATGCAAATGTACTTGGGATTTCCACCTTATCAACAGGGGTATTTGGCGGTGTCATAGCAGGGCTCTTAGCATCATTTACCTTTAACAAATATTATAATATTAATCTTCCGCAATACTTAGGATTCTTTGCAGGGAAACGTTTTGTACCAATTGCAACAGCATTTTTTGCGATTTTTGTAGGGGTTCTCTTACATTTTGTATGGCCATTTATTCAAACAGGACTTAATTCTTTCTCGTATTTCATGACAGAAGCAAGTCCAGGCACTAAGTGTGTACATCTTTGGTGTGATCGAACGCGCATTAATTCCTTTTGGATTACATCACATTTTCTACTCACCTTTCTGGTTTGAATTTGGTACCTATACAAATGCAGCCGGAGAATTAATTAAAGGTGACCAGGCGATGTTCTTTGCACAAATTCGTGATGGTGTTGAACCAACAGCCGGAGCCTTTATGGTTGGTAAGTTCCCATTCATGATGTTTGGTCTTCCAGCTGCTGCACTTGCTATCTATCACTGTGCAAAACCAAAGCACAAGAAAATCGTAGCTGGACTCATGGGATCAGCAGCTCTTACAGCCTTTTTAACAGGAATCACGGAACCACTTGAATTTAGTTTCTTGTTTGTTGCACCCATTTTGTTTGTGATTCACACTCTTATTGCGGGTCTCTCGTTTTTACTGATGTATCTACTAGATGTAAAAATCGGTATGAGCTTCTCGGGGGGAGTTATTGACTTCTTGCTTTATGGCGTCCTACCAAACCGCACGGACTGGTGGTGGGTCATCATCGTTGGTCTAGGATTCTCGGTCATTTACTATGTCCTATTCCGTTTTGCCATTCTCAAGTTCAACCTAATGACACCAGGTCGTGAGGAAGACGAAGAAGATGAAGAGGGACAAGCATCTAGTTCCGCTCCAGTTGGAGATCTTCCTTACGAAGTATTAAAAGCATTAGGGAATAAAGAAAATATCAGCAATCTTGACGCGTGTATCACTCGTTTGCGTGTCTCAGTAAAAGACGTGGATCAAGTGAAAAAAGACAGACTGAAGAAGCTAGGTGCTTCAGGAGTCATGCAAGTAGGTCAAAACATCCAAGCGATATTTGGACCAAAATCAGATCAATTAAAAGGTCAAATTCAAGACATCATTTCTGGAAAAACTCCATCACCAATTGAAGAAGTCGAAACAGTTGTTGAAACAGATGGTGAACCAGGTGACTTTAATTTTACACTTCCGATTACAGGAAAAATCCTCCCAATCACCGACGTGCCTGATAACGTATTTGCCGGTAAAATGATGGGTGACGGATTTGCCATTGAACCAACAGAAGGAGTGGTTCACTCTCCGGTAAACGGAACCATCGTGAACTTCTTCCCAACAAAGCATGCACTCGGAATCGTCGATGAATCTGGAAAAGAAATTCTAATCCATGTAGGAATCGATACCGTTCACCTAAAAGGTGAAGGCTTTGAAGCATTAGTTGAGCAAGGAGATAAAGTGACACAAGGACAAGAATTGCTGCGCTTTGATACAGCTGTTATCTCAGAAAAAGCAGCCTCCATTATCACACCAATTGTCTTCACGAACTTAGCAGAAGACGAATTCATTCAGCTGCTCCAATCAGGAGAAGCGAATGCAGGTGAAGAAAACGTATTAATGATCAAAAAAGCTGAATAACTAGTACGAGAAGCCAGAGTGGAGACGCTCTGGCTTTTTTTGTGGTTGCGGGTGTGGCTGGTGGAAGAGCGTAAAGCGGGAGAAAAGCAAGACGGATCGGGGACTTAGCAAGAAGCAGAGCCTTTTACCAAGCGGCATAAGGGAAACATCAAGAACCAAAGCATGATAGCAAGAGAAAACTGGGAGAAAGCAAGACGGATGGGGGGCTTGGCAAGAAGTGGACTCTGATACTAAGCGGAAAAAGGAAAAAACCAAGAGCCAGACAATTTTAGTAAGAGAAATGTGGGGGTAAGCAAGGGGGAGCGGGGATTTGGCAAGAAGCAGAACCTGATACCAAGCGGAAACTACACGTAGCAAGAACAGTGCCGAGATAGCAAGAACGTTTGTGGAATACCAAGAGAGAAGGGGAGTTATCAAGAAGTAGATCGGTAATTAGTTCCTAATTGTTCTATAAAAGGTAATCATGTATAGTCGGAGTAAGGTAGTTGCTTTATGGGAGATGATGATGTGATAGATAAAAAGTATCAGGTGTATTTAGCGCCGGTATGGTTGGGAATATTTTTTCTGATTTTAGATTCGGGTTTGTTTTATACGCTTTTTATGGTAATAGTGATATTTATTGCTGCGATGATTGGCTATAAGCTAGAGGTGGGCATGTGGGGCGCTTCTGGTAAGAGTCAGTTCAGGATGTCAAAATGGTTAACAATTGTATGGATTGGACTTATTGTTGCATTTTGGTGGGTAGATTCAGATCTTGCGCTCTGGCGTCAGGTTTTAGTGACGGTTCTCCTTCTTATTACCGCTGTTTTGGATTTTCTAGATTCATATTTTTGGTACAAAAAGGAGAGGGAGCAAGAGGCAGACCTTCAATCTGATTGAGTAGGGTGTGATTTAATATGGTCGCAAAAAGGCATTTGATGATTATTTCACCGATTCTTTTTATTATGTTCCTTTTTATTGTTGAGGTAAGTTGGTTGATGCTTGTAGGTTGGGGTTTGGCTATAACGCTTGCCTCTGTGATTGGCTATCATGTTGAAGTAATAAAGGAACGAGAGACGGCTAAGAAGGAATTATTCACTTCGATATGGAACAGCTTGCTGTGGGTTGGGATTGCTGCACTATTCTTTTTTTATGGGTTTGACCTTAGCTTATGGCGCCGCATTTTAATTGCGTCTTGTTTTTTGATATTGGCGGTTTTTAATTTTATTAATTCGTATGTGTGGTATAAAAAAGAACAACTGGAGCTTTTACAAGAGGAGAATCGTAATGTTTAGTGATAAGGTTGGAAATGCTTTGATGTTTCTCTGGTTGATTGTTACGACTTATTTGATAAACGGAAGTCTTTTATTTGCACTGCTTGCTAGTGTGGCTGTTCTGGTTGGTAGATTGATAGGAAAGGCGACACAAGCAGGCGGTGGCAAGATTACGGCGGAGAAGCGGTTTAAGCATGCGAAGTTTTTTCCTGCTTTTATCCTTTTAATCGGTATCTTATTATGGACATTTATTGAATTGGAACTTTGGAAAATGCTATTAGTCTCATTTATGCTTCTGCTATTGATGGTCTTTGAACTTACTGATTCCTACCTTTGGCTCAAAAAAGAGCGAGAGTCTTCTTAAGTGTGGGTCACGTTGACCGAGGGGTGCCTATATACTATACTTAGAACGTTATGCTATGTACGGATATTATACTATGAGGTGAAGGCATGTTTGATCGTTTACAGTCTTTAGAAGACAGATATGATCGGTTGAATGAATTATTAAGTGACCCGGATATTATTAGTGACACAAAGAGATTGCGCGAGTATTCCAAGGAGCAGTCTGGTCTTGAGGACACAGTTCAAGCGTATCGTGAATATAAGGAAGTTTCTGAGCAATTAAAAGATGCAAAAGCAATGATGGAAGATAAGTTGGATGATGAGATGTATGCAATGGTGAAGGAAGAGATTTCTGAGCTTTCCTCGCAAAGCCAAGAGATTGAAGAACGTTTGCATATTTTGCTTCTTCCTAAGGATCCAAACGATGATAAAAACGTAATTGTTGAAATCCGTGGAGCGGCTGGTGGAGACGAAGCACAGCTGTTTGCTGGAGATCTGTACAAAATGTATCATCGCTTTGCAGAAGCACAAGGTTGGAAGATCGAAGTGATGGAAGCAACGACTACAGAGCTTGGTGGATATAAAGAGATCATCTTTATGGTAAACGGGACTGGAGCTTATTCTAAGCTGAAGTATGAAAATGGGGCACATCGTGTGCAGCGTGTTCCTTCAACGGAGTCTGGTGGTCGGATTCATACGTCTACTGCAACAGTTGCGGTCCTTCCAGAGGCGGAAGAGGTTGAAGTAGAAATTCATGAGAAGGATATTCGTGTGGATACATTTGCTTCAAGTGGTCCAGGTGGACAGAGTGTAAATACAACCATGTCTGCCGTTCGTTTGACGCATGTTCCTACATCAACAGTTGTGTCGATGCAGGATGAAAAATCACAGATCAAAAACAAGGAAAAAGCGATGAAGATCTTGCGTGCTCGTGTATTCGATAAGATCAATCGTGAAATTCAGGCTGAATATGACGAAACGCGTAAAACAGCGGTTGGAACAGGTGACCGTTCTGAACGAATTCGTACCTACAACTTCCCGCAAAGTCGGGTAACGGACCATCGTATTGGTTTAACGTTGCAAAAGCTGGAGCAAATTTTGCAAGGTAAGCTAGATGAAATCATTGATACACTCATTATGGAAGAGCAGTCTGAGCTTATGCAAAGGGCAGAAGACTAAGATGGCTACAAGCCGAACGATACATGAAGCCCTCCGTTGGGCTTCTTCTTTTTTGGAGGAGAGGAAGCTTGAGACAATGGCTGGTGAATGGCTGCTCCGCCATCATCTTGGCGTCGAACGGGCTGGTTTGTTTGCTCGTTTTCAGGATGAGATTCCTGTGACACTATTTGAGGCTTTCCAACAGGATGTGTACATGCTTGCAAAAGGCTATCCCGTTCAGCATCTGATTGGACATGAAGAATTTTTTGGTCGTCCATTTAAGGTGTCAGGCGACGTGCTCATCCCAAGACCGGAGACAGAGGAATTAATTATTGCTGTGTTGGAACGCAGGAAAGTCTTATTTGGTCATGCAGAACTGGAGGCGGTTGATGTTGGCACTGGTAGTGGAATTATTGCCACAACTCTTTCGCTTGAGGACAAATGGCTACGTCTTTCTGCTTCTGATCTATCCGAAAAAGCACTGGAAATGGCAAAACAAAATGCAACTGAACATCAAGCTGACATTACCTTTTACCAAGGTGATCTGTTAGAACCATTTATACAAATGGGAAAGCAATTTGACATCATTGTCTCGAACCCCCCGTACATCCCTGAATCAGATCGAGAGTCACTCGCCATACATGTACGAGAGCATGAACCGGAGCTCGCGTTATTTGCAGGTCGTGACGGTTTAGATTGTTACCGGAAGCTAACACATCAGCTAAAACAAGTAGTGAAACCGCGTGCGCTTGTTGCATTTGAAGTAGGAGCAGGGCAAGGTGAAGCAGTAAGAAAGATGCTACAAGAGGCGTTTCCGAATACAGATACCGAGGTCCGATTGGATATAAATAAAAAAGACCGCATCGTGCTTGCATATGGAAATTTTGTCGAAGAGTTATAGGTTTAGCGCCAGATCATCCCGACCACAATAAGGGGGAAGGGATGGTGCTGGTCATGAAACCACAAGCTATTATTTATCTATTATTCTCTTTTTTTGTTTTATTAATCAGCTGGGAAGACCAAGGAAACCAGGCAATTGCTGCATTCCACCAAGAAGTTAGTCAAGAGGATGCGATACGTCTTCGTATTTTAGCAAATAGTGATTCGATTAGCGATCAAAAGCTTAAACGTGAGATCCGTGATAAAGTGAATGCGTCGATTACGGAATGGGTAACCGGTATTGAATCCAAAGAAGAAGCAATGACGATCATTAACTCGAAGATAAATGAAGTAGAAGCGATTGTAGAGTCTGAGCTTACTAATCAAGGGATTAAGCAATCCTATGAAGTAGGATTTGAACAAGTTGATTTTCCTACCAAGCTTTATGGGAACCTGGTGTACCCTGCAGGAGAGTATCAAGCCGTATTAATTACGCTTGGGTGAAGGAAAGGGAGAAAACTGGTGGTGTGTGTTGTTCCCGCCTTTATGTTTTATTGATATGGATCAGAGTGAAGCTGTTCCAGCAGAAAATGTTGAAGCTGAAACACAGCCTGAAGAAGAAGTAGAGGTTTCGTTTTTTGTAGTCGATTTTTTCAAAGGATTGTTTGATACATTGTTTGGTAGTGATGAGACAACTACAGTTGCCAAGAAGCAGTAATACTATAGACAAGCCCTGCATAAGATGGTGCAAAGAGTGAAAAAGGGGCGAGTTGTGTATGACAATGGTATTCAGACAGGCTCAGGATCGAGATCTACTATATATTCAACGACTTCTTGCAAGGGCGGGACTTCGTGAAGATGATACTAGGAATATTACTAGCTATTTTCTTGTAGCTGAAACCATAGATAATGAGATTGTAGGTATTATTGGCCTTGAACCTGCAGGCGACTATGGGTTATTGCGCTCACTAGTGCTTGAAACGGATTATTTTACACCGGCAAAAGGCATGGGTTTCCTAGAAGCAGCACTTGCTTATGGGAGAAAACTTCAACTGAAAGAAGTATTTCTCATAACAAAACAGGCAGGAGCGTTTTTTGAACAGCTTCATTTTAGAGAAATTGAACAGGATGAGGTACCAACAGAGATAAAACGATTATCACATTTCCAGCAATTTGAGAATAAAGGTGTGTCGATTTTTGCCTGTGAATTACTCGAACAATCATGTGAATAAATCGCAGAACTGACGGCTTATCTACAGGTTATCCACAGGTGTGGGTAACCTTGTTCGTTGTATACGAACGGGTGTTTTTATTTGATTGTAGCTACGAAATTAGTAGCCTGTAACCCTTATCATTACTAGGGATTTGGTCACTTTTTAAAGGAAGTTGACAAAAGAGAATGCACATCTCAAAATGAGGAGGATAGGAGCTGTGATATGAGTTATATACAGACAAAACGTTGGAATGTGAATAAGTCAATGAATCTTCAGAATAAAGAGAAATACCTGCAAGAAGCCGCACAATGGATTAAGCAAGGAAACGTGGTTGCGTTTCCAACCGAGACGGTTTATGGATTAGGAGGAAATGCACTGGATTCAGATGCGGTGAAAGAGATTTTCCGAGCAAAAGGTCGTCCGAATGACAATCCGCTCATTGTGCATATTGCGGATCGAGCACAGTTGGATGAATTAGTAACGGAAATACCTGAAGTGGCTGAAAAGCTAATGAAGGCTTACTGGCCGGGTCCATTAACGCTTATTTTTAAAGCAAGTGATCGGGTTCCATCTGATGTTACCGCCGGGTTAGATACTGTAGCCGTGCGAATGCCGTCACATCCGGTTGCTCGAGAACTACTTTTAAAAGCGGATGTGCCAGTTGCTGCGCCGAGTGCTAACCTTTCAGGTAGACCAAGCCCAACAACAGCCGACCACGTGTGGACTGATTTAGCGGGCAGAATTGCTGGGGTAATCGACGGAGGACCAACCGGTGTAGGTCTAGAATCAACCGTGCTCGACATTAGTGGTCAGCACCCGGTCATCTTTCGCCCAGGTGGAATTACACTGGAGCAGATCGCAGAAGTTGCGGCGGATGTTGAACTGGACCAAGCCTTGGTTACAGAAGGACAAGCTCCAAAGTCTCCAGGTATGAAATATACACACTACGCGCCAAAAGGAAGTCTAACGCTTGTCCGTGATCCAGATCGGATTCATGAGTTGGTTGCCAGTGAGACGGCGCAGGGTAATCGTGTCGGCGTACTTACAACAGAGAACCGCCAGCACAAATACAAAGCCGACTTTGTATTTGCCTGCGGAGCCGATGGAGACCTGGCTAAAACCGCAGCCCTGCTATACAATGGCCTGCGCCAATTTGATGATCATCACATTGATGTCATCTACTCAGAAGTATTCCCTGAAAGTGGAGTCGGAGCCGCGGTCATGAACCGCTTGCTCAAGGCGGCGGGAGGAAGAATTATAGAGTGAAAGTAGAAAACCGGCCGAGTGCCGGTTTTTTTGCGTGGGGAGACTAAGTGAAATGAGGATAGGCCTATGAGCGGAAAGTGGAGGTCAATGAGCGTAACGAGGCCGCCATGAGCGGAAAGTGGAGATTCATGAGCGGAGTCAGGCCGTCATGAGCGAAAAGCGAAGACCAATGAGCGGAACCAGGTCGCCATGAGCGAAAAGTGGAGATGTATGAGCGGAACCAGGTCGCCATGAGCGAAAAGTGGAGATGTATGAGCGGAACCAGGTCGCCATGAGCGAAAAGTGGAGATGTATGAGCGGAACCAGGTCGCCATGAGCGAAAAGTGGAGATGTATGAGCGGAACCAGGTCGCCATGAGCGAAAAACAGAGATCCATGAGCGGAACCGAGCCGCCATGAGCGAAAAGCGGAGGTCAATGAGCGGAACCAGGCCGCCATGAGGGGAAAGCAGAGATCCATGAGCGGAACTAAAGTGTCGTGCTCCACCCCACCTCATCAAAAAATAGACAACCTCTCACATAGGTTGTCTATTTTGGCTTGGGCATGCATACATTCAAATAGCATGTTCGGGGAGTGAGTTAACAATGAGTGAATTTGTGACGATATTAATTATGTCAGCTGCGCTTGGCATGGATGCGTTTTCGGTGACGCTTGGAATGGGAATGCTTGGGGCTGCGTGGTCGGCAGATTTTTCGGATTGGGTTAACCATTGGATTGTTTCATGTAGCGATGCCGCTTTTGGGCATGGCTGCGGGAAAATGGCTTTCGCTCTATTTTGATATGGTCGCCGTTTATATTGGCGGGGGGCTGTTGTTTTTAATTGGTCTTCAAATGATTTTGTCTGCGTTTTCTACGGAGGATAATTCTTTTTTGAAGCCGGTTGGATGGGGGCTAGCTGCTTTTGCGATTAGTGTGAGCTTGGATAGTTTTTCTGCTGGTTTGAGCTTTGGGATTTTAGGAGCGAAAACGATTTTGACAGTGTGTCTAATTGGACTAGTTAGTATGATATTGTCGTGGCTAGGTCTGATGATTGGCTCGCGTTTTCAACAGTATATTGGCATCTATGGAGAGCTTCTGGGTGGCTGTATTCTTATTGGATTCGGTGTGAAAATTATGTTTCCACTTTAACAGACGAGAGATGGTAGAATAAGGGCAACACTTTATTTAAAAAGGAGCTGTCTAAGTTGAAAAACATCTTATTTGTCTGTACGGGAAACACATGCCGGTCTCCGTTGGCGGAGTACCTACTAAAAGAAAAAGCTGGTGATCAACTTTCTGTAAAATCTGCAGGGGTAACGGCCTGGCCTGGTGTGCCGATCTCTCAGGGTACGGCGGATGTGCTAGATCAACGAGGAATTAGCCATCAACATTTTTCGCAGTCTGTATCGGCTGAATTAGTCAGTTGGGCAGATGTGATTTTGACGATGACATCTAGCCACAAAGAGATGCTTTCCATCAAACATCCAAATGCATCTGGAAAAGTGCACACGTTAAAGGGATATGCAGCAACAGGCGGAGATATTGCGGATCCAATTGGTGGTCCAAAAGAAGAATATGAACAAGTAGGGATTGAACTTGAGCAATGTATAGATGAGTTGCTTGAGAAATGGAAAATGTGAGCGTAAGGGGATGTTGAGTTGGAAAGGGAAAAACCTTCGTATCGTTTTAGTCTCCGTAAGAAGCTAGTACTCGGAGTTAGTGGCTTAGCACTGGTTACTTATGGAATCAGTTCTTTATTTATCTTTGTCCTATCTGATTATTTTTCTGAATGGTTAGGATTAAATAGTGAGATCTTCACCATTTTGACTCTTATTGCAGGTGTTGTGTGGACAGGTATACTCTGCTTTTTCGCGGCGGGTTATATCACTAAACCGCTTAATCGTCTGGAAGCATCAGCAAGGAGAGCTGCGGCTGGTGATATTCAGGAGGATGTCATCATTACAGGATCCGATGATGAGATTCGAGCATTAGGCGAAGCGTATAATGAAATGCTACTTAATTTGCGACAAATGGTTCAGGATATAGATTCTAGTTTTTTGGCAACAGAGCAACGAGTGAGTGATATGACACAGTCTTCTGAACTGGCTTCCTCACGAGTGAAAAAAATGGGAGAAACACTTCAATCCATTTCCGAAGGGGCGGTTGGTTCAGCAGAAGTCAGTCGTAAAAATGCTGAATCAATGAATGAGGCAAAACAAATTGCAGAGCAAGTGAAAAGTCGTGCAGACCAATCTCGCAATTCCTCCAAGCAACTGGTTCACAACCTTAGTGAAAGCAGAACGGTTATTAAAGGCCTAGTTGAAGGAATTCGACTGTTAGCCAACAATAATCAAGCATCACTAGGGGCTGTAAAAAAATTAGAGAAACAAGCTGGTGAGGTGGAACAAATTATTTCACTTGTTGGTGAAATTGCTGGTCAGACAAATCTTTTGGCGTTAAATGCCTCGATTGAAGCGGCTCGTGCTGGAGAACAAGGTAAGGGATTTGCCGTTGTGGCCGAAGAGGTGCGTAAGTTAGCCGATGAAAGTGCACAAGCTGTTGCCGATATTACAAATCTTGTACATACCATTCAGACAGAAGTGAAAAATGTGGTCCTGCAGATTAGCGATCAAGTAGCTGAAGCGAATGAGCAATCCAAACAAGGTGAGGAAACGAGCCGGGCAATGAAAGAAATGACCCGTTCCGTAGACGAAGTGGCTGCTGTTATTTCTGATATTACTGGCATGGTTGATAACCAAATGAAAGCCATTCAAGTAACTGCAAAAGCCTCTCAGGAAGTGGCTGCAATCGCGGAAGAAACATCACGCGATTCATCAAGTGTTACGAAGCTTGCAAATGAGCAAACAAGTGTCATTGCTGACACGTCAAAAGCCGCGCAGGAATTATCTGTTCAGGCGAAGAGATTGAAGGCAACGATCGAAAGGTTTACAATATAACTACATCTAAAGAAAACGCCTATCTGAATGAAGGCGTTTTTTTTATAAACCAATCTTATAAAGGTGGTAACCTTGATGAAAATTGCAATTGCTTCAGATCACGCAGGAGTGGATTTAAAAGAGAGTATTAAAGAAGTAATCATTGAACTCGGACATGAGTGTGAGGATTTTGGTCCAAATTCAAAAGCATCTGTTGATTATGCCGATTATGCTTTCCCAACTGCTGAAAAAGTAGCAGATGGAACCTTCAATCGAGGCATTCTCATTTGTGGGACAGGTATTGGTATGTCCATTTCAGCGAATAAAGTAAAAGGGATTCGCTGTGCGCTTGTACATGACTTATTCACGGCAAAAATGACACGTGAGCACAACGATAGCAACATGTTAGCAATGGGAGAGCGAGTAGTTGGTCCTGGTATTGCGATTGAAATTGTTCGTACTTGGTTACAAACCGAATTTGAAGGTGGACGACATGCGAATCGTATTGAAAAGGTGTCTAAATACGAATGTTAGGAGCGGCTTATGAGTAAATTATCCGAGACAATTACATTCTCTCTCTCAAAGCTGCTTGAAGATCTACACCAAGCCAAGTCGCTAACTACGGGGGATTTGTTAGTCATAGGCACAAGCACAAGTGAGGTCATCGGCGAGCATATCGGCACAAATGGTTCTGAGGAAGTAGCTACAGCTATTTACCAAACGCTTTTGGCTTACAAAGAAAAAACTGGTGTTGAACTAGCATTTCAGTGCTGTGAGCACCTTAATCGAGCACTTGTGGTAGAAGCAAATTCTGCTAGAACGCGTGGGTATGAACCAGTGTCAGCTGTTCCGATTCGTAAAGCGGGAGGAGCGATGGCTGAATATGCCTTCTCACAAATGAACTCTCCGGTTTTAGTCGAATCCATACGTGCAGATGCGGGAATTGATATTGGCGATACATTTATAGGCATGCACTTAAGACAAGTAGCCGTGCCTGTTCGAAGTCAAATCAAAGAGATTGGGGCGGCCCACGTAACAATGGCGATTACCCGTCCTAAGTTAATTGGTGGAATAAGAGCTGTATACGAATAAGTAAAAACAGAATGATTTTCACGAATTTCACCAAATGTTACGGAAATACTCTTAATTATATGATAGTATATAGTTGAATCTTTAAAGAAATAGTCTAAAACCGAATGAGAGCGGTTTTTGAGAGGGGAATGGGTAATGGAGAATCTAAAGAAGCAAGATCCGAAAATTCTAGAAGCAATTAATTTGGAGTTAGGTCGTCAGCGCGACAAAATTGAATTAATTGCCTCAGAAAACTTTGTTAGTGAAGCGGTAATGGAGGCTCAGGGTTCTGTATTAACAAACAAATATGCAGAGGGTTACCCAGGTCGTCGCTATTACGGTGGTTGTGAATATGTTGACATCGTAGAAGAAGTGGCACAAGAACGAGTAAATGAAATTTTTGGTTCCGCTTATGCAAACGTCCAAGCCCCACTCAGGAGCCCAAGCGAATATGGCTGTGTATTTTACAGTGCTTGACCAAGGAGATACTGTACTTGGGATGAACCTATCTCACGGTGGTCACTTAACTCATGGTAGCCCTGTAAACTTTAGTGGTGTTCAATATAATTTTGTTGAGTATGGTGTCGATAAAGAGACTCAACTTATAGATTATGATGTTGTTCGTGAACTAGCAAAAGAGCACAAACCAAAAATGATCGTTGCAGGAGCAAGTGCGTACCCACGCGAAATTGACTTTGCAAAATTCCGTGAAATCGCCGATGAAGTTGGAGCATTTTTAATGGTTGATATGGCGCACATCGCAGGTCTAGTAGCAGCTGGATTACACCAAAACCCAGTTCCACATGCCCATTTTGTTACGTCAACAACTCACAAAACCCTTCGCGGACCACGCGGCGGAATTATTTTGACCAACGAAGAAATTGGTGAAAAATACGGCAAAGCACTAAATAAGTCGATCTTCCCTGGTATTCAAGGTGGACCACTCATGCACGTTATCTCCGCTAAAGCCGTTGCATTTGGTGAAGCACTTAAACCAGAATTTAAAACATATGCACAAAATATCATTGATAATGCAAAACATCTTGGAGAAACGCTGAAATCAGAAGGCATTAATCTTGTTTCAGGTGGATCAGATAACCATTTATTATTAATGGACCTTCAATCTCTAGAACTTACTGGAAAAGTAGCAGAAAAAGCACTTGACCACGTAGGTATTACAACAAATAAAAACACGATTCCATTCGACCCTCAAAGCCCATTCGTAACAAGCGGTATCCGTTTAGGAACAGCTGCTGTTACATCTCGTGGTTTTGATGCTGAAGCAATGGAAGAAGTCGGTAAACTCATCGCATTAACATTGAAAAATGTTGATAGCGAAGAAGTAGCCGAGCAAGTTCGCACACGTGTCGCGAACCTAACAGCAAAATACCCAATGTATCCAAACCTATAAAACAGATAAAACCTCTTGTACCGCATGTTGCGGGGCAGGAGGTTTTTGTAAAGAGTAAAAGAAATAAGGAATAAAAATGCCCATTTTTATAACAGATTGAAGGTTTGGGGATTTGGCAAGAAGAATAATGGTGGGATCAAGACAATATGGAATTTTAGCCAGAGCCGGAGGACGATAGCAAGCGGAATGAGCACCGGATCAAGAAGGACGGATGACATAGCAAGAGGTAGGGTGCGATACCAAGAGAGAAGCACTTATAACCAAGAGCAGGGACCTAAAACGAAGAACTTATGTATCTTAACTAAGAGGAAAGAGCAATTTACTAAGAACGGCACCGCCACACCAAAAGCCAGATCCTCTTACCAAGAGTTTCCGCGCCACACCAAGAGCCGTCGCGCATTACCAAGAACTTCTCCACCTCCACTCCGCCCCAAAAAAGTATTCAGACTTGAACAAGGAGCTTGTTTCCGCTAGAATGCTTTAAGGAAAGTCCAATAAAAGGAGCGATTGCCATGAGTAAAGTATATGTTTTTGATCACCCTCTAATTCAGCATAAGTTATCATACATACGTGATAAGGAAACGGGAACGAAGGAATTTCGTGAGCTGGTTGAGGAAGTTGCGGCGCTGATGGCTTTTGAGATTACACGTGATTTACCGCTTGAGGAGACAACGGTTGAAACACCTGTTGGGCCAGCAAAAGCGAATCGGATCGCAGGGAAAAAACTTGGGGTTGTACCGATTTTACGTGCGGGTCTAGGGATGACGGATGGTATTTTGCGCATGATTCCAGCTGCTAAGGTTGGACATGTTGGTTTGTATCGTGATCCAGAAACATTAAAGCCGGTTGAGTATTATGTGAAGCTGCCAAAGGATGTGGAGGAGCGTGACTTTATTGTCATTGATCCGATGCTTGCAACGGGTGGTTCGGCGATTGATGCGATTACGAGTATTAAAAAGCGTGGAGCGACAAGTATTAAGTTAATGTGTTTGGTTGCTGCTCCTGAAGGGGTTAAGGCTTTGAATGAGGCGCATCCAGATGTTGATTTGTATTTAGCGGCTATGGATGAGAAGTTAGATGATCATGGCTATATCGTGCCTGGTTTGGGCGATGCTGGCGACCGACTTTTTGGTACAAAATAATAGATGGAACTAAAAGATTTCGAGCGAGATACGTTTCGCGCGAGGTCTTTTTTTTGTTCCCATTTTTCTCCCGAGTAAAAGGTGTATAATGCGTGGCTCACTCCCTCATACTACATAGGATACGTAACGCAATGGAGGTGAGAGTATTGAAGAAAATCCGAATTTGGCTGTTACTTTTTTTATGTGTAATCAGTCCTTCGCCTGTAGTTGCAGAGGTGTTATATCCTGATCTTCCTGCGCAAACGACTGTAATAGAGCAGGAGCAGGCAGAGCAGGCGGTGGTTATAGTAGGGGCAAAGCAGGGAAAACTTGATGAGGCGCTAGCTGAGGTGTCCGCACAAGTGCCAGGCAGTGTCATTCGTAAGAAGTTTTCCACATTATATAATGGCTTTTCCATGAGTCTTTCCAAAAAAGATTTGGATACAATTAAGCAGATTGAACATGTGGAGCGAGTGGATGAAATTGCGACTTATCAAGCTGCACTAGAAGAGAGTGTGCCTTTTATCGGGGCGGGTTCTGTCCGGGGCATGTTGGATGAATCGGGACATAGGCTGACGGGTGAGGGTGTAAAGGTAGCGGTCATTGATACGGGGATTGACTATACTCATCCTGACTTGGTGCGGAATTATAAGGGCGGTTATGACATCATTGATTCTGATTTAGATCCAATGGAAACGCAGGCCTCTCAGGGTCCGCCAACGTTACATGGAACACATGTGGCAGGCATTATTGCAGCGAACGGCAGAGTTCAGGGTGTGGCTCCTGAGGCAGAAATTTATGCTTATCGTGCACTTGGACCAGGTGGTCAAGGCACAACGGAACAGGTAATTGAGGCGATTGAAAAAGCGGTTGAGGACGGAGTCGATGTTCTAAATTTGTCACTTGGGAATACCGTGAATGGGCCTGATTGGCCAACGAGTTTGGCGCTGGATAAAGCAGTTGAGCAGGGAGTTGTTGCTGTGACGTCAAGCGGAAACAGTGGCCCGGCTATGTGGACGGTGGGTTCACCAGGGACTGCGCAACAAGCGATATCCGTTGGGGCATCCGCACCCCCAATGCAAACACCATATATTACGATCCCAAGTGAGAGTAAGGAATTAGAGTTAAATGCTCTTAAAGGCACGGATCGCTGGACGCTGAGAAGGGATTTTGAATATGTTTCAGCTGGTTTTGGAATGGGTGATGACTATAAGGAGCTTGAGGCACGAGGTAAAATTGCCGTAGTGAAACGTGGGCGAATTTCATTTGAAGAAAAGGTGGAGATTGCGCAGAAAGCCGGCGCAGTTGGTGTGTTGATTTATAATAATACATCAGGTCCGTTTGTTGGTGGAGTGGAGAAACGACACTCACTGCCAGCAGGAACATTAAGTCAAGAAGATGGGGAATGGCTGCTCGAAAAATTAGATTCGACTCATTCATCGATTCTTCGTACGATGTACAGAAAAGAACAAGATTTCTTAGCGCCGTTTAGTTCGCGTGGTCCTGTGACGTTTTCATGGGAAGTGAAACCAGATCTTGTTGCACCGGGGATGAGCATTGATAGCACGGTTCCTGGTGGCTATACGGGACTTGATGGCACGAGTATGTCAGCGCCACATGTAGCAGGTGCGGCGGCGCTCCTTGTGCAAGCTCATCCGGACTGGACACCTGAACAAATAAAAGCTGCCTTGATGAATTCAGCGAAGCAACTGTTTAATAAGGAAGGCGATTTGTATGCGCCGCACGAGCAAGGGGCAGGTCGTCTGCAGGTAAATAAGTCGCTTGAATTAGATACATTGGTGTACCCAGCTGCAATTACGTTTGGAAAATGGTCGAAAAATGATATTCGTGAGAAACGATCGGTAACCATTACCGTCGAAAATCAAAGTGATCAGACGAATACGTACCATATTGATCCGCCTTTTGTGTTGCTAGATGGTATGGAGTGGCACGCACCACCAGCTGTGACACTAAAACCTAAAGAGAAAAAAGAAGTCACACTTTCTCTAGATTTGATGCCATCTATTTTAGGTGAAGGCATTCATTATGACCATATTAAGATCACAGGTGGCAAGGAAGATATTTTACTACCCTACATTTTATTTATGGAGGAACCAGATTATCCAAGAGTCATGGCTTTTCAATTTGTGCACGGAGATAAACCGAATTCCTACAGATATGAATATTATCTTCCTGGAGGAGCAGAAGAATCGGGGATTGCGTTGTATGATCCTGACACGTTTCAATTTATTACGTACCTTGAGACGAGAGATTACTCAGACCGGGGCATGGTTCAAGCAGAAATAACAGATGTGAGCCTTCCACCTGGAACGTACAAAGCATTAGTGTTTGCAAAACAAGAAGGACGTCAGGATATTATTGAGTCTATGATACAAATTGACGGAGAATAGCGAAAAACTTCTCAAGAGAAAGCGTTTTCTCTTGAGTTTTTTCATTTAATTAAGTATGCTTATTAGGTGCGTTATGGAAAATCTTGCAGACATTATGACGGATGTGTGAACAATCGTGACCAACTTCTGTACCCCCTTTTTTTCATGGCAAAACACCGTTGACACAAGGGTTTCGCTATTGTACGATAACTAGGGACAAATGGTAAGGGTTACATATAGACATTAGTTTTTTTGTGTCTGGAGGCAAACATGCCGAAACAAAAATCTAACCTTTGGAAGACAGCGGGATTAGTTTCGATGATATCCTCTTGCTTGGTTGGAGGATTAGTAGGTGGCGTATTTATCGGGTTATGGTTAGATCGTCAACTAGGAACAATGCCTTGGTTTCTAATCATCTTCCTGTTTGTTGGACTCTTAACAGGCTGTTATGGAATGTATAAGGTAGTTCAGCCTTTTTTAGGAGACGATGAACATGACAGGTGAACTCGAAACAAATATGAAGAGATATGCGACGATACTTGGTGTATGCGCCGCTATTTGCATGGCTGGGTTTATCATTAGCCCATTTCATATCTTGTTTCTAAGTATTTTTGCTGGGTTGGTTGCAGGGCTTGTGAATCTTTTGTTGAACTTTGTTGATGCAAAAATCATAGGACATGTCGCCTTGAAGCAGAACCGTACGATGTCATTGCTTGTAGGATTGAACGTTATCGTTCGAATGGTTTGTCCAGTAGTCATTATTTATATCGCAATTATCTTTCCACAATGGCTAGATGTACTATTTGTTTTGGTAGGCTTTTCTTCGGTATACGCTATGCTATTCATTGACAGCGTTCGAAAATTTATTTTTAAAGAGAGGTGATGGTGTGTGGACCATGTAATGGCCAAATGGGAAATATACGGACTTACTTTCCATGCCTCAACGATTGTAATGTCGTTTGTCGCAAGTTTAATTATATTTCTGCTTTTCTTTATTGGCACCCGTAATTTATCTGTTCGTCCTGGCAAACTTCAGAATTTCTTGGAATGGACAGTAGATTTTTGTCGAAACATTATAAAAGCAAATATGAGTTGGGAAGTCGGCGGAAGATTTATTGCTTTAGCAGTTACACTTCTATTCTACGTATTTGTAAGTAATATGCTAGGGATTCCATTTGAAATATATAACAAAGAAACTCATGAGGTTTGGTGGAAATCTCCAACTTCCGATCCCGCGATGGCTCTTTCTCTTTCTGTTTTTGTCGTATTGCTGACACATATCTATGGCTTACGTATTAATGGAATGAAAGGATACTTAAAAGGCTACATAACACCTGTTTGGGTGCTGCTACCATTTAAGATCATTGAAGAAATTGCAAATATGCTAACACTAGGTATGCGATTGTTCGGTAACATTTACGCTAAAGAAATTCTTATGATTTTGATTGTTGCTTTCGGTACGTCTGGATTTGGAATTGAAGGCGCTGGTTTCATGATGAAGTTTCTATCTGGAGCAGCAGCAATGGGTCCTCTTGTCATTTGGCAAGCATTTAGTATCTTTATTGGAACATTACAGGCTTATATCTTTGTGATGCTAGCAATGGTTTATATGTCTCATAAAGTAGAAGCACATTAATTCTTTAACACCGTCCGTTTTTCGGACAAACTATATATATAAAAAACTATATTACTAGGAGGAACATGAATTATGTTATTTTTAGGTATTGCACTTGCAGCTGGTTTTGCTGCTATTGGTGGGGCAATTGCGGTTGCTATCATTGTTAAAGCTACTCTTGAAGGTGTAACTCGTCAGCCAGAACTTAAATCAACACTTCAAACACTTATGTTTATTGGTGTACCATTGGCTGAGGCTGTTCCGATCATTGCGATTGTTATCTCAATCTTAATGCTATTTGGTATTGGTGGTTAATTAGTACGATCGTATAATAATGGCGACTGTGTTCATGTTTGAACCTTCGCCATTCCTTATGTATAGCGACGAAAGGAGTACAAAATCATGGGTGGATTAGTAATACCATGGGGTTCAATTATTTTTCAATTACTTGGTTTTATCATTCTCTTAGCGTTACTTAGCAAATTTGCTCTAAAGCCACTTCTTGGAGTAATGGAGCAACGTGAAAAGCTTGTAAATGATCAAATTGACTCTGCAGAACGTAATCGTAAAGATGCGGAAGAACTTCTTAACCAGGACAACGTGAAGAATTAAACAATGCAAAAAAAGAAGCTCAAGGAATCATTGAAAATGCTAAGAAATTAGGCGAGCAACAGGGGCAGGATATTCTTAAAACCTCTAAAGAAGAAGCTCAGCGTATGAAAGATACAGCTATTGCTGAAATCCAAAATGAAAAAGACCAAGCTGTTGTGGCTCTTCGCGAACAGGTCGCGTCTTTATCTGTCTTAATTGCTCAAAAAGTAATTGAGAAAGAATTGGATGAAAAAGCTCAAGAACAGTTGATCCAAGACTATCTTAAACAAGCGGGCGAAGAGCTATGAGCAACCAAGCGGTAGCAAATCGTTACGCGGTTGCTCTTTTTCAATTGGCCCAGTCAAAAGGTACACTTGAAAAAACAGGCGAAGAGCTAGAAATTATTCAATCCGTTATAAAGAGTACGCCAGAACTTGTAAAGACAATCAACCACCCAAAGGTTACATTAGTAACGAAAAAGGAACTGGTTCGTAAAAGCTTTTCAGGACAAGTAGGGGCAGATGTTTTACATACACTTCTTCTTTTACTTGAGCGTCAGCGTTTTTCAATTGTGTCTGACCTATCTAAGGCGTTTACAAAATTACATCATGATTTATTAAATATCGCAGATGCAATGGTGTATTCTGCAAAACCTTTAACAGATGAAGAGTTAAAGCAAGTTGAGCTTGTGTTTGCGCCTAAAGCAGGCAAAAGCCGTCTCATCGCAACAAATAAGGTAGACAAAGAGCTAGTTGGCGGAGTGAAAATCCGCATTGGCGATCGTATATATGACGGCAGCATCAAAGGTCAGCTGAACCGTCTGGAACGAAACCTGTTAGCAGGAAATCGGTAGCAAATATCGATAGTAGTAAATATCGGTAGCAATCACTAAAGGGGTGAATCAAAATGAGCAGCATTAAAGCTGAAGAAATTAGCTCGCTGATTAAACAGCAAATTGAGAACTTTGAAGCAAATGTTGAAGTTCAAGACGTTGGTACAGTTATCCGCGTTGGGGATGGAATTGCGTTTGCTCATGGTCTTGAGAACGTAATGGCTGGTGAATTACTAGAATTCTCGAATGGTGTCATGGGTATGGCTCAGAACCTGGAAGAGAACACCATTGGTATTATCATTCTTGGCCCTTATCTTGGTATTCGTGAGGGTGACGAGGTTAAGCGTACTGGTCGCATCATGGAGGTTCCAGTAGGACCAGAACTTCTTGGTCGCGTTGTAAACTCTCTTGGTCAGCCTGTTGATGGACTAGGTCCAATTAACACAACAAAAAGCCGTCCAATTGAAGGAAATGCACCTGGTGTAATGGATCGTAAATCGGTTCATGAACCACTACAAACAGGTATCAAATCAATTGACTCAATGATTCCAATTGGTCGTGGCCAACGTGAGCTTATCATCGGTGACCGTCAAATTGGTAAGACTTCTATTGCAATTGATACAATTCTTAACCAAAAAGACCAAGACATGATCTGTGTATACGTTGCGATTGGACAGAAGGAATCTACTGTATCAAACGTGGTAGAAACACTTCGTCAACGTGGAGCACTTGATTACACAATCGTTGTAACAGCTGGGGCTTCTGATCCAGGCACCAATGCTTTACCTTTCTCCTTACACAGGGGTAACGATGGCAGAGGAGTTCATGTACGATGGCAAGCACGTACTTGTAATTTATGATGATTTATCTAAACAAGCGGCTGCTTATCGTGAAATGTCCCTATTGCTTCGTCGTCCTCCAGGTCGTGAGGCATTCCCAGGGGATGTATTCTACCTTCACTCACGCTTACTAGAGCGTGCAGCGAAGCTAAGTGACGATAAAGGCGCTGGTTCAATTACAGCTCTACCATTTATCGAAACACAAGCTGGTGATGTATCAGCATACATTCCAACAAACGTAATCTCGATTACAGATGGTCAAGTATTCTTACAATCTGACTTGTTCTACTCAGGTGTTCGTCCAGCTGTTAACCCAGGTATCTCGGTATCTCGTGTTGGAGGATCTGCTCAGATTAAAGCAATGAAAAAGGTAGCAGGTACGCTACGTTTAGATTTAGCTTCATATCGTGAGCTAGAAGCATTCTCTCAATTCGGATCTGATCTAGATGCAGCTACTCAGGCGAAACTAAACCGTGGAGTACGTACTGTTGAAATTCTTAAACAAGATCTTAATAAACCAGTTCCAGTTGAGAAGCAGGTAGCTATCCTGTTCTCGCTAGTAAATGGTTATATAGACGATATTCCGGTTAAAGATGTTCTTCGTTTTGAAGCTGAACTATTCGCATTTTTGGACCTCAACAAAAAAGACTTGCTTGGATCACATTCGTACAACAGGTAACCTACCTGATGATGGCGACTTTAGAGCAGCTATTCAAGAGTTCAAAAAAGGTTTTAACGTATCTGATAGCTAAGCAGATAAACCCAAGTTTTCAATAAAGGTGGTGAGAGATTGGCTTCTTTACGTGATATAAAAAACCGGATCACTTCTACGAAAAAAACAAAGCAGATTACGCGCGCTATGCAAATGGTTGCGGCATCTAAGCTTAACCGCGCACAGGAAAAAGCACAGGCTTTTAACCCGTACGCTGCAAAAATCAAAGAAGTGGTATCAAATATGGCTGCAAGCGGCACCGATGCTACGCACCCACTACTTGAGGAACGTCCGGTTAAGAAAACAGGATATATTGTCATTACATCTGATACTGGCCTAGCTGGTGGATATAACAGTTCCCTTATTCGCAGGCTGACTAAAACACTTAATGAGCGTCACAACTCTACGGATGAGTATGCTTTAATTGTTATCGGAAGAATTGGTCGTGACTTGTTAAGAGGAAGAGGACTTCCAATTATTCAGGAAATGATTCAAGTTCAAGATCAGCCCGAGTTTAGTGATATTAAGAAACTAGCTAGTACAACAGTGGATATGTTTGCTGATCAAGTATTTGATGAGTTATACATCTGGCATAACCACTTTGTAAATCCACTATCTCAGGTTCCAACAGAGAATAAAGTATTACCTTTAGCTGGACTTGTAGACGAGTCAGCTAGTTCAAATGCAAGCTATATCTATGAACCTAATGAGCAAGCCATTCTTGACCAATTGCTTCCTCAATATGCAGAGAGCCTAATCTTTGGTGCACTGCTTGATGGGAAAGCTAGTGAATTTGGTGCAAGAATGACAGCCATGAGTTCTGCAACAGATAATGCAAACTCTATGATTGATGACTTAACACTTTCCTATAACCGTGCACGTCAGGCGGCTATTACGCAGGAAATCACAGAAATCGTCGGTGGAGCAGCCGCTCTCGAGTAGACTGTTGCCGATCTAAATAGGAGGGAAAAAGATGAGCACAGGGCGTATTATTCAAATTACAGGACCTGTTGTTGACGTGCAGTTTGTCGATGGCAACCTTCCTCTAATTAACAATGCCTTAACCGTAAATCAACAAGGTAGTGAAACAAACGCTGTTGACGTATCAGTCACACTTGAAGTTGCACTTCACCTTGGTAACAACACTGTTCGTACAATTGCAATGAGCTCAACAGACGGTCTTGTTCGTGGAACAGCCGTTGTCGATACAGGAGCACCAATCTCAGTCCCAGTTGGAGAAGCAACACTAGGTCGCGTATTTAACGTACTTGGTGATGAGATTGATTTGAAGTTCAAAGATCCAGTAGAAAGTGGTGTGCGCCGTGACCCAATTCACCGTGAAGCACCTGCTTTTGACGAGTTAACAACAGCAACTGAGATCCTAGAAACAGGAATCAAAGTAGTTGACTTGCTTGCCCCTTATACAAAAGGTGGTAAGGTTGGACTATTTGGAGGAGCGGGAGTAGGTAAAACCGTTCTAATTCAAGAATTAATCAATAACGTAGCTCAAGAGCACGGCGGGATCTCTGTATTCGCCGGAGTAGGAGAGCGTACACGTGAAGGTAATGACTTGTACCATGAGATGACTGAAGCTGGCGTTATTAAGAAAACGGCAATGGTATTTGGTCAAATGAACGAGCCACCTGGTGCGCGTATGCGTGTTGCACTAAGCGGTTTGACAATGGCTGAGTATTTCCGTGATGAGCAAGGAGCCGACGTGCTACTTTTCATTGATAACATTTTCCGCTTCACACAAGCTGGTTCAGAGGTATCTGCACTACTTGGACGTCTTCCATCTGCCGTTGGGTACCAACCAACACTTGCAACTGAGATGGGTCAACTTCAAGAGCGTATTACTTCAACGAAAAAAGGTTCAGTTACATCGATCCAAGCGATCTTTGTACCTGCCGATGACTATACGGATCCAGGACAAGCTACAGCGTTTGCTCACTTGGATGCAACAACAAACCTTGAGCGTAAACTAACTGAAATGGGTATCTACCCAGCGGTTGATCCATTAGCTTCAACATCACGTGCCCTTTCTCCAGAAGTAGTTGGTGAAGAGCACTATTCAATCGCTCGTCGCGTACAGCAAACACTACAGAAGTATCGTGAGCTTCAAGATATCATCGCGATCCTTGGTATGGAGGAATTATCTGAGGACGACAAACTTGTTGTATCAAGAGCTCGTCGTATCCAGTTCTTCCTAAGCCAGAACTTCCACGTAGCTGAGCAATTTACGGGACAAAAGGGTTCATATGTACCACTTAAAGAAACAATCAAAGGATTCAGCGAAATCCTTTCAGGAAAATACGATGATCTGCCAGAAGACGCATTCCGTCTAGTTGGCCGCATTGAAGAAGTGGTTGAAAAAGCAGAGCAAATGGTCTAAAACCAAGCTCTGCTGAAAAGGAGGGGATTTTATGCCAACTGTTCATGCCAGCGTCGTAACACCAGACGGCACTGTTTACGAAGGTGACGTCGACATGGTGGTTGTTCGAACTGTTGAAGGTGAGCTTGGTATCTTACCAAACCATATCCCGCTCGTTTCGCCACTTGCCATCGGCGCAGCCCGAATGAAAAAAGGCTCATCCGAAGATATCATCGCGGTCAGCGGCGGATTCGTAGAAGTACGACCGGATAAGGTTACCATTTTAGCAGAAGCATCAGAACAACCGACTGACATCGACGTCGACCGCGCCCAACAAGCAAAAGAACGCGCCGAAAAACGAGTAAACGCCCAAAGCCACGACGGCATCAACACCGTCCGCGCCAAAGCCGCTCTCGAACGTGCCCTCAACCGCTTGAAAGTCGCGGGTAAATAATAAAAAAGACTGCTCTCCACATGTGGAGGGCAGTTTTTTTGGTTGGGGGGTGTCGGGGTGAGGACGAAATTAGAGCGATGGGCCATCGAATGGAGCGATAGGATAAGAAATTGGAGCGATGGAGCACTGACTGGAGCGATAGGATAAGAAATTGGAGCGATGGAGCACTGACTGGAGCGATAGAGTAAGAAGTTGGAGCGATGGAGCACTGACTGGAGCGATAGGGTAAGAAATTGGAGCGATGGAGCACTGACTGGAACGATAGGGTAAGAAACTGGAGCGATGGAGCACCGACTGGAGCGATAGAGTAAGAAATTGGAGCGATGGCCCACTGACTGGAGCGATAGAGTAAGAAGTTGGAGCGATGGAGCACTGACTGGAGCGATAGGGTAAGAAACTGGAGCGATGGAGCACCGACTGGAGCGATAGAGTAAGAAATTGGAGCAGATGGCCCGCCGACTGGAACGATAGGATAAAAAACTGGAGCGATGGTCTTACGATCCGAGCTAAACTAGGCCATAAACTCTACTAACTCCGATGTCCTCCCTCTTTTTACTTCAACTTCAGTGGGAAAGTTAGGTGATAGTAGCAATGCCGATTCTTGTGCGTTCGTTTAATGTCTAACTTATTAAGTAGGTGATACGCAACAACTCTGGATTCAATCCCCAAAAACTCCCGCAACTCCGCGCTGCTAATCGTCGGCTTGATCAACAAATAATAATCCTCCAAAGCTTGTACGTGTGCAGTTTTAGAGGTGATGGGACATGATTGGCAGTGCCAGTTTCCACTTCTGCCTCGACGTACCATGTTTGGTGTACGACAACTGGGACAGTAGACTCCTTTTTGCAATTGAGATGGTTTGAGATGGTAGAGTTTTAAAATTGAGGTTAAAAGGGGGAATGACTTGCTTTGAGCTGCTCAGCAACTTTTCGAAGTTTCACATTATCCAAATAGGACTTCGCTTTTCCGTAATTCGATTTCAGCTTTTCTAATCGAGGCACAACGCCTTCTGCATAGACAACTTTTGATAATGTATGCCTTCCTGCTTCTGTTGAGTGCACGATGGTGGAGGGGTTTGCGAAGACTATTAGCTGCTCAATTGGCATGAGAGGGAATCCGCGATCTAGCAACCAATCGGATAATTGAGTTTGTTGCCTACGAACTTGGTTTAAAGGGTTTTGCATTAAGACCTCCTCACCATTCCAAATGCGTACCATTTGCTTAAGCTCGTCATTAAATTCAAAGCGGCCGACCATATTTTTCACTTCTAGAATCACAAAAAATTGAGTGGTCAGCACGAGTGTGTCTATTTGAAAATAGTTTCCTCGACCATTGCTTATCCTTACGTCATGTACGATCTCAAATTCATTAACACCTAAAAATCCTAGGTGATAATCGAGATTCTGTTCACCTCGATATCCTGCTTCATAGAGCGCAATATCGTCCTTCATCTTGCCAGACAATCTTCCTAATCTTTTTTCTAAAGCCCTTAATTGTTGAAGTTTTATAGGCATAACTCGTTCTTTTAGGGTCATCATAATAAAATCACCTCCTTACACCGCTACATATCCATTCGTTTTTGTACAACCTAAGTCCTCTTTTCGACAAAAAAAGGATTCACAATATTCGCTCGTAGTATCTATGGTACGATTGTTGCTTATAAAATGTATCAACTGGAGGAAATGAATGAGTCGCAAGGATTGGAGTAAGATCAAAGAGATATTAAATTGGCCAGTTTTTCTTATAAGCGGAGGCATATTGGTTTTATTTGTATTATTATCTTTGTTAAATGTTACGTGGACTTCGAAATATGTCGATCTTGGTTTTGATTATGCCATTCGTTATTTTGGGCCTTATTGGCAGGTTCTTCTTATTGCCACTTTTATTGTGGGGGCTTATATCGCCTTTTCAGCAAGTGGAAATGTTGTGTTAGGGAAATTAAAAACCCCAGAAATGAGCTTTTTCAAATATTTAGCGATAATCGTGACAACTGGACTCGGAGCAGGAGGAGTTTTCTGGGCTGCTGCTGAACCGATGTATTACTTTATCGACATGCCGCCCGTTTTCCAAGGGATTGAGAGTGGAACGGAAGCTGCTGTTAGCCCAGCATTAGCTCAAAGCTTCCTATCTTGGGGATTCACCGCTTGGTCGGTATACGGAGCAATTAGCGTAATCGTGATTATGTACGCCCATAATCACAGGGGCATGCCACTTAAGCCGAGAACATTGCTTTATCCAATTTTGGGTGAAAAAATTAAAACCAGTGCATGGGGTACAGCTGCTGACGTGGTTTGTATCATTGGTGCAGCCGCTGGTACAATTGGTCCAATCGGCTTTCTTGGTCTACAAGTAAGCTATGGGGTGAATGCGCTATTTGGTTGGCCGAACACATTCATAACGCAGGTACTTATCATCATCGCTTTAACATCGGTGGTTTTGGTCTCAACCATAACTGGAATCGATAAAGGGATTAAATGGCTTAGTAGTATAAACGTAAATATGGTATTAATTATTGCTGTGTTTCTGTTGATCTGTGGTCCAGGACTTTTTATAGTTGATTCCTTTATCTCTTCATCCGGTGTATATCTAAGTGATTTTATTCGGATGAGCACGTTTAGAGGAGATAATGAATGGCTTGGTTCGTGGACATTATTTTTCTTTGGTTGGTTTATTGGATTTGGTCCATTAGTAGCCTTACTGGTAGCAAGGGTTTCTCGCGGACGTACCATTCGTGAAATCTTCCTAGTTGTTGCAATCCTGACGCCAATCATTACAAATTTATGGTTTACTGTATTAGGTGGAAGTGGAATTCATTATGAGCTGAACAACCCTGGGTCCATTAGTGAACCACTTTTTGAAAATGGGTTGCCTGCAGCGATCATTGCGATTGCCCATCAAATGCCGCTTGGAACAATTATGCCATTTGTCTTTTTGCTGCTTACCATTTTATTTGTTGTCACAACCGTAGACTCTATGTCGTATTCATTATCGATGAGTGTAACAGGAGTTGGAAATCCACCTAAACCGGTTCGAGTGTTTTGGGCCGTAATTATGGCGGTTATTGCGGTGTTACTAATAAATATTGGTGGGGGCGGAATCGGCGCGCTACAATCTTTTGTTGTGATTGCAGCAGTTCCTGTTTCCATTCTGATGCTGCCACTTATCTGGCATGCACCGAGAGTAGCTAAAATTCTTGCACGTGAACAAGGTTTTATAAAATAAAGAAAAGCTTAGTGATGCGCAATCACTAAGCTTTTTTTAAAATTTGTAAATTTCAAGATTAAATAAAGAGCTAACCGGGTAACTAAAATACAGAGCACAAAGTCTCAATTTTACAAGCTTTGTAAAGGTGTGTCTTAATTTGTCAACTTTTAAGCATTTTTTTAGATTTGAATAAAGATTAGCAGTAGCTTTTTTTATGTTTTTCCGTTATAGTTGAGTGTGGATTGTCTCATCATATAATCCACCATTAATTACACGTAATTAAATTTACGGCAAATAATCTTACAGTGGTTACTCTTGTAAGAAAAGGAGTTTTTATAGGTGACTGATGGTTTTGGGCAGGACGCACTGATTCAGATCATGGTGAATCTCTTCTTCCTGGGGTTATCTTGGTGGGCACTGCAGAGTTTTCGGTTTGACTTGTTTGTTAGAGAACCTAAGGGTCCTCAAGCAATTATGCTCAGACTATTAACAGCTCTTGCACTAGCATACCTTGTTAGCCGCTTTTTTCTTGACTACCTTCAAGCATCGAGACTACTCCAATATTTGTGGTAGTTGCTGTCGAATGGTGACTCTAACTTCCATGTATGCTTAGCCTTCTAACGGTCAAACTGTTACTAAGAACAGTTTACTAAAAGGGGCGGTTTCCATGGGATGGATGAAAGTACTGTTGAGCTTACTTATTATGTCTTCTGTAATTGTGTTTTATTCAAAATCAGATAATATGCAAGCTGAACGAATCATTCAACCAATTGAAACGATCCTTGAACTAGTGGAATACGATGATTTAGCTCTGAAAGAATGGCAGGTGCTTGCACGAGACGTACAAGGAACAGTGGATTCACAAGATATGTTCCAAGAACACGTACATAAGCTTTCTGGTCAGCTTGAGGGCTTGGACCAAACGTATTTAGATACTAGTACAACTGAATGGACAGCTGAATATCAATTGCAATCTGCAGGTGGGGTAAAGGAATCACTGCGTCTTATGGCGTATCCCGATAACAATACTCACACACTCACTTTCACGTACAAAATGACTGGCACAAGTGCCTCTGATTGGAAACGTTATGAGTTAGCAGATCAATTACAAAATCGCTTGCTGCTACTTTCAATGGACACGGCATCGCTTTATACACAAGTACAAAGCAAAAAAGATGCACAAATAAACAAAAAAGAATCACTCATGAAATTAGCCAATACTTATATGGATGCTCTAGATGCCGAAGAAGTAGAGGCTCTCACAGAAGAAACGTTTGTCTCGGTATCCGCATATACTACTGTGTGGAAGCAACAGCTTAATACCGGGAACAAAACGATGAATGTCCAGATTGCTCTGAGAAGCGATGAAGCTTTGGGCGAGGGGACAACTGTGACAATAGGAACGCCTATTATTACGACTGAATATTGATGATATAGAAGAGACAAAAACTTGACGCGGAGGGGAATATGTTGGAAAAAATTATTGTCCGAGGTGGCAACAAGCTACACGGATCCGTCAAGGTAGAAGGCGCAAAGAACGCTGTATTACCTGTGATTGCTGCATCTATCTTAGCTGAAGAGGGCACAAGTGTGATTCATGAAGTGCCTGCACTAGCTGATGTATATACAATGAAAGAAGTACTAAAGAATTTAAATGCTAACGTTACCTACGAAAACGGAGAATTTGTTGTAGATGCAACGAAGGCTTTAAAAACAGAAGCTCCATTTGAGTATGTTCGTAAAATGAGAGCCTCGTTCCTAGTGATGGGTCCTCTTTTGGCCCGAATTGGAAAAGCTCGTATTGCGCTTCCTGGTGGCTGTGCAATTGGATCACGTCCGATTGACCAACACTTAAAAGGCTTTGAAGCAATGGGAGCAACGGTTGAAATTGGAAATGGCTTTATCGAAGCAAGTATCGATGGTCGCTTGCAGGGAGCAAAGATCTATCTTGATTTCCCAAGTGTAGGGGCAACCGAAAACATTATTATGGCAGCTGTTCTTGCTGAAGGAACAACGATTCTTGAGAACGTAGCAGAAGAGCCTGAAATTGTTTGCCTTGCGAATTACTTAAATGCAATGGGGGCAAAAGTTCGAGGTGCTGGAACTGGCGTCATCCGTATTGAAGGTGTCGACAAACTGACAGCAGCGGGACACACAGTGATTCCTGACCGAATTGAAGCAGGTACGTTTATGGTAGCAGCTGCAATTACTGAAGGTGATGTGATCGTTGAAGGTGCTGTAGCAGAACATCTGCGCCCACTTATTGCAAAAATGGAAGAGATGGGTGTCGATATTACTGAGGTTCCTAACGGATTAAGAGTAATTGGTCCAAAAACGCTCAAAGCAGTGGATTTAAAGACAATGCCACATCCTGGATTCCCAACTGACATGCAAGCTCAAATGATGGCACTTCTTCTCCAAGCAGAAGGCACAAGTGTTATCACAGAAACGGTATTTGAAAATCGTTTTATGCACGTTGAAGAATTCCGTCGTATGAACAGCAATATTAAAATTGAAGGTCGTTCTGCTATTATTACCGGACCTAATAACTTACAAGGTGCAGAAGTTGCATCAACTGATTTACGTGCAGGCGCTGCGCTTGTTATTGCTGGATTGGTCTCAGAAGGAGTTACTCGAGTAACGGAATTAAAGCATATTGACCGCGGATACGTTGATCTAGCAGGCAAACTAGCTGCACTTGGTGCTGACGTAGAACGTGTGAAAGAAGTAGAAGAAATTGTCGAAGGTGAACCAGTATCACTTGAACAAACTGCTTCATTAAGTCTTAATACGTCTACAAATTAGGTTATTGCCTAGGAAATGATAGAAGGCGACAGCATTTTTAGCGAAAGAGGCATTCATTTTGATGAATGTCTCTTTTCTTTTTGTTCTACTTGTCTTTTCGTCGGCATATGGTTAAGAGTAGTGTTAGTTTGGTTGCAATGGAGGGCTGCTATGAAGCGATTTGTTTGGTCATTTGTTATACTTTTTGTAGCCGTATTGATTATCCCTTCTGTAATGGTCGCTTTTTTCTCAGGAGATGAACAATCAATTAGTGCCTCGACAAAAGATACTCAAGGTTTGGAGGATGAGGTTGTGGGAAAAGAGTCTAAGAAAGCTCCTCCTTCATTTGATGTAAGTGTGTTTCGTAGCAAGAAAAACAGCCTTGAACATGTCCCACTTGAGGATTATGTAGCTGGTGTTGTTTCTTCTGAGATGTCACCATCCTTTGAAATGGAGGCATTAAAGGCACAAGCATTAGCTGCTCGTACATTTATTTTGAAGCTGGTTTTGAATGAAGGAAATACAAAAATACCTGAGGGCGCTATGGTGACAGATACGATTCAACATCAGGTCTATCAAGACGCGGAAGAGCTTCGCCAGAAATGGGGACAAGATTATGAGAGTAACTATAATCGTGTCAAAGAAGCCGTAACAGCCACAGCAGGTCAAATTTTAACGTATGATAATGAACCAATTTCAGCTCAATTTTTTTCCACAAGTAATGGTTTTACAGAAAACTCAGAGGATTTCTATGAAAATCCTTTCCCTTACTTACGTAGTGTAGAGAGTCCTTGGGATAAGGAGTCACCTCGTTTTTCAGCTGTAAAAGAATTGACAGATGCTGAAGTTGAGCAGAAACTGGGTGTTTCCTTGCCTACGGATGGGTCAATCCCAGACACAGCGAGCCGAACAGATGGCGATCGTGTTGCCTCTGTGACAATTGGAGAGAAAACATTCAAAGGACGAGAAATTAGAGAATTGCTTGAACTAGACTCCACCGATTTTACATGGCAGCGTGCAAACGGGGTTGTCACTATCCAAACAAAAGGCTGGGGCCACGGAGTTGGAATGAGTCAATATGGTGCAGATGGAATGGCGAAGGATGGAATGACCTACGATAAGATTGTCGAACACTACTATCAAGGCATAGAAATCGCGGGAATCGATCACTTTGCAGAAAAAGTAACAGCGCGTTTAAAATAATCCACAGGTTCAAGCCTGAGTGCTAATGAAAAATGGCATTCAGGCTTTTTTGTTGTGGATAAATGACCTAAAATGGGGATAAGTCTGTGGATCTGTGAATAAGTCTGTTGATTACTAGATCCGAATAGAAACCTGCTATGAAAAGAATCTCAAAAAAATATTTCACGCAGCATGTATACATTTCTAGTAATCTGTTCAGAATGGTTGCTGAGGTGATGAGAAATGAATGAAGATAACAATCGATCTTCTAAAAACGAAAGCAAATGGTCCAACGCACAACGTCTCTTACGTAAACGTTGGGTTTTACCAACCATCTATCTAGTAGCAGCAGCAGGCATTCTTAGCTCCGTATTCTATTTCCAAGGTCAAAATTTAGGAACTCCATTAGACCAGGAGAATCAAGAAGCGCCAACTGACGATTTCCAACTTGGTTTCGACCCACGTGATGAAGAAGCAGTACCAGTCCAGTCTTCTACAGAAGTAGTTGGTGTACCAACACTTGAAAATGCTGAAGCAGAAATCATCGGGCACTTTTACGACGAATCTGCCTCTGCTGAAGAACAGCAAGCATCTCTTGTTTATTACAGCAACACGTACCGTATGAACAAAGGTGTAGACTTCGGATCAACAAACGAGGAAGCCTTTGACGTAGTTGCTTCACTAAGTGGTAAAGTCACAAAGTCTCAACAAGATTCAACTTTAGGAAATGTAGTTGAAATCATGCATGAAGACGGAATCAAAACGCATTACAGCAGCTTAGCATCACTTGAAGTTGAAGAAGGCGACACAGTTAATCAAGGCGACAAGCTAGGAGAAGCTGGACGTAACCTTTACAACGAAGAAGCAGGCGTTCACGTTCACTTTGAAATTCGCGATAGCGAAGGCGAAGCTCTAAATCCAGAAGACTTCTTCGGACAATCCCTAGAGCAAGCAGCAAAAGAAACAGAACAAGCTGAAAAAGAAGCACCAGAACAAGGAAAAGATGAAGACAAAGAAAAAGAAGACGGCGATGACAAAGAAGCGCCTGAAACTGATAAAGACAGCGAAGAAAGCCCATCAGAACCAGACCAATCAGGTTTAGTACCAAGCGAGTCTTCGAACACTTAATAAATTCCATAAGTACCACCGAGATCCAATTGGGTTTCGGTGGTTTTTTTGTGTTTTTAGGAGGATGGGAGATTAAAGCAGGATTATCAAGGGGAGAGGATGGATAGCAAGAGAGATGAGCTAATTATCAAGGTGAGGGAGCGGGATAGCAAGAAGTGTGAGCTGATTATCAAGGGGAGGTACGTGATAGCAAGAGAGAAAGGCAGTTTACCAAGGGGGAAGCTGGATAGCAAGAAGTGTGAGTTGATTACCAAGGAGAGGAGCGGGATAGCAAGAAAGATTGGTTGATTAACAAGGACAGTGGCAGGGTAGCAAGAAGTGTGAGCCACGTACCAAGAGGAGAGGCAGGATAACAAGAGAGAAAGGTTGATTAGCACGGAGAGAGGCGTGACACCAAGAAAATACCCCTGTTATCAAGTTGTTTACTCTGAAAGATTATGGCGTCAATTTTGTTAATGGAAGAGGATATTGAAGCTCGTAACGTCTGGAGCGAAACGCGCCGAATCGATTTAATGGGAAGTTCTTCAGTAAATCATAGGCTTGTTGCCTAGTAGAAGTCCGAAGAAATTGATGAATTTCGTGGCTTGATGCATGTTTATCCAATAAGAGAAAATAATCTTCAAGTGCAAATATGTGCGCATGTTTGGACGACACTTCGCAGCTCTGGCAAAACCACTTTCCAATGATCATGCCACGAATCAATGTCGGCTCATCACAAGATGGGCAATAAACACCTGAAATAATTGAGGAACGATCGATTTTAAAGTCATTTAGAATATTTGAACTTGTAGGGACATGCATACTAGCAAGCTGCTGGGTTAATTTTTGTAGGCTTGATGTTGTGAGGTGAGTTTTAGGAAGCGCGGTTTGTAGAGCTTTTAGTTTTGGAAGAAATGCGGGAGCAGTTGTGACCTGATTAATCGTTTTTAGATTGGTAGGTGTCGAAACAATCTTAGTAGAGGGATCACTAAAAATAACCATCTTAACAATTGGTAGCAAAGGCCAATCATGTTCCACTAGCCAATCTTTTAGCTGCATTTTCTGAATTTGAATTTGTGAGAGGGGATTGGTGAGAATTTCATCATCGTGCGTGTCGGATGTGCGGAAGACTTGGTGTGTATCTGGATCAAAATAAATGGTCCCTGAGTAATTCTTTATTTCAATAATCGCAATGAAAGATGGAGTAACAAGAACTGTATCCATCTGAAAATGATAGCCGGTTGGCCCTAAAAGTCGAAGGTCATGGAGCAAATAAGTGTTCGGATCCGTAATTAAATTAAAATAATAAGTTAACGATTTCTCACCTTGATAGCCAATACGCCGTTTCATTAGTTCCTTTTTTATAATCGGAACTTTTTCGTGTTCACTTGGCAGTCTTCTTAATAGAGCCTCCAATTGTGCAATTCGCAGTGGACTAGTCCGTTCTTTGACAACCTGCAATGTATCAACTCCTTTTGATTACTAACTATTCTTTGAAAAGAGACAAAATCCTCTAAAAATCAGAAATTAATTCTTAGTTTTTTTAGAGACTGAGTTAATGGTAGATTAGCAAGAAAGTTGAGTTCTGTATTAAGAAAGAGAAAGCAATAGCAAGAGAAATGGGGGAAAAATCAAGACAAGTTCTCTGTCCACCAAGAGGAGGTAGCTAATAGCAAGGGCAAATGCTTTTGGACCAAGACGGAGGTTAGATTAAGCAAGAGGTACCGCAGGATATCAAGAACAAGGAAGGTGAAAGCAAGAGGCACCGCTCGACACCAAGAGGTAGAACCACAAACCAAGAGCTTCAAAGCTACTACCTATAGCGAATTGAGTAAGGTCAAGGGAAATAAGGAATAAAAATTTCCATTTTTATTAAATCGATTGAATTTTGTGGGAGATAGCAAGAGGAGTGGTGAAGAAACCAAGAACTGAACGCCAAGAGCAAGAGCAGACTTACTCATACCAAGATAGTGCCAAGATTAAGCAAGAGCCGTTGCTTGATAGCAAGAGAGAAGGGGGCGTTACCAAGCTCCGCTGCTCGGCACCAAGAGAGAAGGATCGGTAACCAAGAGCCGGCGCTCCCCATCAAGAGAGAAGCACAAGTAACCAAGAACCCCCGCTCCCCATCAAGAGAGAAGCACAAAACACCAAGAGTTGGCGCTCCCCACCAAGAGAGAAGTACAAAACAGCAAGAGCCACCACTCCCCATCAAGAAAGAAGCACAAGTAACCAAGAGGCACCGCTCGCCACCAAGAGAGAAGCACAAAACAGCAAGAGCCTGCGCTCGCCACCAAGAGGGAAGCACAAACAACCAAGCTCCGCCTCTCATTACCCAGAGAGCCGCACAAATAACCAAGAGCTACCACTCCCCATCAACAAAGAAGCACAAGTAACCAAGAGCCACCACTCCCCATCAAGAGAGAAGCACATAACCCCAAGCCCCGGCGCTCCCCACCAAGAAAGAAGCCCAAAACACCAAGAGCCGCCACTCCCCACCAAGAGAGCCGCACAAAACACCAAGACCCCTCCCGCCCCCCCTACGCTCACTAACAGCCGCTCCCCACCACATCCGCCCAATTTGAACTCTACACCCACATACGTTATAATAAGCTCATATAAAGCTTCCTAGGGTTCCGCAGCCGCTATTATGGTTGGTCTGGTCCGAGAGGGGGCGCACAGCGTTATGCTGTGACACGGAGGGATAAAAGCCCGGGAGATATTTTGCACATGGGAATGTGCGGGAGTCTTCCGGGCTTTTCTGTGTGTAGAGAGAGGAGAGAGAAAGAAATGAGAAATTGGGTTTTGCTGATTGTTGCGGCGGTGTTTGAGGTGTGCTGGGTGATTGGGTTGAATCAGGCTTCGTCTGTGCTTGAGTGGGGAGGAACTGGTGTTGCCATTGTGGTGAGTTTTCTTCTTTTGCTACAAGCGACTAAGGAGCTTCCGGTTGCGACGGCGTATGCGGTGTTTGTGGGGCTTGGGACTGTGGGGTCTGTTGCGGTGGATACGCTGGTGCCTGGGTCAGGCTTTACCTCCTGCTAAGTTCCTATTTATTTTAACTTTGTTGATTGGGGTTATAGGGCTAAAGATGGTAACAAAAGAGGACGATACAGGGGATGTGAGAGAAAATGGTTTGGGTTAGTGTGATTCTTGCAGGGTTTTGTGAATTGTTTGGTGTGACGATGATGAATCAGTTAAAAACGAAGCGTGGTCCGGCTCCGATTATTGGTTTGATTTTGGGTTTTGCTTCTAGTTTTATACTATTGTCTTATGCAATGAATTCGTTGCCGATGGGGACTGTATATGCTGTGTGGACTGGGATTGGTGCCTTTGGTGGTGCGATTGTTGGGATGATTTTTTATGGGGAATCCCGTGATTTGAAGAGGTTATTTTTTATTACATTAATTTTGGTGTCTGTTATTGGTCTTAAGTCAGTAAGTTAATAAATGATACAGGTTGAATGTGCCGAGACAAGCTTGCGCACCGGAAAACCGCGCTCGTCCTTATAATAAGGTGGTATATCTATATCCACTCCCTAATAAACTGTACCAATCACCAACACAGAATTAGGGAGGCGAGTCGTGTGCATGATTACATCAAAGAGCGAACCATCAAGATAGGCAGGTACATTGTTGAGACTCGAAAAACGGTGAGAACGATAGCGAAAGAGTTTGGAGTCTCAAAAAGTACTGTACACAAAGATCTCACGGAGCGTCTGCCCGAAATTAATGCGGAGCTGGCAAACGAAGTGAAAGACATTCTGGAGTATCACAAGTCCATTCGCCATTTACGGGGTGGTGAGGCGACAAAAGTAAAATATCGGAAGACTGTAGACGTTTCGGATCATCTAATTGTAAAATCTCGTCAATAAATTTCCCTAAAATCATCCCTGAGAGGACATTATATGATAAAATCTACAATTAGGTATATAGGCCTGTCAATCTAGACTCGAGCACATTTTGAGGACCGCCCCGGCACTATGCATGATTGCAACTTTGTAAGGGTGACTCAGTCAGATGCTGGTAATTAAGAGACGATAGCCTTTAGAGAATTGTAAATGATGACATAATGTTCGAATAACAGGGAGGAACGAATCATGTTTGGTCGAGATATTGGAATTGATTTAGGAACAGCGAACGTACTTATTTTTGTAAAAGGAAGTGGAATTGTCCTGGATGAGCCATCTGTTGTGGCTATGGAAACATCTACAAAACGCGTTTTAGCAGTAGGTGAGGAAGCATATCGGATGGTGGGACGTACTCCTGGGAATATTGTTGCACTTCGCCCGATGCAGGATGGTGTCATTGCTGATTTTGATTTAACGGAGTCTATGCTTAAGCATTTTCTGGATAAGATTAAGGTGAGAAGCATGTTTAGTAAGCCTCGCATCTTAATCTGTTGCCCAACAAACATTACATCGGTTGAGCAAAAGGCGATCCGTCAAGCAGCTGAAAGAAGTGGTGGTAAGGATGTCTATCTGGAAGAAGAGCCTAAGGTAGCAGCAATTGGCGCAGGAATGGATATTTTTCAGCCGAGTGGAAATATGGTTATTGATATAGGCGGTGGAACAACAGATGTTGCTGTTCTTTCAATGGGTGATATCGTCACCGCCTCATCCATAAAAGTAGCTTGGGATCGTTTTGATTCCGAGATTTTAACTTACATCAAAAAACAGTACAAGCTGTTAATTGGTGTACGTACAGCTGAGAATATCAAAAAGACAGTGGCGACAGTGTTCCCAGGCGGACGTCAGGAAGAACTGGAAATTCGCGGACGTGATTTAGTAAGTGGTCTTCCAAGAACGATAACAGTCAAAACAGAAGAGATCCAAGGTGCTCTAACGGAATCGGCTGCGTATATTGTACAAGCAGCAAAAGAAGTGCTTGAGAAAACACCTCCTGAACTATCTGCAGACATCATTGATCGTGGTGTCATTCTAACGGGTGGTGGAGCGTTGCTTCATGGTATTGATGAGCTACTTGCAGAAGAGTTAAAAGTACCGGTATTAGTAGCTGAGGATCCGATGCATTGTGTAGCTAAGGGAACGGGTCTGATTCTAGAAAACTTAGATAAAATGTCTAAGAAACGAGCACGTGTGTAACCTGAGAGGAGAAATGTCATGCTACGAGGCTTATATGGTGCAGCAGCAGGAATGCTGACTCAGCAACAGCGTCAGGAAATGCTTACAAATAATATGGCAAATGCGAATACGCCTGGATATAAAGCCGATCAATCAAGTATTCGCTCTTTTCCTGAGATGCTGCTTCAGGCACGAAATGCAAATTCCATCACAGGACGATCGTATAACATCGGATCGCTCTCTACTGGAACCTATATGCAGGAAGCAACACCAAACTTCAGACAAGGCTCACTTGTTGAAACTGGAAATGGAACAGATGTGGCGTTACTTGACGGAGTTTTACCAGAAGGAGAAGCGGGCGCTCGTCCAATGCTTTTTTTCTCCGTTCAGGCAGATGACGGGACTGTGCGTTACACTCGTAATGGTCAATTTGCTGTAAGTGATTCGGGCCAAGCTCGTCACGACAGAAGGATATCCTGTATTAAATGCTGCAGGACAAACCATTCAGGTTGAAAACGAAGAATTTCTTATTAATGAAACAGGTGTCGTCACAAGTTCTGCTGGTGCAAACCTTGGTCAACTAGGCATTGCATATGCAGAGGATGCCCAAGCGCTTGTAAAGGAAGGCAATGGCTTGCTTCGTTCGGAAGAGGAACTACCAGCCTCTGCTTTTGATTTTCAGATTCAACAGCGTTTTGTGGAGCAGTCAAATGTGGACAGTAACCAAACAATGGCTGATATGATGAGCGCTCTGCGTTCGTTTGAAGCTAATCAAAAAGTGTTACAGGCATATGATCAAAGCTTGGACAAAGCTGTGAACGAGGTAGGAAGAATTGGCTGATAACAAGCCGCATAAAGGAGATTGTTCATGAATATTTCATCCAATATTGCATCAGTGACAATGGGCCAGCTTCAAAGCAAACTTGATTCGATCTCGCATAACGTAGCAAACAGTGAAACAGCTGGCTATAAAAAACGAGATGTCTCGTTTTCGGACCTTCTAAACCGTGAATACACTAACCAACCAACGGAGGGCAACCGATTAACCCCTCCTGGCCTACGTGTTGGATCAGGAGCAAAAATTGCCCAAACTCGTCTATCTAATGAACCAGGCATTGCGATGCAAACCGGACGAATGCTTGATTTTGCGCTGACAAACGGCTATCATTTCTTTCAAGTAGAGAGAAATGATAATGGAGCTTCGGAAACAAGATTGACTCGTGAAGGAGCCTTCTTTTTAACGGAGAATCCTAACAATGATCAAGAGCTGGTTATTGCAAATGAAAATGGCTTTTACCTATTAGATGACAATGGTGAGCGAATGACGGTTCCCTATACCTTTGAATCCCTTCAAATGACGGCAAATGGTCAACTAGAAGCGCAGCTCCAGGACGGAACTGTTGCAGCAGTTGGTCAAATTGGTTTAGTTGAAGTGGCAAAACCCCAGTTGCTTGAAGCGGCTGGCAACACAGATTTTCTCATGCCAGATGGAGACAACCGCATGCAGATGATTGCAGCCTCTGACCAACTGATTCAGCAGGGAGCTCTAGAAGGTTCAAATGTCGATATGGCAAAAGAAATGAGTGAACTGATTTTGACTCAGCGTCACTATCAATTTAACGCACGTTCTTTGTCCATAGCCGATGAAATGTCAGGCATCATTAACGGTATCCGTCGCTAATTGCAAACGTTGCTCGACTGGAGAGAGATACATGAACAAGAAACAACCTAGCCATCAGAAGCAGGCAAAACCCGCCTCTGATAAAGGAAAAAATGAAACCAAAGCCAAACCACTAACACGTGCGGAAATTCGAGAGGCAAAAGCAAAGCAAAAAGCCGAGCAAAAACCCGAGAAGACACCACGTAAGAAAAAAGGCCGGATCCGAATTCTGCCTATTTGGCTGCGTTTATATATCATCTTGACACTTATCGGAGCCTCGCTTTTCCTAGGCATGATGGTCGGCTATGGTACCATCGGAGGCGGCGATCCCTTCGATGTATTCAAGCTCGAAACCTGGTACCACATCGTGGACTTGATGAAAGGAGTAGAAGACTAACGCGTGTGCGTTGGTCTTTTATTTTTGGCGGAGAATGGGCACGTATTAAACTAGTCTAGATCAAGGGAAATAAGGAATAAAAATGGACATTTTTATTAAGAGGCATTTGAATTTTTGGGCTGCGGCGGTGAGAGCCAGAAGAATATGCGGTTCACCAAGAGGAAGTTCGGAGGAGCAAGAAGAATAGTTAGAACACCAAGAGGCAGAAGAAGAAAAGCAAGAAGTCACCCTCAACACCAAGAGGTAGAAGAAGGAAAGCAAGAAGTCACCCTCAACACCAAGAGGTAGAAGAAGGAAAGCAAGAAGTCACCCTCGGCACCAAGAGGTAGAAGAAGGAAAGCAAGAAGTCACCCTCGGCACCATGAGGCAGAAGAAGGAAAGCAAGAAGTCACCCTCAGCACCAAGAGGTAGAAGAAGAAAGCCAAGAATCCAGCCTCAGCACCAAGAGCCAGAAGAAGAAACCCAAGAACATCCCCTCAGCACCAAGAGGTAGAAGAAGAAAAGCAAGAAGCACCCACAGCACCAAGAGGCAGAAGAAGAAAAGCAAGAAGCCACCCACAAGAGGCAGAAGAAGAAAGCAAGAAGCCACCCACAGCACCAAGAGGCAGAAGAAGGAAAGCAAGAAGTTACCCTCAGCACCAAGAGCCAGAAGAAGCAAGAGCCACCCCCACATACCAAGCCCCATCGTGACAAACCAAGAAAGTTCAACTTAAATAATGAATGAAAATATCCATTTTTATTAACTGCATTGAAATTTGAAGTAAGAGCAAGAAGGATGTGCTGCTTACCAAGAGGAAAGAGAACTGCATCAAGAAAAACAGGTATCGGACCAAGCTAGATCCTCCAACAAGCAAGAGGAAAAGGCCACCGCGTGTGGAAAGAGGGTTCTCGCGCGTGGTAATGGGCATCTTGCGTGTAGAAACGAATCCAACGCCTCATACCCATACAAAAAAACTGCCCTCCTCGGACAGTCTTTTTCAGTAGAATCCAAATTAAATTTCCACTTTCCTTGCGAGATACCACCAGCAGATCCAATACATGAAGCAAACTAATAGAACTTCCAAAATCAGTGTGCTTACATAGGTAAAAGGAGCGGAGCCGTCAGCTATAATATTAAAGGTAAATGAAGAGTCACCAAATGTAGTGTTTTCTTGGAAAAAGCTTATATCAAGAAAGATTGGACCAAATTTTAGGGAAGAGAGCAACTCGATCGATGAGATCCATGGGATCAAAATAAGGTAAAAGGCAAGTAGCAAACCGGTGTACAGAAATCCTTTCAAACCGCCTTCTCCATTGAGCATGATGACTCCTAGGAATACAGGAATTGAAACGGAGATGAGAGAGTACAGCATAAAAGGTCCAATAATCAATAGGTCGACTGATGCTAGTTTACTAAGGAGAATAAAGGTCATTTCATGTATTTCTGTATGGTCTATTAATCCCGTTGCAGCCCACAATAATAGGGTTAACACAATTAAGAATAGAATCCAGATGATTATTGAGAGTATTTTGCTCCAAATTTTTGCATGAACGGATGTTGGGAGCATGAGCCAATGTCCGGCTGTTTTCATTCGCCATTCTCTCCAGATTGAATTGATTGGTAAGGCAATAAAGGCGAAGAAAAATTGTGCTAGAAAAATGAATAGAATAGCTCCGAAAAATTCGTATGAATAGCGCATGGCCAGAAAGGTAAAGACGATTGCGACAAAAAGCATAGCTGCTGAGTATATCACCATAAACGGAACCTGCAGCCTTAGGTCTCTTTTTAGTAGGGTTAGAAATGAGGTCATTGGGTCACCTCCTTGAAAATTTGTTGAATGGTTTTTCCTTGTTCAATTCGCATTTCTTCAAGGTCTTCTGTGAAGTATGCGACATTGGTACCTTTGATGACGATCAAGCCATCAATTAGGAATTCAATCTCGTCATATTCATGTGTTGCGAATAGGATGAGTCGTTCTTCATCAAGGGTAAAGGAGGACAAGAGCTGCATGAGATCCTCTTTTTTGTTTGTATCGATGCCTGAAAGTGGCTCATCCATGATCAAGATAGGAGCAGGGTTAGCAAGTGTTAGCACGAGATTAAACAAGTTCCGATGTCCTTTTGAGAGGTTTTTGATTTTCCCATCAACAGGCAGCTTTATCATGTCGAGCATTTCATAGACACGGTTTGTTTGGAAACCGGGAATCATATTTTCGTGAAATTTGATTTGGTAAGCTAGTGTTGAAAATTTATCAAGCATCTCTTGATCGGATAGATAGGCAACCTGATTTCTACGACCTTCCGCGGTGGTTTGACCGTTTACGGTAACGGATCCGCGTGATGGTCTGGCGAGTCCACTGATGAGTCGGAGTAGGGTTGATTTTCCTGTTCCGTTTTCGCCGATGATGCCATAGATTCGGTTGCCTTCTAATGTTAGGTTGAGATTGCTTAGTACTTCGTTTCTTCCATAGGATTTAGAGAGGTTTTTTAGTTCGATTTTTTGCATTGGTTTCACCATCCTCCGTCTCTAATAACGAATCAAGCTGATCTTTAATTTGCTTGTTTGAGAATCCGAGCTTATATAGATAGTCAATCAATTCTTTGATATGAGATTGTGCTAGTTGTACTCTCAATTCTCTAACCACCTCTTCGTCCTCAGTTACAAATGTACCATGACCCCGTTTCGTGAACGTCACACCTTCACGATCCATCTCTAGATAGGATCGTGAAGCGGTGTTTGGGTTCACTCGCAGGGACTGGGCGGTTTCTCTGACGGAAGGAAGCTTATCGCCAGGGCGGAGTTCTCCGCTACTGATTTTTTGATAATAATAATCTGCTATTTGTCTGTAGATGGGTTTTGATGGGTCAAACTCAATGGTCACCTAGAGATCACCCCTTTCTGCGTTCAAATGTTAGTCGAACGGTTATGATAATACATCCTTTTTACTGAAAACAAGATGAGCGATGAGCAGGAGCACGATGGAATAGACAGCAATAATGGTTAGTGAGAATCCAAGAGTCATATTCTCCATTAATGGAGTACCTCCAAAGAATAGATGCTCATTCTGACTATAATCCTGTAGTGATAGGTTTGCTGTGATTAGATATTTAGACCATTCGAATCGTAAAAGAAACATAGTAATAACGCCACCGACAAAATTTAAGACTATGACAGCAGCCACAGAAAGAGCTGTGCTTCTAGTTAAAACGGCTATGAAAAGACCTAGAGTCTGGAAAAAGAAAAACATAGGTAAATTATATAAAATCCATAATCCAAGTGCTGAAATCGTTTCAACGAAAGGAGTATCAGAGCCGAAGAAAATGCTACCAATAATCAAACTAACCAGGGCAATGCCGATCAGAATCATAATAGTTGCTAGGAATGTCATTACCCATTTAGATACAAGAATATTTGTACGTGAAACCGGTCGGATCAACAACTGCTTCATCGTACCACTTTTAAATTCGCTCGCAATACTTGAGATCAATATCACTACACTAAACACAAGCACAAAGATTGAAGTAGCTTCCAAAGCACTTACAGTAAACTCAAGCGCGGATATAGATTCAACAGGTTCCTCTGCTCCAAAGTCATAGTTATTAAATAAAGTAGTGAGCACTGCTCCAATTCCGATTAGTCCCGAAATAACCAGGCAAAACACAATAAATTTATTCCGATAATAAGCCTTCATCCACTCATTCTGCACCAATGATAGAAACATCTAGATCACTTCCTTTTCTGTTAACAAATGATACGTATCTTCGAGTGACTTTTTATATGAAACGTGATAAATGTCAATTTCCTGTTTTACTAGGGCAGATACAATCGATGGGACCTGCTCAACCGTTGTATTTTCTAGGATAATTCGGTTCTCTTCTTTGCGAACGGTTCCGTATTGCAGAAGCAGTGCCTCGGCTTTTTCCAGCTGATTTACTTCAAAGACAGCAGCGACTTCCTGTTCTTCTCCTTGCTCTTTGTCGTTCACTGCAAGCTCGTTAATGACTTGGCCTTCTTTTATCACAATGGCGCGGTCGCACATCAGTTCAATTTCCGATAAAAGATGTGAGGAGACAAGAATGGCTACTCCTGAATTGTGGGCGAGATCTTTTAGATAAGAACGCAGCTCCCGGATGCCTTTTGGATCTAATCCGTTTGTAGGTTCGTCTAAAATGAGTACACTGGGTTCATGTAAAATGGATAAGGCAATACCAAGTCGCTGTTTCATGCCAAGAGAGTAGGTTTTGACTTTTTTATCAATGGCATGATCTAATTCAACCATCTTGATGACTTCATCAATGCGCTCGGTAGTGACTTTCTTATTAGTCATGCGAGCAAAATGAATCAGATTCTTTCGTCCGCTCATGTATTCGTATAAATCTGGATTTTCAACAATCGCACCAATTTGTGAGAGAGCTTGCTCTCTTTCTGTGCGAATGCTGTGTCCGCCGATTTTGACATCCCCTGCGTCAAGTCCAATTAAGCTAACAATCATTCGAATCGTTGTTGTTTTCCCCGATCCGTTTGGTCCAAGAAAACCGTAAATTTTCCCTGCTTCTACTGAGAAAGATAGATCCTTAATGATCTTCTTTCCACCTAAGCTTTTGCTGATATTCTCGACAACCAAAGGCCGCGCCTGCTGATTTTCCATACTCTCAACTCCCTATATTGTCATACTGTACTACTCACATAGTACACTATATAATTTACAGTTGCAACCATTTTATTGGATTTAATTGGATGGACAGGGTGGAGCGAAGCCTTCGAGCCAATACCAAGCGCCCTGGCAAGAAAAATCCATGAACATAAGGAATGAAAATGTCCATTTTTATTTACTGCATTGAAACTTGGGGTAAGAACAAGAAGGAAGTGCCGCTTACCAAGAAGAAGCGTGGAGTATAAAGGAGAATGGCGAGAACAGCCAGAGCTGCGTACGTTTCATCAAGAAAAGGCAAGAGATAGCAAGAGCCAGAGCGTCAAAACCAAGAGCGCACCCCTAATACCAAGCTTGGAGAAGGGACGAAGCAAGAGCTCCACTCGAATACCAAGCGGGAGTAAAGCTAAAGCAAGAGCTCCACTCAAATACCAAGATCTCCCCTCACTCACCAAGAGCTCACGCACCAAACCAAGAAAGGTCAATTGAAATAAGGAATAAAAATGTCCATTTTTATTAACTGCATTGGAACTGAAGGTAAAAGCAAGAAGGAAGTACTGCTTATCAAGAAGAAGCTTGGAGCAGCAAGGAGAATGGTGAGGAGAGCAAGAGAGGCACACGCTTCATCAAGAGAAGGCGAGAGATAGCAAGAGCCAGAGCGTCAAAACCAAGAGCGCCCCCCTCATACCAAGCGGGAGGAGAGCTGAAGCAAGAGCTCCACTCCAATATCAAGCTAGATCAGAACTAAAGCAAGAAATCCACCCCAATACCAAGCTAGATTAGACCCAAAGCAAGAGCTCCACTCCAAAACCAAGAACTACCCCGTACTTACCAAGAGCGCAAACCTAATACCAAGCCCCCACGCAGCAAACCAAGAAAGGTCTAATTATATAAGGAATAAAAATAACCATTTTTATTCACAGCATTGACCCATCTCCCCACAAAAAAGACAACGCCTAAGCGTTGTCCCTCTCACAGATCTTCTTCAAAAATGATTCAATGCAATAATCCCAGTAATCCCATGTGTGGTCGGCTTTGGATTCTTCGTAATAAGCTTTGATGCCTTGTTCTTTTAGATGGTTGCTGAAGTTCGTGTTCATGCGATAGAGGAAGTCGTCGGTTCCGCAGTATTGATAGAGATCGGGTAGTGCAAGGCCAGCCTCTTGGTGTTTGGTGATGAGCGAGAATAGGTCGGCTCCTATTGCGTCAAGGTTTGGGTTGTCTCCAAAGATGATTTTCAGGCTGAGTTTGCGTTGTTCTTTGTTTTCTTCTGGTGTGTGCGCGAGCAGACTTTTGACGTCTAGTGCGCCGGAGAAGCTGGCGGCTGCGCGGAAGCGGTTTGGGTGGTTTAGGGCGAGTTTAAAGGAGCCGTAGCCTCCCATGGATAGTCCGGCAACGTAGGTGTGTTCGGGATCAGTTGTTATGTTGAAGTGGGTGCTGATGATTTTTGGGAGTTCTTCTGAGATGTAGGTCCAATAGTTTTTTCCGTAGGCCATGTCTGTGTAATAGCTTGTGTCGACGCTTGGCATGATAACGCTGAAGCCATATGTATCGGCGTAACGTTCGATAGCCGTGCGGCGTGTCCAGATCGTTTCGTTGTCCCCCATGCCGTGAAGTAGATAGAGAGTTTTCGGTTGGGTGGTTTGGTTTGTGTGTTCTGGAAGGATAATCTGTAATCCTGTCTGTATTCCTAGTGAGACTGGTGCAACGTATCCGTGAAAGCTTGCCATTTGATCGCTCCCTTTTTGTCTATTTCTTCTATCCTACATCATCATCGGATTCTTATATAGAGATATGGTATAATTCCACTAATGATGAGTATTTGAGAGGATGTTGTATATGTTAACGATTGAGCAAATTAAAGAGATTATTCCGCACCGTTATCCGTTTTTATTGATTGATCGGGTGGATGAAGTAGAAGAGGGGAAGCGTGCGGTTGCTATTAAAAATGTAACGGCAAATGAAGAGTTTTTTAATGGGCATTTTCCTGATTATCCTGTGATGCCGGGTGTGTTAATTCTTGAAGCACTTGCGCAAACGGGAGCGGTTTCGATTCTGACGAAGGAAGAGAACAAAGGCAAGATCGGACTTTTTGGTGGCATTGAAAAGTGTCGTTTTAAAAGACAGGTGAAGCCTGGAGATCAGCTTCGTCTTGAAGTGGAGATCACACGCTTAAAAGGACCAGTGGCGAAAGCGCATGGCGTGGCTACTGTAAATGGCGAGGTTGCTGTTGAGGCAGATATGACGTTTGCTCTGCAGCCAAACGCGTAATCACTCCAATATGCATGAATCATAAGGTAGAGACATTATGAGAGACCGTGTGATCTTGCAAAATATTGCATAAGAACGGCTTGTATAATAGACGCTTGTTGTCTCCATTGTTAAGATGGTGATGTTGAAAAATCGATGTCTTAATTCTGCGGGAGGTTAACAGATGAATAAAACAACAAGTATAGTAGCCACAGCCATCCTTTCTGCAGCCATTCTAACAGCATGTGGAGGCGAGGATGAGCAGGATCCTGCTTCTTCTTCAAATAGTGAAAATCGTGAAAGCATCTCAGATCCAACGATGGACGAAGATATAAATGAAGATCTTGATGAAGAAGAGATAGAAGGCCAAGATGAATTCGAGCTTGAGTCTGAACCATCAGATGAACAGCTTATGGATAATGATGATGAACGGATGGAAGGTGGCTCAGTTGAACAGGACGAGTCATCTGACGAGTAACTGCATCGTTTCATATAAAAAGACCTCAATTATGTGATTGGGGTCTTTTGCCTATGCTGTTAGTCAATAAAAATGATACAAAAGTCCTTATTTTGCTATGAAAATCCTTCTTTATTACGTATACTATAGATAATACATGAATGAATGAGGGATATGATGGGAAGGGCACAGATTTTATTAATTGAAGATGAGGATCGGTTTTATCAGGCTTTAATACGTGACGCAATGAAAGAACAGTTTATTGTCATTCGGCAAAAGAGTTCACTGCAGCTCTCACGCATCATGAGTGAATTAAATCCCAGCTTATCATCATTGGTAGCGAGTTACGTTTTAAGAAATCTCTTGAACTTTGCTGTCAGTTGAGAAGCAAAACCTCTGCTCCAATTTTTATGATTGAGGATCATACGTGTACCAGACAGGAGATATTTGAAACAGGCGCAAATGATTATTTTCAGCTGCCTATTGATTATGAAGAGTTGCTGTTACGGATTAAAGCACATCTCTTTCATTACAAAAATGTACGGAATCAACGGACGTTTGTTATTCAATTCGAAGGTCTTTCAATAAATCTAGTTACGCAAGAGGTCTTTCATAAGGGCAACTATATCGAACTTTCTTCACAAGAATTTAAGCTCTTATCCTATTTGGCTCACCGTCCGAATGAGGTGTATAGTGCAGATCAGCTTTTTGAGGACATCTGGGGGGAAAATAGCCATAAGGACTCCCGAACAGTATTGGTTCATATTAGTAATATCCGCAAGAAACTCGCTACAGATCACGGATACCCTCCATATATCCAAACCATCCGGGGTGTTGGTTATACCTTGCATGATTATTATCTTTAAGTTAGTCAGGTTAATTAACAGAATAAAAGTAATATTTAGAATAAATCAATTGCATGATGAAGATCTATTCAGTATAATTTTAACTAAATTTACAAAGTGAATTCTATTCTTTCATTTTTCGTGGATCACCGAGAGCTTTGCCGGACTCTCGTAATTTACGACGTGCCGTCTTGCTCCAGCTTGCAACCGTGTTTAAGGTTACATTCTGCTCAAGAGCAACTGTTTTTCTGCTTTTACCTTGAATAAGCACCTGATTCACATAAAGCAATTCGCGCGGTGACAAATACTGAAGATAAGGAGAGAAACAGAAGTCGGCAATTGGCTCATCATCACGATCTTGTAGGGATTCAAGCAAGTGTTCTGTAGTTTCATCAGTTAGCATAAATCGCTCAGCTGTGAGGATCTCCTTCCGTAAATGGGAGATCAAATCCCCTCGAACCCTTAGTTTAGCGAAGGCTGCAAACTCACCTTTTTCTGGACTGAATCGCTGATAGGCATCCCAAAGAGCGATCAAGCCAACTTGGTAAAATTCATCATAGTTTTGCGTTAGGCGTAGCTTTTTAATCTGTCCTTTAATGAGAGGGGTATACTGTTCCAACACATCATCGAAATTGTATGTCATCTGCTCTACACCATTCTGAAAGCGCGCTTTCCAAGTATTCCGCGGTAAGCTTAGATTACGAGAGTTTGCATACATACGCACATCAGCAAAAGATGGCAAATGAGGCTTCAATCAATCTGTTTTACGCTTTTTTCACCGTGGGCATTGGTCATAATTCACGCTAAAGTTGTACCGATTTGAAGAAAACAGTCCAAATTTCGGAACTTTCAGAAGGAGGAGTATTGACACAGATGCTAAAAGATATGCAGCAGAGTATTCGCCATGTAGATGATTACGCCATTAATGAACAGACCTTATTTATACAACCATATCGTGATATTGAATACTCAACCAAAGTAATGGAACCCAATACAACCTACCTAGTAAAACAAACACCGCTTCAACTAGTACAGTCGGCATGTCTAGCAAATGGTTCGAGCTATGATGGAAGAAGATTGTATAGTCTCTATAGTCTTGGAATAAAATCCAAACCACCTATCATGATTAGCGAGGGATTAGCTATTATTGCCGCTCCTACTCTTTCTCCATCCAATCCTAATTGTGAGTGGTTTTTCTCAAGACATGTTGTATCCTGCATAGCCGAGAAACAAGAAGGTAAAGTTGGTACACAAATCATGTTTAGAGATCGCACCTCTATTTTTCTAGATATATCACATAGTCAATTTCTAAATGCTCTCGACAAAGCGCATAGGTGTCAAGCATTCCTGCAGAACTTTGACTACTAAAAGTAAAAAAGACAACATGGACGACAAGAGTCCCGTTGTCTTTTTTCAGTTATGAGGGTTGATTAATCTTAATAGTATCCGTAAAAGGAACCGCTCCGTTAATGGAGGACCCTGAAAAACAAGCCAAGACCATTTGCATCTGCATATAGTTTTGAAAAGTTTTTCCTTATATTTGGTAAGAGAAGGACTTCTTTTTAACCTTATAAAGACTTTTTCAGTGGTCTCCGCATGTCGCCTGAGCTCCTCGCATGTCAAAAAGCGGGTCTCCCATGTAAAGAAGGAACCTCCGCATGTCGCCTGAGCTCCTCGCATGTGAAAAAGCGGATCTTGCATGTAAAGAAGGAACCTCCGCATGTCGCCTGAGCTCCTCGCATGTGAAAAAGCGAGTCTTGCATGTAAAGAAGGAAGCTCCGCATGTCGCCTGAGCTCCTCGCATGTAAAAAGCGGGTCTTGCATGTAAAGGAGGAACCTCCGTATGTCGAGGCCACTGAAAAACAAGCTACTTAGCTTTGAATAATAGCCATTTGCATCTGCATATCGTGTAAAAGAGAAGCGATTTTCCTATATTCGGTAGGAGTAGAGCTTCTTTTTCACCTTTTAAAGACTTTTTCAGTGGTCTTCCGTTAATGAGCCGGCTTTTTCCTTAGTCAAGAGTGGACATGTAATCTGATCTGTATTATCGTGAACACCACAAAGGGCGTAGGCACTAATTAAAGCGATTACATTAGGGGAGTGACACAGATGAAAATAAAAAGCTATGAGCTCTTTCAAGTCCCACCAAGATGGTTATTTTTAAAAGTTGAAACCGATGAAGGTATCACTGGCTTGGGGTGAACCGATTGTTGAAGGTCGAGCAGCAACAGTCAAAACCGCAGTAGATGAGCTAATGGAGAATTTGATTGGAGAAAATCCTCTGAATATTGAAGACCACTGGAACATGATGTACCGCAGTGGCTTTTATCGTGGGGGCCCGATCCTTATGAGTGCAATCTCAGGCATTGACCAAGTCCTTTGGGATATTAAAGGAAAATACTATAATGCACCTGTTCACGAGTTGCTTGGAGGCAAAGCAAGAGACTCAATGAAAGTCTACTCATGGATTGGTGGAGACCGTCCATCAGATGTTGGCGCAGCCGCACGAGATGCGGTCGAAAAAGGCTTCACCGCAATCAAAATGAATGGAACAAATGAACTGCAATACATTGATTCCTACGAGAAAATTGACCATGTCTTAGAAAATGTCGCCGCTGTTCGCGAAGCAGGAGGTAAATATCTTGGCATCGGCATCGATTTCCACGGCCGTGTGCATAAACCAATGGCAAAAATTTTAGCAAAAGAACTAGAACAATTTCGACCGATGTTTATCGAAGAACCAGTGCTTTCAGAAAACAATGAAGCCTTACGTGAGATCTCGAAGCACACCGTCATTCCAATTGCGACCGGAGAAAGAATGTATTCAAAATGGGACTTTAAGAATCTGTTAATGGATGGTTATGTTGACATCATTCAACCGGACTTATCTCATGCGGGAGGCATTACAGAAAACAAAAAAATCCTCTCCATGGCTGAAGCCTTTGATGTTGCTGCGGCTCCACATTGCCCATTAGGACCCATTGCCTTGGCATCATGCCTGCAAGTGGACGCGACATGTCACAATGCCTTTATTCAAGAGCAAAGCCTTGGCATTCATTACAACAAAGGCTCAGACGTACTCGATTATCTTGTTGATCCAAGTGTATTTACCTATTCGAAAGGTTATGTTCAAATTCCAACAAAACCAGGCTTAGGCATTGAGGTGAATGAGGAACATGTTCGTAAGATGAGCAAACAAGAACCAAATTGGCATAACCCCATTTGGAGACATAACGACGGCAGTATTGCGGAGTGGTAGACCAACCGAACACAGGTAGTAGATATTCTTCTACCTGTGTTTTTTATGTTTAATCCAACAAAAAGAGGGAAAGCATAACGAGAATTCACTTGAGAGGACTGAGTTGATGTCCAATACGAACAATATGTTATATGGCAATACGCCGCCGTTTCTTGGTGCAATAAATGGAACAACTGATTCAATTGAAAAGGCAGATGTCCTGATCTACGGTGTACCGTGGGAAGGGGCAGTGACATGGGGTGATTATACGGGCTGTGAGTTAGGGCCAAAGGTCATGCGTCTGTGCTCCGGCCGTTATTCTGGCTACTTACCGGAACTCGACCACATTGATGTCTTTGAGCATCTAACACTTGCAGATCTAGGTGACGTTGATGTTGTTCCCGCCGATGTAGAAGAGACAATGAATCGCATCGCAAGCTTCGCCAAAGACGTCTGGAAAACAAACAAGTTTCCGATTGCACTTGGTGGCGATCACGGCATTACCTATCCGATTGTGCGTGGATTAACAGAAGCACATCCTGATAAAAAAATCGGTATTCTCCATCTGGACACGCACTATGACAACATGCCACATCATGAAGGCGAAAAGTACGCGCGATCAACGCCGTTTGCGAGACTTTACGAACTAGATGGCGTCGTCAATGAAAGTCTGATACATACCGGCATCCATGGACCACGTAACAAACCAGCAACCGGTCGTTACGCAAAAGAAGCTGGTGCTAAAACAGTAACAGTGAATCAGATACGCGAAGCCAGTAATCTACGAGAATTTGCCGGTGAATTATATGAGATGGCAAGTGCTGATGTTGACCTCGTCTACCTATCAATCTGTAGTGATGTGCTTGATGTCGCCTTTAACCCAGGTGGACCCGCAGATGTTAATGGCTTAACCAGTTATGAACTGCTCACACTGGTTTATGAATTTGCATCAAGAGGATTAGTTGGCATGGATTTTGTGGAAGTGTACCCACAGCAAGATCCCAATGACATCTCCTCCCATTTTGCATCCACCCTTGCTTTATACGCACTTGCAGGACATATTACCTATACAAAATGATTATTACCCAACGATTCAGCATCGCTTGGGGATTTTTTTGCCTAAATCGAATCATGTCGAACTGCGTCACGAACGCAAAGAACGAATCTCGTAAATGTAATATTACAGTTTCATTACATTGATAGATTCATATCAAGAAATCGTGTAGAATTTAGGAATATAATCGAGTTATGTCCCTTATTTTGTCAAAAAAATAAGAGATAATAAACAGGCCATATTTAACACTTAACTCACGCAGCCGAAATAAGAAATAACAAACTAAGAGAATTAGAGGAGGTTCTTTATTTGAGCCATACAGCTAAGATGAAAAAGGCCGTTTTAACATCAACCGTCGCAACAGGACTTGTTCTCGCAGTACCAACCATTGCAGATGCAGCACTCGGAGATCAGACACTTCGCCAAGGAATGAATCACTCAGACGTCACTCAACTACAAGATGAGTTAAAGTCAAAAGGATTTTTTACATACGAGAAATCAACAGGATACTACGGAACCATCACTACGGATGCCGTTCGAAAGTTCCAACAAGCAAATAACCTATCAGTAGATGGAATTGCTGGACCAAAAACAATTGGTGCCCTAAAAGGCGGATCATCGTCTCAAAAAGCAAGCTCAGCACCAGCAAACACAAATAAAACTGTATCTTACTCAGGCATCTTACGAGTAGGTAGCAGCGGTAACCAAGTAAGTCAGCTTCAATCTCAACTACGTTCAGCAGGTTTCTTAAATAAAGAACCTAACGGACAATACGATAACACAACAAGAGACGCCGTTCGTGCCTTCCAACAAAACAAAAATCTTCAAGTTGACGGAATCGCCGGACCACAAACCTTTGCAGCCCTAAACAACACAGGCTCCAAAGCACCAGCACCATCAAACCAAACAACAAAGAATACGAACTCAAAGCCATCTGCAACAAGTATCTTGCGTGTAGGTAGCAAGGGAGCCGCCGTAACAGAATTACAATCGCAACTACGCTCAGTTGGCGTCTTTAACCAAAACCCAACAGGTTACTACGGAACCGATACACGCGACGCCGTGCGCAAATTCCAAAGTGCCAACGGTCTATCAGCTGACGGAATCGCCGGACCAAAAACATTCGCAAAACTAGGACAAGGCTCTACATACAAGCCAAACACCGAAGTCAAAAGCGAACAAGTTAGCAATAACTCAGGCGCAACGATCACGAACATCGTCGCAGAAGCCTCAAAACACATCGGTACGCCTTACAAATGGGGTGGCCAAACAACAGCTGGATTCGACTGCAGCGGATTTATTCAATATGTATTCAAACAACAAGGTATCTCAGTACCAAGAACAGCCGCTTCTCAACACAGCGCTTGAAGCAGCGTATCCAACCTCCAAGTAGGAGACGTCGTCTTTTTCGAAACGTACAAAGCCGGCCCATCTCACAACGGAATCTATATCGGAAACAACCAGTTCATCCACTCCGGGTCAAGCACCGGCGTAACTATCACAAGCATGGACAACAGCTACTGGAAACCGCGCTACATCGGTGCGAAGCGCTTTTAATTAAACGTTTATTTAACACCCCCTCTGACAATGTCGGAGGGGGTGTTTGTGTGTGAAGCGTACAAGAAAAGGTAGAAGAAAACCCCACATGTTCGATGACCAAGAACGTATCATTTGATACCTACTAAATGAGCAGTTATTTTCACCTTTAAAAAATCCAAAATAAGGTCATGACTCTATCTTTTTCTACATGATTAAAGTATGATTAAATACGTGTTTGACCGCTTGCTAATCTTTTAGGGAGTGCGTCTAGTGCGTTAAATGAAGCTTAATAGGAGGTATGCGAACGTGAAAAAGGTATTAACATGGTTATTTATCTTGATCTTTATTTTTCAGCCTTTTGGCACCCATGTAATGGTGGCAAACGGATTGAATCCCGGCAATGTAGATGTGTCGTTGAAACAAACGGAAAATGAGCAATACGGGGAGGAGGATCAATTAGCCAATAGGGATGATGAGTTTGAAGTTGACGTTAGTTATACCATTCTAGATAACACGCAACTATCTTTTCAATTTCCTGTTGAGCTAAATGTAGAAGATCTCCAAGAAGTACTCTATGATCACGATAAGAATGAAGTGGGTACGTACGTAATCTCAGAGAATCAATTGGTTCTCACTCTTGCAGAAGGACAAACGGAATCTTCTGGCAGGATCTCTATACCCGTAACGTGGAATACAGAACGGATTACGGAAGATATAGATTCTATCAATCTTTTGTTTACGCATACGTTTGGTTCCAAAGAATTATTGGTACACTTTGACAAACCATTGCTTGAAGAAGCAGTTGAAGAAAGTGTGGAAGAAGCTCCCGATGAGGATTCATCTGATCAGGAAAAGGTAGTCATTGACGATGAGCAATTAGCGGAACAAGAAGAAGTTGAGACTGATTCGGTCAATGAAGCTAAGAGCGAAGAGGAAGAGCAATTACCTGTAAATGAAGAAGAGGAAGAAACAGAAGAAACAGAAGAAACAGAAGAAACAGTTGAAAGCGATTTAATTGATGAAGATAAGAGCAAGGTTGAAGAGGAATTAGCTGATGAAGTAGAGGAATCTGAAGAGAAGCAAGAGCTTCAAGCAACCAGCACGACCATTGATTCAAATATTTTAACTAGTTATAAGATTCGTTATGAGAATTCAAATGGAGAAACCATAGATAACCCCGGTTTGAATTCTAACATTCAAATTAACTATACATGGGAGCTACCTAATAGACATGGTTATACGGAGGGAGCAACCTTTCAGTTCGATATTCCAGAGCAATTCATAGTATATGATGAAATTGATCGAGTCGAAATGCGTTTTAATAATCAAATAATCGGTTACTTTTCCGTTACGAAAGATGGACAAGCAACGATTGAGTTCACAGATTCTGTGGAACAGTTTTCCAATATAAATGGAACTGTAGGATTGTGGACGAAATTTAGTGAAGACCTTGTTTTAGAAGAAGGAAAGACCATAACAGTTACACCTATTGAAGGCAAGGAGTCTTTAACGATACCGATTGATTTTAATCCGTCGGGAAGCACGATGGAAAAAAGAGGAGAACCGAATCGCCCCTATAATTCGGAGTCTGTTGAGTGGACAGTTGACTTTAACAAGTCAATGGATACCCTAACTAATGCCGTGTTAAGCGACCCGATCCAAGAGGGACAGAGCTTAGTCGATGGTTCGATCAAACTCTACTATTTAGATATGAAGTTAAATGGATCATCTTCGTTAGGCGATGAAGTACCTACCGACGAATATGAACTTTCTAATGATCCAGAGTTCTCGATTCTATTTAAGAACGATATGACTCGGGCCTATCGACTCGTTTTCACAACAGAGCTCACAGATAATACGAAATCTAGTTTTGAGAATAAGGCTGATCTACTAGAAAATGGTTCGGAAGTAGCAAGTGCCAAGTCGACAGTAGAAGTTGGAAGAGGAACGCCGCTTGCTAAAGAAGTGGAAAGTACGAATGGCCCATCCCAAACTATCACATGGGAAGTACGGTACAACTATAATGAACGAGCCATCCCGCAAGCAGATGCAACCCTAAAAGATTCATTGACGGATTTACATCAATTTCAAGCAGGCTCTCTTGTAGTTGAACGTATTACTATTGATGAGAACGGGAGAGAAACGGCAAGTGAAACAGTAGATTACGTTGATGTGATAACTGTGGACAACGGATTTGAACTGAACTTCACAAAAGATATTGATTCAGCTTACAAAGTCACATATGTAACTAAAGCTAAAGATCGTGTGTTTGAAGGTAGCACGATTACAAATACAGTTGAATCTGGTGAGGGCCTAGAAGATTCAGCAAGTCAACAGATAGGTCAACAAATTCTATTCAAGTCAAATGGAAATATTGATTATCAAAAAAAGACAGTTGATTGGACAATACGTTTTAATAGCGACAAATTCGAAATGAACGATGTGTATTTAAAAGATGTTTTCCAAAATAGTGGACTCCGTTTAGTGGAGGACTCCATTAAAATAACATCTAACAACGAAGAGATGAATGAAGACAATTATACGATTAAAATAAACGAACCAAATGATTTTACTAACAAGAATCAATTTGATATTGAGTTCGAATCAATTGATGATGAAGTGATTATCACTTACACAACAGAATTCGATTATGAAAAGCGTGAAGATAAAGGAAAACTATTCTTTGAAAACCAGGCAGTATTTTCATGGGAGAATCCAGCAAACTCAAGTGACCGGATTAGTCATCCTGTTAATAACCAGTTTACGCCTGATACCTATACGAGAGCTAATGGATTTAAAGGTGGTTCCTACAATGCGGTTGATAAAGAAATCACTTGGAATATTGGGGTTAACTACAATTTACAACCTATTAATCAATTAATGATTAAGGATGACATTGAAGGTAATCAACAATTAGTAGAAGATACAATTGAAGTTTACGAAATGCTACCAAGTGGGTCCCCTGATAGAGTAAATTTAGGTGATCTAGTTAGTAAAGAAGATTATGAACTATCAATTAACGAAGATAAGAATCAGTTCGAAATCAAATTTAACTCACCTGTTGATCAGCCTTACTACATTACGTATAAGACGAGCTTAAATGAGTTAAGTTTCATTCAAAAAGATTATGGAAATAAGGCAACATTCTCAGATGGTGGTCAAGAGCCAGTTGAGCTGAATGCATCTGTTTCCCCTCCAAATGGTGGTCATTACACTAAAAAAAGCGGTAAGCAAGATGGACGTTTTGTTAACTGGAACGTAAACATTAACTTTGCCCAAGCGGAAGTAGATAATGTTCGACTGGTTGATGAGCTGACAACGAACCAACTTCTTCTGCAGGATTCATTTGTGGTTTATGACACAAGTGTTGAAGAGAATGGAAATGTCGAAAAAGAGAATCCGTTAATAATAGATGAAGATTATACCATTGAAATGACGGATAACGGGTTTGTATTAGAGTTCGTAGACAAAGTAGATCGTCCATATATCCTTGAATATAAATCGTTTATTCAAGCTGGGGTTGGAGCGGAGATTCAAAATAACATTTCGTTTAGTGGAGATCAAACTGATACAGAAACATGGTTATCTGCATCGGAGATTACAGTCGCTCGTACTCAAGGTATAGGCGATGGTAGTGGTGAACTAGGTTCCCTAACTGTAGAGAAAATCGATGCGGAAACAAATGATGAGAAGTTAGAAGGTGCCACCTTCTCACTAATAGATAAATTCTCAGACATTGTCATTAGTACGAAAAATACGGATGAAAATGGAGAAGTAACGTTTGAAGGGTTATTGTTTGGGGAGTACGAACTTAGAGAAGACAAAGCTCCAGATGACTATGTCATTGGTCCAAACGGTACTCAAACTATCGATATTAATGGTCAAAACACATTGCAAGTAAGCAATAAAAAAATCAAAAGGCATGTTGAACTAACAAAAGTAAATGATGAAACGAATGAACAATTAGGTGGGGCAACCTTCCTACTAGAGAAGAAAAATGATGATGAATGGGAAGCAGTTGGCAGCGATTATCAGACAGATGAAGATGGGGTCCTGCTTATAGAGGATTTAGATGAAGGCGAATACCGATTGATTGAAACAAAGGCACCTGATTCTTATCTCTTAAATGCGGAACCCGTAAGATTTGAGATTAAGAATGATCAAACAGAGATCACAAAAGTCACAAAAGAAAACACCGAAATGAAGAAATCATTAAGCTTTGAAAAAACAAGTGATCTTAACTCGGTGAAAGCCGTTGGGGATACCGTAACGTATACATTCGACGTAGAAAATACAGGGAATGTTACGGTAACGGATCTGAATGTAAATGATCCAATGCTTGGTGGAGAGATCACACTTGAAACAACGGAGCTTGCACCCGGAGAGAAAACGACTGGAACAGCGAGCTATACTGTTACGCAAGAAGATCTAAATAAGGAAGATATTAAAAACATCGCAACCGTTACCGGAGAAAGTCCTATCGGATCTGTAGAAACGGAAGATGATGATACAATTCCAACAGAACAATCTCCAGAGATTGGATTAATCAAAGCAGCCAATCGTGATGAGTTAAAAGTCGGTGAAGAGATTGTTTACACCTTCACAGCTCAGAACGTAGGGAATGTCACGTTAGTTGACGTATCCTTAAGAGACGAACTAGAAAACATCAGTGACATTACGTACCTGACGATTAACGGAGAAGCGATTGATGATGGTGAATCGATCACGCTTGAACCAGGTAGCGTACTAGTTGCAGCAGCGACGTATACGATTACCCAAGCGGATGTCGATCGTGGCGAAGTCGAAAACAAGGCGACAGTAACTGGTGAAACGAAACTAGGAGACCAGGTGACTGACATTGATGAAGTCACTGTGTATGAAGAAGCAGCTGGCAGCCTTGCGTTCACAAAGAGCAGCGAACAGAAAACCATCAACCAAGTTGGTGATAAAGTAACGTATACGTTTGAAGTAGAAAACACAGGAAATGTAACAGCCACAAACATTCAAGTCGAAGACCCGATGCTTGGTGGAGAGATCGAACTTGAAATAACAGAACTTGCACCAGGTGAGAAAACCACTGGAACCGCGACATATGTGGTTACACAGGCTGATTTAAACAATGGAGTTCTCACGAATGTGGCCGTTGTTATGGGAGATTTCCCAGATGGCACAGAAGTAAAAGAAACAGATGAAGAAACGACATCGGTTGAACAACGGCCTTCCCTGGAGCTAACAAAAGAAGCAAACCGGGATGATCTGATTGTTGGCGAAGACATTGTGTACACCTTCACTGTAGTAAATACAGGGAACGTGACCCTCACGAATGTGGTTCTCACAGATGAATTAGAAAATCTAAGTGAGATTACCTTGAAAACGATCGTTGGGGAAGAGATTACGGATGAAAAATCGATCACTCTTGAACCGGGTAGTCAGCTTGTAGCTGAAGCAACCTATACGATCACTCAAGCAAATGTGGATCGTGGTGAAGTGACCAACCAAGCAATGGTTGAAGGCAACTCACCATCTCAAGAAAAAGTGAGCGACGAAGACGAAGTTAATGTAGAACAAGAGTTAGCGCCAAACCTTTCTCTCACCAAATCAAGTGATCTTACCTTGGTTAAAGAAGTTGGGGAAACCGTCACGTATACATTTGAAGTTGAAAATACAGGAAATGTAACCATAACGGATCTGGAACTAACTGACCCGATGCTTGGTGGAGAGATCACACTTGAAACGACAAAGCTGGCACCAGGTGAGAAAACCACTGGAACGGCGAATTATGTCATCACACAAGAAGATTTAAACAAGAAAGACCTTAAGAATACGGCAATCGTGACTGGTGAAAGTCCAGACGGATCTGTTGTTGACTCAGAAGATGAGGATACGATTCCAACGGAACAATCTCCAGCGATTGGATTAATCAAATCCGCCAATCGTGATGAGTTAAAAGTGGGCGAAGAGGTTGTCTACACCTTTACAGCTCAGAACGTAGGGAACGTCACATTAGTTGATGTAACGTTAATGGATGAACTAGAGAATATCAGTGATATCAAGTATCTGACGATCAACGGACAAGCGATTGATGATGATGAATCGATCACGCTCGAACCAAACAGTGTATTGATCGCAGAAGCAACGTATACGATTACTCAAGCGGATATCGATCGTGGCGAAATCTATAATAATGCGACAGTGACAGGTGAAACGAAACTAGGAGACCAAGTAACTGACTCTGATGAAGTCACTGTGCGTGAAGAAGCAGCTGGCAGCCTTGCGTTCACAAAGAGCAGCGAACAGAAAACCATCAACCAAGTTGGTGATGAAGTGACCTACACGTTTGAAGTAGAAAACACAGGAAATGTGACAGTCACAAATATTCAAGTCGATGATCCGATGCTTGGTGGAGAGATCGAACTAGAAAAGACCGAACTCGCACCAGGCGAGAAGACAACAGGAACCGCTGTATATGTCGTCACACAAGCTGACTTAAACAACGGAGTTCTCACGAATGTGGCCGCTGTTACGGGAGAGTTCCCAGACGGCACAGAAGCCAAAGAAACAGATGAAGAAACGACATCGGTTCAACAACAGCCTTCCCTGGAGCTGACAAAAGAAGCGAACCGGGATGATCTGATAGTTGGCGAAGACATTGTGTACGCCTTTACTGTAGAAAATACAGGAAATGTGACCCTCACGAATGTGGTTCTTACAGATGAATTAGAGAATCTAAGTGAGATTACCTTGAAAACGATTGATGGGGAAGAGATCAAGGATGAAGATTCGATTACCCTTGAACCAGGTAGTCAGCTAGCAGCTGAAGCAACCTATACGATCACTCAAGCAGATGTGGATCGTGGTGAAGTGACCAACGAAGCAATGGTTGAAGGCAACTCACCATCCCAAGAAAAAGTGAGCGACGAAGACCAAGTCGTTGTAGAACAAGAATTAGCACCAAAGCTTTCACTAACTAAAACAAGCGATCTTGAGACAGTCAGAGAAGTTGGAGAAACCGTAACGTACACATTTGATGTTGAAAATACAGGGAATGTAACGATAACGGATCTGGAACTAACTGACCCGATGCTTGGCGGAGAAATCACTCTTGAAACGACAAAGCTGGCACCAGGAGAGAAAACCACTGGAACGGCGAATTATGTCATCACACAAGAAGATTTAAACAAGAAAGACCTTAAGAATACGGCAATCGTGACAGGTACAAGCCCAGACGAATCAGTCATTGAAACAGAAGATGACGATACGATTCCAACGGAGCAATCCCAAGCGATCGCATTAATGAAAGAAGCGGATCGTGATGAGTTAAAAGTGGGAGAAGAGATTGTCTACACCTTCACAGCTCAGAACGTAGGAAATGTTACATTAGTTGACGTAACATTAACGGATAAGCTAGAAAATATCAGTGACATCACATACCTGACCATCAACGGAGAAGCGATTGAAGATGGTGAATTGATCACGCTCGAACCAAACAGTGTATTGATCGCAGAAGCAACGTATACGATAACACAAGCGGATATCGATCGTGGTGAGGTTTATAACGATGCGACTGTAACAGGTGAAACAAAGCTAGGAGAACGTGTAACTGATCAGGATGAGACCACTGTGTATGAAGAAGCAGTTGGAAGCCTTGCGTTCACAAAGAGCAGCGACCAGAAAACCATCAGCCAAGTTGGTGATGAAGTAACGTACACATTTGAAGTGGAGAACACAGGAAATGTGACAGTCACACAAATTCAAGTCGAGGATCCAATGCTTGGTGGAGAGATTGAGCTTGAAACAGCTGAACTCGCACCAGGAGAGAAAACCATTGGAATGGCTGTATATGTGGTGACTCAAGCCAACTTAAACAACGGCGTTCTCACGAATGTGGCCGCTGTTACAGGAGAGTTCCCAGATGGCACGGGCGTCAAAGAAACAGATGACGAAACGACCTTGGTTGAACAACAGCCTTCCCTTGAGCTGACAAAAGAAGCGAACCGGGATGATCTGATGGTTGGCGAAGACATTGTGTACACCTTTACTGTATTGAATAAAGGGAATGTCACGTTGAATAACGTGGTTCTTACAGATGAATTAGAGAACCTAAGTGAGATTACTTTGAAAACGATTGATGGGGAAGAGATCAAGGATGAAGAATCAGTCACCCTTGAACCAGGTAGTCAGCTATTGGCTGAAGCAACCTATACGATCACACAAGCAGACGTGGATCGTGGAAAAGTGTTCAACAAAGCGATGGTTGAAGGGAACGCACCATCTCAAGAAAAAGTGAGCGACGAAGATGAGGTCCTCATTGAACAAGAATTAGCACCAAAGCTTTCTTTAACTAAAACAAGCGATCTTGAGACAGTCAGAGAAGTTGGGGAAACCGTAACGTATACATTTGATGTTGAAAATACAGGGAATGTAACGATAACGGATCTGGAACTAACTGACCCAATGCTTGGTGGAGAGGTTACCCTTGAAACAACAAAGCTAGCACCAGGGCAAACCACGACTGGAACAGGAAGCTACACGGTGACACAAGAAGATTTAAACAAGACAGACGTTAAAAACATTGCAACCGTAACAGGGAAAGGTCCAGACGAATCCGTTCTTGAAACAGAAGATGACGATACGATTCCAACAGAACAATCCCAAGCGATCGCATTAATGAAAGAAGCGGATCGTGATGAGTTAAAAGTGGGAGAAGAGATCGTCTACACCTTCACAGCTCAAAACATAGGAAATGTCACATTAGTTGATGTAACGTTAACGGATGAGCTAGAAAATATCAGTGACATCACGTACCTGACGATCAACGGAGAAGTGATTGAAGAGGATCATTCCATCACGCTTGAACCAGGCAGCGTACTGGTAGCAGAAGCAGTCTATACAATCACTCAAGCCGACATTGACCGTGGCGAGATCTATAATGAAGCGACTGTAGCTGGTGAAACAAAGCTAGGAGAACGTGTCACTGGAGTTGATGAGGTGACAGTATATGAAGAGGCAGCTGGCAGCCTTGCGTTTACAAAGAGCAGCAACCAGGAATCCATCAGCCAAGTTGGTGATGAAGTGACATACTCATTTGAAGTAGAAAACAGAGGCAATGTCACGATAACAAATATTCAAGTTGAAGACCCAATGCTTGGTGGAGAAGTTAAACTGGAAACAACAGAACTCGCACCAGGGGAGAAAACAACAGGAACGGCTGTGTATGCTGTCACACAATCTGATCTGACAAAAGAAACACTTATCAACGTCGCTTCAGTAGTCGGCTACACCTCAGATGAAAAAGAACTAAAAGAGATAGACGATCACCTTGTATCAATTAAATGGGTTGATCAACCAAACGAAACAGACAATGATGAACCAAGTGATCCGACCAAAAATCCAGATGAAGCAGTAAAAGGCACTGGGGATCCAAAAGATCACAAACCATCACAAGAAGCAGAGAATAACAAAGATCATGATCAAGATCTTAGTAAAGACAGGGACAAAGAGAATGGAAACGGTACGTTAGTCCAAACGGCAAACAATGTATTTGCCATGGCCCTAACAGGAATCGTTCTGCTTGCTATCGGTATCCTATTTTTACAAATGAATAGGAAGAAGAAAAAGAATACAGTATAATGAAAAGGCCACTTAAATCATTAAGTGGCCTTTTTCATACTCAATTAAGGAGCGTTCGTATGATACGATGGGTCGGTAGATTATGTTTAGTTACTGGGGCAAGCTTCCTTTTATACGTTGGATATTTATTAGTAGACTTTTATTTTGGTAGCAATTATCAAATGGAAGCGACTGAAGACTACCTTAGGGAGTATGGGTATGACTCAACTGCAAATGAAACAAAACTAGATGAAGCGTTACTGATGAAGCGTGAGGACTTCTCGGTTAAGCTTGGGGATTCAATCGGGAAAATTCAAATCCCATCCATTGATTTATCCATGCCGATCGTACATGGTTCAGAGCTTGAGAACCTTAAACATGGAGTTGGTCATGACCCCCAAACAGGGTTCCCTGGAGATGGAGAGCAAGTGTTTCTGGCGGGACATAATGACTCTGCCTTTTTACATGTAGGTGAAGTGGAACAAGGCGATCTCATTACAATAGATACCCCATATGGCCAATTCGAGTATATAGTGGATTCCACAGAAATTGGTCATGAGTCTGAAACATGGCGCGTGGGGGAGGGGGATGAGGAGACGCTCGTGTTAATGACGTGTTACCCGTTTTTTTCATTGACTAGACCGGAAGAACGTTATTTTGTCTATGCCATCCCTACCAAAACAGATGTAAACGAATAAAGTGAGTGAACAAGTATCAGGTTGGAAAAACGAAAACATAGCGAGGTTCCTAGTTGATCCATTTTCATAAAACAACCCCCACAGCCACCGCCGCAGGGGTAAAAATTCTATTAATTCAATTCCAAATGCTCTCTCAACTCAGCACTAATCTCTGCTATAGTCTCATCACTTAAAACAACATATGATACTCTGTCTATAGTAGGGGTAGTATAATCAAATTCGATTTGATCCACTGTGCCTAACGCATTACGATAGTTATTTTGCAACGTCCACATTTGATCAAGGGACATATCTGTTTTAACTGATCCGCCAACAACATCTAGCATTTCGTTTGCTTTTGTAATCGAGCTGAACTGGGCTGCTTCTCTAATAACCGCTTCAACAATTTCACGTTGGCGAGCTGCTCGTCCGAAGTCTCCGCGCGGGTCTTCTTTTCTCATGCGAGTGTAAGCTAGGGCTTCTTCGCCGCTTAAGAACTGCTTACCTTCTGAGAAAGTGTGGCCATCGAGGTTGAATTCAAAGTCGTTGTCTACAGTAACTCCACCAAGTGCGTCAATTAATTCTTTAAAACCTTCCATATTAATCGTCACATAATGGTCGATACTCACGTCAAATAAGTTCTCAACAGAGTCCATTGCCATGGCTGGTCCGCCATATGCGTATGCATGGTTGATCTTTTCGACAGTGCCTTTTCCGACGATTTCAGTACGTGTATCACGTGGGATACTGAGCATTTTCACTGACTTCATCGCAGGATTCACCGTCACGAGAATCATCGTATCGGAACGCCCTGATAGATTATCTCCTCTAGCATCTATACCGGCGATCAAGAATGATACAGGCTCTGAGTCTTCAATGTTTACGTCTCTACCTGGCATTTGACGATCACCGATCGGCTCATGAATGGCAGTAGCTGTATCACGAATGGAGTCGTAGACATAATAAGCAAAACAAGCGCCTGCAAGGAACAATACACCAACGATAATAATAGCAATTTTAAAACCTTTTCTCATAGATTCATAACGCCTCTCTTTGATGTTATATAGGTCTTTAGACCTTTAAGGCATAATACTTTCATAAGTATAGTGAAAAATTTACAGATACACAAGCGAAAATTAATCTATTCTCCCTACGAAACTATGATATAATCCAAAATATCTATAGAAAAGTTACACCATTTAGGAGGTATTTGTATCGGATGGAAGAAACCATTAGTCTAAAAGATATATTTTTAACATTAAGAAGGCGTTTGAAACTACTTATTATCCTTCCTATTATTGCTATGGTAGTGGCCGCAGCCGTTAGCTTCTTTTTACTCACACCAATGTTTCAAAATAGCACACAACTACTCGTCAATCAAACCAATCCGAATCCAGAGAATGCATTCAGTCAAAATGAAATCCGCACTAATATTGAATTGATTAGCACGTATAATGAAATTATTAAAAGTCCCTATATCCTAGACAAGGTAATTGAAGAAGCGGATGTAAATCTAACAGTTAGTCAATTAAATCAAATGATTACTGTAAGTAGTGCGAATGATTCACAGGTTATGAACATTACTGTTGAAGATTCTAGTGCTGAGCAGGCTGCTATGCTTGTTAATACCATTGCGTCAGTCTTTGAACAAGAAGTACCTGGATTGTTTAGTGTAGAGAATGTTAGTATTCTGTCACCAGCAACATTTACAGAAAATCAATCACCCGTTAGCCCGAACAAAATGCTGAATATTGCGATTGCTTTTGTCGTTGGCCTAATGGCTGCCGTTGGTTTGGCATTCTTGTTAGAATATTTAGATACAACGATTAAATCGGAAAAAGACATTGAAGATGCACTGGATATGCCTGTTCTTGGAGCAATCTCCAATATGGATAGTGTAGACGATTTCTTAAAGAAAAGTTCCTAGAAGGAAGGTGCCTGCACATATGGCAACACGCTCGAGTAAACAAAAATCAAAATCGACAAGAAATAAGACACAACGCCAATTGGTTGCTGACTTACATAAACATTCTCCAATATCGGAGCAGTATCGAACGATTCGTACCAATATTGAATTTTCTTCAGTCGATAAAGAATTACGCAGTTTTGTTGTCACATCAGCAGGGCCAGGGGAAGGCAAATCAACTAGTGTAGCGAATCTAGCGATTGTCATGGCACAAAATGGGCAGCGTGTCCTTATAATAGATGCTGATATGCGTCGCCCGACCGTTCACTACACATTTAGCTCACCTAATACCCGCGGATTAACAAATGTGTTATCAAAACAAACAACTTTAGAAGAAACGGTACAAATAACCAAGATTGAACATCTATCTATCTTGACATGTGGCCCTATCCCCCCAAACCCTGCTGAACTTTTAAACTCGCGTATGATGGAGTTAGTATTAGAGCAAGCACTTGAACAATTTGATATTATCATTTTAGACGCGCCACCTGTGATGGCAGTAACCGATGCACAGTTAATTGCTAGTAAAGTAGACGGAACCATTCTTGTTACCTCAAGTGGCAAAACCGACCGTGATGAAGTAGTCAAAACAAAAGATCTTTTATTAAAAAGTAAGGCAAATTTATTAGGTGTCATCCTTAATAATAAACCAGTAGATGAGAAGAGCTATTACTATTATTAATCCTATTTATTAGATTAGAAGGTGATCCACTATGATTGATGTGCACTGTCACATCCTTCCTGGTCTAGACGATGGATCAGCATCACTTGCACATAGTGTAGAAATGGCACGGACGGCCGTACAGGAAGGTATTACTACGATTATTGCAACGCCTCATCATGCGAATCCCTACTTCGACTCAACTGCCGAAGAAATGGCAGCGGGAGTAGAAGCTGTGATTGCAGCACTTGAAACAGAAGGCATTCCACTAGTCGTTAAGCCAGGACAGGAAATCCGCCTTTTTGGCGAGTTAGTTGAGCATCTGGCGCTTGGACGCTCCGTTCCACTAACAGGTGAAGGACGTTACGTATTAGTAGAATTTCCAACGAACTCAGTTCCTGCTTACAGTGAGCGCTTATTTTATGATCTGGCTGTACAAGGCTATATACCGGTTATTGCTCACCCAGAACGGAATAAGGTGCTGCAAGAAAAGCCAGACAAATTATTTGAGTTTGTGCGCAACGGTGCCTTAACCCAAATTACGACTTCAAGCGTCACTGGGCATTTTGGTAAAACGGTTAAAAGTTTTACTGACCAATTGCTAGAGGCGAACCTAGCTCACCTTCTTGCGTCTGATGCACATAACTTACAAGCCCGGACATTCCGGATGAAACAAGCATCAGACCTAATAGAAGAAGAGTTTGGAACGGACCTACTCTATCAATTTCAAGAAAATGCCGAACTTCTAGTCTCAAACCAGAACCTAATCATTTATCCACCAGAACCCGTTCGAAAAAAGAGAAAACGCTTTAGCTTTTTTGGCTAAGACCCAAGCAGTGAGTCCCAATAGACTCACTGCTTTTTGATTTGGTTTCAGCCTAACTGTTCACAACAAAAAATCCCGCCTACATAGACGGGACTAAATTTCCTAAACCTCAATTAACTTCTTCTTCTGCAGCCACTTCGCACGACCAGCCTCATCTCCCAAATGCTGATACAAATCAATCAAGGAGTCGTACAGCCGATCATCAGGCACGGCTGTGATCGCTTTCTTGAGGCCGGTGGTCATACATCGTTCTTCTCCAACCCTTATTGAATAATCAGTTGCCCACTGGATTAATTCAATAAACTCCTCCTCTAACTGAAAACGCATCGTTAGAAACCACTCATCATAACAAACCCGAAGTAGTGGTTGGTTTACTTCTGAAAGGAGTTGTTCAACGAGCTTGGATTTTCTCTTTCTCATCCTCTTCAAGATTCGCTTTATGAAGGAGAGTTGTAAAAGCCAATGCATCACTTTCAATTAAACCTGTAAGGTGGATGTGCTCTCGATCTATCACAATGTATGGTTGTTCGGCTTCCTTATCGCTAATGACACCTTTTAGGTAATTAAGATATACACGTAAATTTTTCTTTGCTTTATCGATAGGAGTGCTTGGCCAAAGCTCCTCACACAACTGTTCTCTTGTTGTAGAGCGGTGGAATAAGAGATACAGTAGGATCTGTTTTGAAAAACGTTTATTCCAACCTTCCAATAACTCCTTGCCCTCTCGAGTAACCTTGAACTGAAATAAGACATCTACACGTAATCCAGTACTGACAGTGAGCTGATCTCTGGCTGTTTGATGAATCTGTTCAACATACGCGCGCATCGTTTCATCCATGTGCTGAATAAATGGATCGGACACTGTTTTCTTAACATGTTTAACGTTCATGAACCTCATCATTTTTCTCGCAACTGGCTCAGGACGATCAAGAACGATAAATGAAGCTGCATTTGTAATTGATACAAAACGACAATGTGGATAGGAAACCGCATGCAAATTAAGATAATACGAAGGAAATAGAACATCGTTTGCACCGGACATGATCATCGTCGGTTTTTCAATGGCCCGCAAATCTGGTAACGGATCGTTAAAGACAACCAGTTTCAAGACCTGATTAAAAACCGTCATGTCGAGATTCTGAACCCTCTCTTGTAAGTACGCAATTCTTGGGTGTGTCTCTGGCAGATTAGTAGCGACACGTGTCACATATTCCTCTGGGATAAAAGTTCCTTGATTGCTAATAGCCAACCGATGCTCCATTAATTGCTCAGCTAAGTGTGGTGGTGTACAGGGCAACGTCATCAAACAAAGTGATTTTACTTCATCTGGAAACATCACCGCATAACGCAGAACGGTAAGCGCTCCAAGATGAAAGCCAGCAAGATGAACACCACTACTTATACCAAGTGACTGAAGCAAGACGTGCAAATCACTAGCAAATAGATCCAATGAAAGTGTCTCAAGTGGTTCAGTAAGCGGAACGCTCCCCCCGTACCCACGATGATCATAAACAAGCACGTGAAAGTGCGTTATAAAGAATGGAAGCAAATCATCAAACAGCTCATAATTTGTCATTGCTCCGTGTGCAAAAACAATTGTATCCGCTTCACTCGATTGACTCAGATGATAATAATAATGAATAGGTTGCTCACCTATTTGTATAGTAGGCAATTCATCCCTCTTTCCATAAAGTGTAACGTTAGTGTAACGATATTCATTCTATCATACTATATACAGGTATCTACTACTATGTTAATGATTCGGCACGAAATATGAAATGTTAATAGATTGTAATGTAAAATTAACAAATAAATGTTGGGAAAGTATCGATATTTGGTCCTGTATGTAGTATGATAGGAACAAATTATGGAATTGCTTTCTTGTACTTACTTTTCAAGAGAGAGGGTAGCCCATGATTGATCTATATAATCGCATTATTCCGATGGTTTGCAAAAATCAATTATCGAAAGATAGGTCTATTGAAATAGCTAAAAATGCTCATGAAAATGGAATTCGATCTATCCTTATAGCTCCAGATATGCCGCAACATCCTACTCCACAATCAGTTGAATTGATTGAATCAGCTGTCTCAACGTTTAATACCGAACTTAATCGACGGAATATTCCGTTATCTATTTTTCCTGGTCAACTTGTTCGTTATACCGAAATGCTTGTTGAAGAATACAAATCACGTTCCCTACTAACCATTAATCATTCCCGATATCTACTTATTGACTTACCAGACGGAGACGTTCCATCGAATCTAGCAGAACAGCTTTACCAGCTGCAGCTATTAGATATTACTCCAATTTTATTTAAGCCAGAACGTAACCGTTATTTAATTGAACAACCGGATTTATTATATAAGCTTGTGAAGCAAGGCGTACTCCTTCAAGTTCTTGCAACCAGTGTGACAGGCAAAGCAGGCACCTATGTCAAACGAACAACAGAACGAATGATTGGCTGTAACCTGGTACACATGATGACATCAGACACGGATCGACCAAAAATAGACACAACCAATTTACATAAAGCCCTATATCAAATCGAAACACGTTTTGGCACGGAAACCACAACATTCTTGCAGCAGAATCTAACAAGAATCATGAAGGATGAACCGATTCCTTTTCTTCCGCCAGAACGCTTCAAACGCAAACGCTATGTTGGGATTTTCTAATAAATTAGAGAGATATAGAGAGTGGAGAGACAACAAAGAGGAGAGACCAACCATATGAAACCAGTCAAAAAAGCCATTATACCTGCAGCCGGACTCGGAACCCGTTTCTTACCAGCAACCAAAGCGATGCCAAAGGAAATGCTGCCAATCGTCGATAAACCAACCATTCAATACATCATTGAAGAAGCAGTCGCTTCTGGCATTGAAGACATCATTATCGTAACCGGTAAAGGCAAGCGAGCGATTGAAGATCACTTCGACCACGCTTTTGAACTCGAGCAGAATCTACTCGCAAAACAAAAGCTAGAGTTACTTGAAAAGGTTACCGCTGCTTCCAAAGTTGAATTACACTACATCCGTCAAAAAGAACCAAAAGGACTTGGACATGCTGTCTGGACTGCCCGCAAGTTTATCGGTGACGAACCATTTGCCGTTTTACTTGGAGACGACATCGTGCAAGATGACACACCATGTACCAAACAATTGATCAATCAATACAACGAAACCGGATCATCTGTCATTGGTGTACAAACCGTAGCTGACAACCAGACCAACCGCTACGGCATTATCGATCCACTCCAGTCAGACGGCAGACTCTATGGTGTCAATCGCTTTGTCGAGAAGCCAGCATTAGGGGAAGCACCATCAAATCTAGCGATCATGGGCCGTTACATTCTAACACCAGAGATCTTCGCACATCTTGAAAAACAAGAAATCGGAGCAGGTGGCGAGATCCAACTAACTGATGCAATTCAGATGCTGAATCAAGAGCAAAGCGTCTATGCCTATGACTTTGAAGGAACGCGTTACGACGTAGGAGAGAAGTTAGGTTTTGTCCTAACCACACTAGACTTTGCCATGCAACGCGATGAACTAAAAGAAGAACTCATTAAGAAAATGAGAGAATACGTAGAAAGTGAACAAACCATCCAGAACTCATAACCGACAGATCTCGGCGAAGAACGACTATAGTTCCTATGCCGAGATCGTTCTATCAGCATCTATGAGAATACAACCTTTTTCTGTGGAGTTAGGATTATCAGAAATTTAGAAGGTGACGGTTATATCTCCTCTACCGCTATCAGTTGGAGATACTCGATCATGCAACGGGCCACAAGCCTTAGACGCCAGTCGTCAAGGGCATGATGTGAGGAGAGGTTAGATGCCTCAGGGGGGACAACCCCCACAAACGAGTATAAATAAAGGTAAAAAAAGTTAGAAAAGCGCTTACATATAATTGAGCGATTCTCTAGCTTTTTTTACTCGTACATAAAATAAAATAAAATAAAGGAAGGAGAATACAAATGGAAGAAACATCTCAGTCAAGTGCCAGAAGAGATCAATCCATCAGTAAAAAACTCATTATTAACGAATCACTCTTTTATCTCTTTCTTAAAAGAGGTATTGATATCTCAGCTTCAATTATTGGAATTATCGTGTTATCTCCTTTATTTTTAATTCTTGCTATTGTAATAAAGATAGAAGACCCAAAAGGAGCTGTTTTTTTTAAGCAGACTCGAGTTGGCAAAGATGAGAATGAATTTAAAATGTACAAGTTTCGATCAATGGTAAGTAATGCGGAAGAACTATTAGAAGGATTGCTAGATCAGAACGAAGTAAGTGGTGCGATGTTTAAAATGAAGGCAGATCCACGTATTACGAAAATGGGGAAATTTATTCGGAAGACAAGTATTGATGAACTTCCTCAACTGTTAAATGTTCTGAAAGGTGACATGAGTTTGGTGGGACCAAGACCTCCTCTGATAAGGGAGGTTAACGAATATACTTTATTTCATAAACAGAGATTGTTGATAAAGCCAGGGTGCACTGGCCTATGGCAGGTTAGCGCAAGGAACAATGTTGGTTTTGATGAGATGGTTTCTATGGATTTGAATTATATTAAAAACAGAAATATTCTACTCGATTTCAAAATAATTTTGAAGACATTATTAGTCTTGATTAATACAAAAGGAGCATATTAATTACAGTGGATAAAACAAAACTAGGACCTTTAGTAAGTGTGATAATTCCAACCTATAATCGTGCTACAAGTATAATAAAAACAATAAGAAGCGTTTTTGCACAGACTTATAAAAACTATGAAATCATAGTGATTGATGATTTCTCAGATGATAATACACAAGAACTGTTAGATGAATATAAACCTAGAATTAGTTATTATAAGCATGAAATAAATAGAGGGGCTAATGCAGCCAGAAATAATGGGATTTTAAAATCTAAAGGTGAGTATATTGCATTCCTTGATAGTGACGATGTTTGGTCAAGTACGAAATTAGAAGACAGTATTAATGCTTTTTTAGAGAATAAGAATTGTGATGTAGTGTTTACAGGATATAATATTATAGAAACTCATAATAAAAGAAAAAATTCGAAAGAAATTAAAGAAGGCAATATTTTTAAAGATCAGTTACTAAAAGATTATGTCTCACCAACATCAGCAGTCATGCTAAAAAGCGAATGCCTAAAGAATAATTTTTTTGATGAAAATTTACCTGCTAGACAAGACTATGATTTATGGATCAGGTTATCAGAACAATTTTCATTCAAATATATTAATAAAACTTTAGTGGATATATATTATTTAGAAAAAAATAGAATTAGTCATGCGTATGAAAAACAAGTCAAAGGAACTCAAATAATACTTAAAAAAATAAAATCAAACTATTATAGTCAACTTACTAAAAAAGAAATGAAAGAAATTGAAGAATCACAGCTTAGACATATATATAAGATTTATTATTTTAATGATGAGAGAAAAAAAGCAAGGCATATTGCTAGAGAATTAATGGGTGTTAATAGAGGCTCTAAAAAGAATATCGGACTTTACTTTATTTCTTATGTTCCTTATAGGATAGTAAACAAAATACGCAAAGGAAAAAAAAATAATGAGAGAAATACAAAAAAACATACTATTTTTTGACCATCAAGTGGCCATAGGTGGCGGAGAGAAAAGTTTACTATTATTAGTTGATAATTTGCCGGAATCTATAAATATATTTATGGTATATACTGGGGAAGGGGAGTTTTATAAGGAATTAAAAAAAGAAAAAACATAATTTTAATCAATCTTAATATGGATAAATCATTCATAGAGGAAACAGCAGAGTCTGCTGTAACTGCGACAACATTGAGTAAAATTAGGACTATTTTAAAAATATTTGTATACTCAGTTAAATTAAGAGGTTTAATAAAAAAATACGAAATTAATATAGTTCATACTAATACGCTTAAATCAGGTTTGATAACTATAATTACTAAGCTTTATTGCAAATTTAAACACATTTATCATGACAGGACGGATACACGTTCTAAGATAAATAATTTAATATATAGCAACTCAGATAAAATTATAGCTATCTCTAAATATGTGGGGGGAAAATACAATGAAAAGGAAAAAGTTAAGGTTGTGTATAATGGAGTGGCTTTAAGAAAAGAAAAAGATATAAAATTATATAGTAAATATGGTCAGTTTAAGATTGGAATTATAGGTAGATTAGCGCCTTGGAAGGGGCAAGATACATTTATTAAGGCTGCAACAAGCTTCCTTAATACCAATAATGGAAATTATGAAGTTGAATTTTATGTAGTAGGTGGAAGTGGAATTGAAGGTTCTTCAGCTTATGAGGAATACCTTTATAAATTATCAAGAGAAACTATTCATCACCATAAAATTAAATTCACTGGTTATTTATCTGATATGGATAAAGTATATGATGAGCTTGATATAATAATAGCTCCATCAAAAAATCCTGAACCATTTGGACGAGTTATAATCGAAGCACAAATGGCAGGCAAGCCAATTATATCCACAGCGATGGGTGGAGTCTTAGAATTAATAAATCACGAAGAAACAGGACTTCTAATTGAAAGTGATGATCATGAATCCCTCGAAAAATATATAAAAAAGCTAATAGTTGATCAAGAATTTTATAACAATATTTCAACACAAGGATATAAAAGTGTTCAAAAATTCAATATTAAACATCATGTTGATGAAGTATTGAAAATTTATGATAATATTTAAATTAATTATTTTGTATATCAATAAATACTAAAGGAGCTTTGCTCTTATGAAAAAGATATTAATATTGTCCCGTGAATTCCCACCTGATATGGGTGGTATTGGAAGTTACGCTTATAATTTAGCTTTAGCTAGTTTGAATGAGGGTTATAAGGTAACAGTAATAACTAAAGCAGAAACTGAAGGCATAGAGATTGATAAAAATATCAAAGGAGTAACTATAGTTAGAACACCTTTTTGGGGGAGAAATAATTTATTTAATAAACTATCAACGTTACTATTTGGAGCGTATTATTTAAAGAAAGAATTAAAAAAAATTATGACTTCGTACATATAATTGATCCTTCATACCAGTTGTCAAGTTATTTTGTTTATAAAATAAAAGAATTTAATTTTATAATTACGTCACATGGTTCAGAAATTATTAGGTTTAGTAAGCGTAAAATGGCTAAGAGGATTATTGGAGAAATGTATAACAATGCAGAAAAAGTGGTATGTGTAAGTAGTTATACAAAGAGTTTACTATTCGATAATTTCAATATAAAGAATAAAAATAAAATAGTAGTAATACCTTGTGGCGTTTCCGAGGCGTTTATTAATTCGGAAAATAAAAGAGAACTTATACGAAAGCGGCACAATATATCTCCGCAAACTATTCTTTTATTTACTCTAGCTAGGCTTGGATCCTAGAAAAGGTCACGATAAAATTATTGCAGCTTTATCTAATGAAAGATTAAAAGACATAGATTTTATGTATATTGTAGCAGGGAAAGGTGATGACAGAGATAGATTATCAGGATTAGCACAAGATTTAGAAATTAGAGATCGTATTATTTTTGTGGGTCCTATTGATGAACAGGATAAAGCTGGTTATTATGATGCATCAGATGTGTTTATAATGCTTAATAGACAAGATAATAATAATGTGGAAGGGTTCGGCATATCTTTTATTGAAGCTGGTGCAAGAAAAAAACCTGTTATTGGTTGTTATCAAGGTGGAGCTATTGATGCTGTTAATGAGAATACAGGATTTCTTTTAAAAGGTAATAATCTTGAAGAAGAAGCTGTAGATTGTATCTTAAGTCTAATAAACGACCCTAGTATGAGGAATGAAATGGGGGAAGCGTCTTTAAATAGAATATTAAAAGAGTTTAGTTGGAGAAAAATATCAAAGGATATTTATCAATGAATGTATACTTGTTGAATAAAAGTTTCATCAAAGTAACGTTGTTTACACTACTATCTGTGTCTATAGGAATAGTAGTGGCAGTGGCGAAATTTGAAAGTTTAGTATTGATACTATCATTATTTGCAGTTATAACTATTGGATACTTAGCAATTAAAAGTGTTCATTTTTTTTTAGTTGGATATGCAATTTGTATATTGTTAGTTCCAAGTATAGAAATTTACGGTATCTCTATACACGTAAGTGTTATATTCTTTATTTTATCTATTTATTTATTTCTAATGAGGATACATAAATATAGATTAGGTCTATTTCAATTCGTAATTTTGACTTTTTTAGGTTCGGTACTACTCTCTGTTATAAATAGTTATCAATATTATGAAATGTCAGGTGTTTTGGTAAGTTTTCTATCATATACAAGATTAATAGAAATTTTGTTTCCATTAATTTTACTTTCGACATTTGAATTTAAAGTTTCAGATGTTTATTTTTATGTGAAAAAAATTCTTTTTATTGGGTTTCTAACTTGTGTGTTAGGAATAATACTGTTCTTATTTCAAATTGAGATGGATAGTAAAACAACAATTGTTGGAGGAGAAGTGATATATAGGTTGGGAGGAGTTTTCAAAGAGGCGAACAGTTTTGGCCACTTTGCAGCTCTAATGGCATTATTAGTATCAACAATTATTATGTATGGGAAAAAAATAAATTATGAAATGAAAATTAGAAATTATCATTTATTAATTTATTTATTTACATTTTTAGTTACGGTTATTTTAACTTTTTCGAGATCCTCTATATTATTTTTTATTATCGGTTTAATAATATTGTTTTTTACAAATTTCAAGCTCAAAACAACATTTAAAATTATTTTTATATCGACTTTAATATATGTGATTTTTAGTAGAGTGTCTTATTTCCAATCTTTTATTGGAAGGTTACAACTGACATTTTCAAATGGTATTCAAGATTTTAACTCTATAAGCGGAGGAAGACTGGATATCTGGTTAGCGGGTTTAAGAAGTTTAAATGATAATTTAATTCTAGGTTTAGGGTATAGGCAAGGCGGCGTATATGATAATAATTACGTTACCTTCTTAGTTGAAGGTGGGGTATTTGGTGTTACTATATTTATATTATTTCTCTTAAGTATTTTTATAAAAGCATTAAATAGTGTTAGATGTAATTTTTTAAGTCTATTCTTAGTAGCTAGTATAGTAGGATTATCTATACATATGACTTTTGTAGATTCATTCACGTTCTGGCAAGCTAGTATTATTTTATTTACATTTTGTGGTATTTTATTCAATGTGAAAACTAAAAATAATAATGAGGAGGGTACTGATGAAAGTTGCAATAATACATGATTGGCTTACTACGTATGCAGGAGCAGAAAAAGTTTTAGAGCAAATTCTAGAAATCTATCCGCAAGCAGATATATACAGTATCGTGGATTATATTGATGCTGATAAACGAGGTTTTATAAAAAATAAAAAAGTTCATACTAGTTTCATTCAAAAGTTGCCAAAGTCTAAAAAAAAGTACAGAAATTACTTAGGCTTAATGCCACTTGCTATAGAACAGTTTGATCTTTCAGAATATCATCTTATAATATCAAGTTCACATGCTATTGCTAAAGGTGTCATTACTGGTCCTGACCAAATTCATATATGCTATATACATTCACCAATAAGGTATGCATGGGATTTGCAACATCAGTATTTAAAAGAAGCAGGAATCACAAAAGGGATAAAGAGTTGGATTGCGAGAGCTACTATGCACTATATGAGAGTATGGGATAGTAGAACTGCAAATGGAGTCGATGAATTTATAAGTAACTCAGAATTTATAAAAAGGCGAGTATGGAAAGCTTATAAAAGAAATTCAGTTGTAATACATCCTCCTGTAGATATTGATTCATTTAAACTAACAGAAACGAAGAGTGAATATTTCTTAACAGCATCTCGATTAGTTCCTTACAAAAAGATCGATTTAATAGTGGAAGCTTTCAATGATATGCCCGAGAAAAAACTTGTTGTTATTGGTGATGGACCAGATTACTTAAAAATCAAAAAAATTGCAGGAGATAATATAGAAATGCTTGGATATCTAGAGTTTGATAAATTAATTAACTATATGCAAAATGCTAAGGCTTTTGTATTTGCAGCTGAAGAAGATTTTGGAATCATACCGGTAGAATCTCAAGCATGTGGAACTCCTGTAATTGCATTTGGAAAAGGTGGAATAACTGATACTGTTATTGATATAAGTCAAAAAAGTGAAAAGAATCCAACAGGTGTTTTTTTTCCAGAGCAAAATGTAGGTAGTTTAAAAGCGGCAATAAATAAATTCGAAAAGAATGAAGAAATTTTCCACCCAATCAAAATAAGAGAAAATGCATTAAATTTTTCAGAACAAATTTTCAAAGAAAAGTTTAAGTCATTTGTAGATAAAAAAGTATCTGAATTTAAACTTGGTCAATAGGTTTAAAATTAATATTTTAAGGAGTAGGAAATGGAACAGATAAAAAAGCTGTTCAGAAAATTAAAATCGAAAAGTATTATTAAGAATATAGTAGTACTAGTATCTGGGACAATGGCTGCGCAGGTAATAACTCTACTTACTACTCCGCTAATAACACGTTTATTCGGTCCCGAGATTATTGGTGAGTTAGGAACTTTTACATCGATTACTGAAATAATTATTCCTATAGCAGCATTAGCTTATCCAATTGCTATAGTACTACCAAAACATGATATTGTTGCGATAAAGTTAATTAAATTATCTGTGGTGATTGCTTTAATATTATCTGTAATATCATTAATGCTTATATTAATACTTAATAGTATTAATTTATTTGATGGAATGGACACTTTAAATATAGCACTTTACTTTATACCTCTTGTAATAATATTTTCTTCTCTTTTGCAAGTATCTGAACAATGGTTGATTAGAAAAAAAGCATTTTATATTACAGCTAAAACTAATTTCTTGTATTCTTCTTTGTTTAATACTAGTAAGATCGTTTTAGGGTTGATTAATCCAGTCTCAATTGGATTAATTGTAGTTACAACGTTAGGTCAATTATTGAAAGCTACAATGTTAAGTTTAAATAATAAAAACAATATTATAAACTCATATAGAATTTATACAGGTAATAATGAAATATCAATCTGGTTAGTTGGGAAAAAATATAAAGATTTTGCTTTATTTAGATCCCCTCAAATGTTGTTGCATGCTACATCACTCAGTTTACCTGTTTTGCTTTTATTGAATTTTTTTGGACCTGCAGCTGTGGGTTTCTATACAATTTCTCGAACGGCATTAAATGCTCCAATTCAACTTATAGGAAAAGCAGTTGGAGACGTATTCTATCCCAGAATTTCTGAAGCAGCTAATAACCAAGAGAATTTGTATAAATTGATTTATAAAGCAACATTATTACTAGGTTGCGTAGGTATTATCCCTTTCAGTATTATTATAATATTTGGACCTACCATTTTTGAATTTGCTTTTGGTCATGACTGGACGAAAGCAGGGTCATATTCTCAATGGATGGCAATATGGATGTTTTTTCTTTTTATAAATCAGCCTTCAATTAGAGCTCTTCCGGTATTAAAAGCACAAAAATTCCATCTTGTATTTACTTTTTTTTCTTTGATTGTAAACACTTTGGGTATTGTGATAAGTTATCACTATTTTAAAAGTGACATAATTTCAGTTGCTGTATTCAGTTTAACTGGTTCATTGAGTAACATATTATTAATTATCATAACATTGGTTATTTCAAAAAATATTAAGAGGGGGTTTTTGGAATGAATTTAGTATTACTTTCTGGTGGATCAGGAAAACGATTATGGCCACTTTCAAATGACTCGCGTTCAAAACAGTTCTTAAGAATATTAAAAGATAAAGATGGTTTTGATGAATCAATGGTAGAACGTGTTTGGAGTCAATTAGTAAATGTAGATTTGGCTAGTACTTCAGTAATAGCGACTAGTATCTCGCAGGTTGATATGATCAGAAACCAACTTGGGCAAGAAGTTCCCCTGATTGTAGAACCTGAAAGAAGAGATACTTTTCCAGCAATAGCACTTGCGGCTAGCTATTTGTATTCTGTTCAGGAGGTCTCACTAGATGAAGTTGTTGCGGTGGTTCCGGTTGATCCATTTGTAGATACTGCATTTTTTGAAACCCTGAAAAATCTTGAAGAATTACTCGCATCATCTAGTGCAAATCTAGGACTGATCGGAGTTCAACCAACCTATCCTTCATCAAAATATGGGTATATTATCCCTGAAAAATCTATGAAAAGTGATTATATAAAAGTCAGTCATTTCCAAGAAAAGCCGACTGAAGAAAAAGCAACAGAACTCATCACTCAAAATGCATTATGGAATACTGGCGTTTTTGCATTTAAATTAAGTTATATTATTGATCTTTTGGTAGACAGAGGACTCCCAACTGACTATTATACTCTACTAGATGGTTACTCCCGACTACCAAAGATCAGTTTTGATTATGAAGTTGTTGAAAGAGCAGAACATATTGTTGCAATTCCATATCAGGGTTATTGGAAAGACCTTGGAACATGGAACACATTAACAGAAGAGATGGCTACAAATGTTGTTGGTAAAGGTATGATTAGCAAGGATTCACTTAACACACATATAGTGAATGAATTAGATATTCCTGTGGCTGCTCTTGGACTGCAGAACATTGTAGTTGCAGCAAGTCCTGATGGAATTCTTGTTACTGAGAAATCTGCTAGCCCTCGTATTAAAGAGTTGCTAAAAGATTTCGATCAGCGACCAATGTTTGAAGAAAGACGCTTGGGGTTGGTATCAGGTGACGGATTATGCTAGTTATGAAGATGGAAAAGAGATGCTGACGAAACGACTCTCCGTTCATGCGGGTAAGAATATCAGCTATCAATATCACGAAACACGTAACGAGGTTTGGACTGTTGTCAAAGGTGAAGGTGAATTTGTACTAGATGATAAGATTTTTAGTGTACAAGCAGGTGACGTCTTGCGTATTCCAGCAAGAGCACGTCATAGCTTACGTGCTACTACAGCAATGGAATTGATTGAAGTTCAAACTGGATCAAATCTAGTAGAAGGTGATAACTTCAGAGTGTTTGAAGCGTGGGAAGATATCCAGAGTCATTGTCTTGCAGTTAAATAAAATTTGGAGAAAGAAGGTAAACCTATGTTAGCAAAAAAAATCGCAGTTGTCGGAACCGGCTACGTCGGCCTAGTCACAGGAGTAGCTCTCTCAGAAATCGGTCACTCAGTCACATGCGTTGACATCGACGAACAAAAAGTAGCCTCGATGAGAGACGGGATCTCACCAATCTACGAGCCAGGATTATCTGAACTTATGATAAAAAATTATAAAGCGAGTCGATTATCATTTACGACTTCACATGAGATGGCATTCGCTTGGGCGGATGCCATTTATATTGCAGTTGGCACACCTCAGAAAGAGGATGGGACTGCCGATCTTCGCTTTATTGAGTCAGTTGCACGTGATATTGCAGAGCATCTCACTGATTATGCGGTTGTTGTAACAAAGAGTACAGTGCCAGTTGGAACGAATGATTATATTAAGCAATATATCGAGAAGCACACGGATGTTCCTTTTGATGTTGTTTCAAATCCTGAGTTTCTTCGGGAAGGTTCAGCTGTTCATGATACGTTTCATGGAGATCGTATTGTAATTGGTTCGGACAATGGCTTAACTGCTTCTATTATGGAAGAGATCAATGCACCTTTTGGCATTCCAATTTTTAAAACAGATATTCGCAGCTCTGAGATGATTAAGTATGCCTCTAATGCGTTTCTTGCAACAAAGATTAGCTTTGTAAATGAGATTGCGGCACTATGTGAGAAGCTTGGAGCTAACGTTGAAGATGTGGCTCAAGGTATGGGGCAGGATAAGCGAATTGGTGAGAAATTTTTAAATGCTGGTATTGGTTATGGGGGTTCGTGTTTCCCAAAAGATACTAGCGCTCTTGTACAGATAGCTGGTAATGTGGAGCATGAATTTACTTTGCTTAAGGCTGTTATTGAAGTCAACTACAAACAACAGCGGTTATTGATTGAAAAAGCGAAAGAGCATTTTGGTTCGCTACGTGGAAAAACGATTGCCATGCTTGGAACGGCATTTAAACCAAATACGGATGATATGCGTGAAGCTGCTTCGACCATACTGGCGAAGGAGCTTGTTTTGGCTGGCGCAAATGTAGTCGCCTATGATCCGATCGCTATGGAGCCAAGCAAAAAGGATTTTTCCTAAAGCGGTTGATTTTGTTGATAATGCTGAGTCAGCGCTTACTGGTGCTGATGCTGCATTCCTCGTAACAGAGTGGGATGAGTTTAAAGAGTTAAGCCCTGCTCAATATGTGTCTTTACTGAAAGAGCCTGTATTATTTGATGGGCGTAATTGTTATGACCTTGAAGAAATGAAGGCAGCTGGGATTGAGTATTATTCAGTTGGACGACCGGTCGTGAAAGTGGAGAAGGAATTAGTGTAATTAAATGGTCCTCACATCCTATCTAGGGTGTGAGGACTGACTATTAGTGTACAAAGGGGGTCGTTTATGGTGGAATTTAATAAAAACTCTTATTCCAGTCAAGGGTATTCATTGCTAGAGAAGATTAATAATCTATTAAGACTTCATCATCCAAGAGATTACTGTGATTCTTATAAGCTAACTGTTTCACGAACTGTTCATAATCAATCTTTATCCTTCAGTCCTACACTACAAAAAAACTTCCTCAAATCCATTCACATTCGCCACAAGATTTGTCATTTTAAACCTATCACAAAGAAAGAGTATAACGTGCTGCTTACTCTTTATACAGAATTTCAGGAGAGGTATACATCTCAGAACGTAAACATGAAGATGATTTCTAGAAAAAAGAATCAAAGGACTGGTAGCAATCTAATATTTGACGATTATTTATCTGGCTATGGCAATTGAATAACCAAAAAAATGATTGGAGAACAGAATGAAACTATCTAAACACGATTTTTACTTTGGGGCATTGCTTTCATTATTAGTTAAAACAGATATTATGCCTGCTATGATCGAGGAAGATGAGTCAAATAAAGTGTATCAAATCACGACTCACCAAGATTATCATTTCTATGCGAAATATGTATCTAATGCGTTTGGAAATAATAAAGATGTGCTGACTTGGCAATTTCAATTTAATGAGGCAGAGGTCAAGCGAATCCAAGCATTATATCCAAATGATTATTACCTATTTGCTTTCATTTGTGGGAGGAAGGATCTTGAGGATAGTGAGGTTGCTTTCTTAACGATTGAAGATTTGCAGAAGTGTTTAGGTGTTGATTGCCAAACACAAGACCGCCGTATAGCGGTGAAGGTGGGGATGAGCAGTAAGTATTTTAATATATGTGGAACAGGGTTGAATCGACAGGAACAAGCACTTGTGATTAAGCGGGATGCGAGGGGGAGGTTAGAGGATCTGAAGTCGGGTGGTCATACTGAGATAGTGGGGTGAATAGACTTATGCTGTATCTGTTTAATTATTATAAAATTCTGATTCAAGAAGAGGTGGGATGATGTCTATTTTGATCCCTTATGCAAATGCATGGGATCATCAAGAGAATGATCAGACGATTCGCGAATACTTGAATTCTTCAAAGTCTTTGGGATAAGGCTCGCTTGAGATTGTGAACTTGTATGTGTACCGGGCTACAGATCCTAAGGAACTGAAAGTATGCCAAGATCCGATAGGACAAGAGAATAGTTTATATATTCGTGAAGAGAGTTCGGAGGCAGTATTACAGTCTAATGGAGGGGGATATAAGAGAGATCGAGAAGTGATGAATCTGATTAAGGGTCGAGAAACTAACTGTTTATCGACTAAAAAGGCTTGGTCATACAAGACATCGACTTTATGTGAGGGATCAGGAGCTAATTCTTTATCAGTGCTGATATAGCCGTGCAGAATTGTGTAGTTGGTCTTCACTCAATTCTGCGACGTTTTCCTATTAAACTATGCTCCTGTACTGCTAATCTTTTCTTATTTTAATTTGCTTTAATACCAGCAATTATTCATTCCAATTTTAAACCATACAATATGGGAGTAGATTCCGCTCTCCTTGTAATCCTTTCACTAATCTAGTTTCATTGTAATTGTTTCATATTAATTTAATTACATAACACGTGGGGGTTTTTTCTCGCGAGTTCCTTCAATATAACCCAACCAGGCATTGATATGCTGCTCAACTGTGTCTTGAGGTTTCTCAGCAGAATGTCTATTCGAGAAATCAGGATCATTGAGTAAATCAATTGCAATCTTTTTCCTTAAAGTTACTCTTTCTTCTGAACGGACCTCTGTTCTTAGCAATCCTCGATCAACAATATTCCATACAACCTTCATCTGTTCAATTTCAGTCCAATTCGGTTTACCCATTATAATTCTCCCCCTATATGATAAAAATGATCTGTTATAATACTTTCATTGCAATATTTATTATATAAATTGTGGTAATTTTTTGCAAATGGATTTTTTGAGAAGGTGGGAGTTCCATTAATGAGTGGCAACCGCGAACTCCCTACTTAGATGATGCACTGGAAAGGCTTCTGAAAGCAAAAGTATGGCTTGGAACGAACGGTTACCAGGTTAGGCGGACGTTTATGGTTTGGTGGCAAGTGGAGACAGATGCCACTATGAACGAGTGAGAATTTTTTAAAATAAGTGATATTACCTAAGGCTACTCGTGATATAGGAGTAGCTTTTATCATTAATAATTTAGGTCTCCATTAACCACACTTAACTGGATTTCATGTATGACTGAGTTTAATCCCAAGTGAATTTGACAGCAAGATTCGCTAAAAATTATTACATTTGGTATCTATATACAAAATAACAGAACTAGGACAATCTCTTTCATGAATACACTTCTGCAAGGAGGTGCAGACATGGGGAGCATACAAAGTTTAAATGTGATGAATATTAAAAAAGTGTTTGATGTGGATGTGAGCAAGAGTAAACTAAACAAGATCAGTGGCATTGTAAAAAAAGAAGAAGGAAGACTTTATGAGTATCTAATAGGATGTTGGAATGGCGAATATTATTTAATAGATGGTTTTGATCGATTTGCCTATATGTCATTCCAGCCAAGTGAACGTATTAGCTGTCACGTCTTGATAATTCCATCGGAGGAATTCCTCTATACACATATTTTGCGTTGGCTTCTTTATCATCAGGGATGGCTCATTAAAGATAAGAGTTACTGTATTCAAAAGGTCATTGAGCGATAAGGGTATCAAGATGGATGTAAACATATAAGAGAAGAAACCAATCTACCAAAATCTCGGATTCGAGATTTTATAGTTACAGATTTCTTCCCTAAAGAGTTAGTCGATCGATCTAAACTAAGTCCAGCAACTCTAAATAAGTTAAGTGATTTAACGAAACTGGGAATTTCAAAAGAATTAATTCTTAGACTATTCTACTTGGAGTTTGGAAGAGAAAATTATCGGGTCACAACGAATAATTTACCAATTATCAAAAAGATTATTAGAGAGAATAATGGTTTATTCCTAGCTCTTTCTATTAACGATCAATTTATCTTATTAAAGCGATATTTAAACTATCGGACTCTTTTAGTTGAACATGCCAAAGAACATTTAGTGGAACGTGAGAGGTTCAAGCAGAAGAGAAGTGTCCGAATCATATTAAAAAAGTAAGGCTAACGATTAAAGGCGAATTATTTGTTGGTTTAGTTGATATAAAAACATGAGAACTGTGTGTGTTGATTAAAAAAGAGCTACCTAAAATTATTGATAGCTCTTTCCAAAAAATTAAATGAATATGTTTACCCCCCCACCAACCTCGTCACAACCGCATTCACATAAAACAATTCATATCCCTCTGTATTCGGATGAGTCCCGTCTTGGTTAATCGTATATGCAGCGTTCATTTCTCCTAGATGCGTATTTAATCCACCTTCTGTATACAGATCTAGATAGGGAATACTCCACTTCCTACAAACCTCCAGAGCTTTGTTTCCAAACGCAATTTGTTTATCTATGTCTCTTGATTTCATGTTATGGGGACGGACATAGAGTACTTTTGCTCCGAGCCAGTTTATCTTTAGTTTTTTACAAATGGATTCGAACCCGCCACAGAATGTGCTTTCATCAAACTCGTTGTCGTAGCCCTCTGTTACTTCGCCTAGTGGAGCATTGCGTGATCCGACGATGTCGTTGGTCATGCCGTTAAAAACGATATAATCGGCCTTGGCGCCTTCGCTGAGTGCTTTTTCAATATGAATATGGAGATCATTTTCGAGGTGAGGGATGCTTGTAATGGTTGCGCCACCTCTTGCGTAATTGGTGTAGGGCATGGATAGTTTGTCTGCTGCTATGGTGGCAAATGATTTTAAGTTGTTCTCATTGCCGTGTGCGATACTGTCTCCGAATATTAGTAGATGTTTTGATGAAAAGTCTTGATTGTATGTAGTCATAGTCGTGTCCCTCCGAAAAGTAATTAAGCGCTTACATAATTAATTCGCTATAGTTAGACAAATTCCTTCAGGATGCTTGAAATTTATGGATTAGCAAAAAAGATGAACCTGAGAGAGAAATACGATAGTGGCATGAGGAGTAGAACTGCATTTAGTGCGACAAACATCCATTTATGCCTTTTATTTATGAGGCTTAAGATCAAGGAAAACAGCGAGATTAAAAACAAGGGAGCAGCTACTGATTCCATCTCGTTGGGCGCGTACCACAACGTAATTGCGTATATCAGAGATAAAGCAAATAAATGCTTACATCCTCCTTATCAGATACACTGTTCTTACAGTGTAGTTGGATTAGGAAGAAGTATTCAAGGTGTTTTTGAAATCGCTTTCTATTTTGAGGGGTGAACGATGTGATGAAAGTAGATCTAGTTTTGTTTATGGGGCAGTCGAATATCGCGGGGAGAGGCGTTGCTGAGGAAGCGCCAAGCGTGGCAGAAGGGCATGGGTATGAGTTTCGTGCGATCACGGATCCGACAACACTTTATCCTGTAACGGAGCCTTTTGGTGTGAATGAAAACAAGGAGGACGGTATTACGGAGACGATCAAGACGGGCTCCTTGGTTTCGGCTTTTATCAATGAGTATTATTCAATTACTCATCTGCCGATTGTGGCGGTATCTGCATCAAAGGGCGGGAGTTCGATTGATGAATGGCAACCTGGCACGCCTTATTTAAATGATTCGATTGATAGATTACATACAGCAAAAGAGTGGCTAGAGTCAAATGGATATGAGGTGAGGCGTTTGTTCATGGTGTGGTGTCAAGGAGAGACGGATGCTCTTGTACCGAAAAGTAGTTATGTGCCGAAGCTTACCAATATGATTGAGGAGATGCTGGAGCAAGGAGTGGAGCGTTGTTACTTGATTCGCATTGGGAATAAGGAGGGGACGGACCTTTATAAGTCAATGATCGAGATACAGACTGACTTTTGTAAGTCGTATCCGCATGCGACACTGGTGTCTACTCTTTATGCAGGCATGACTTCGGATCAGTTGAATTTAATGAAAGACGATGGCATTCATTACACTCAGGAGGGATATAATCGTGTCGGTGAAGAGGCGGGGCGGAATGTGGCCTTTCATATAAATAATAGGAAAGAGCCTTGTATGTATGATCCGGAGTATGGGGAGCTTTATTTTTCTTATAAGAGTTAAAAAAGACAACTATTTTAAATGTCTTTAATTAATGTCTTTAGTCGGATTTCTTCCTTTAAACTTTGCGAAATACATAATAATGCTTACAATGAACGCCGCAAGGGACAACCAAGCTACTGTATTAGAGACTGGGATGAGGTCTAAAAAACCAAGGATCGCGATAATTGGCATGACCGTCATACCGGTCCTCACGGTTCTAAAGTGTGAGTGATCAACTCTCTGTTTAAAAGATACCATAGACAATTTGCCTCCCTAATCGTTTGGTTGTTTTCTGCTTACCTGAATGCTTAGTGGTTAAACAAAATATGTTTTAAATTCCTGATAATTGGATATAAAAAAACCATTGAACTGATGATCGTGCTTAGCCTGATATTCGTAGCAATGAACTTGTCGTGAAGATCCCGAGTCCATCATAAGGAAACCCTCACCCGAATAAAATCCACCATTAGGCGTTAAACGTCCGATGGTGGATTTTTTGCGTGAAGGAGTGGGTGGCAGATGACGTATATTTCATCAGAAGCATTTCTAGATACGACGAGGAGATATCGTTACTTGTTAAGCCGTGTGTGGAAACGAGAGGCTAGGATGTCTATTGTCTTTCTACAACACGAGATGGCTATCCAAGACACCCTCTCTATGTGAGAAGGGAGCAGAATCCTATTTTATTAAAAGGGAGAGAAGGATCGATGTAGGGTCTCGAACGATCGAATCATGTTTCATTTGGCTAATATAGGGAATTAAACCTATCTATGCAACTCTTATGTAAGATATGGAGAGTGAAGGAGAGGGGAGGCTTTTACATGCTTGATAGATGGAAAGGTTTCTTTGGAGGAGTGATTCTACTCTCTCTATTAACAGCTTGTAGCGAATCGAATGAAGAAAAAATTTTAGGGACTTGGCAAGCAGTCTTTGATGGAGAGAAACAGGATCAATACTTAATCTTTAGAGATGACCAAACTGTTGTTACTGAACAATATACGCCAGATATGAGCGGTAGTGAAGAATATCGGATTAGTGATACGGATGAGGGTTCGTTTATCATGGAGGTTGTTCATCCAAGTAACGAAACGTATCATACCGTGTTTGAAGCGTATTTTGAAGATGCAGACAAGATCGTAATTGGATCCGACAGTGATGACGATAATGATAGTGCGCTCATTCGGATTGATCGAATTGATGAGGCACGCGGAGAGTGGTCACGGGAACAACAATAGGCTGCGGAAGGTGGATGAAGCGATGAAACCCCAAGATAAAGAAACTCCTGAAGAAAGAAGGGAGCGCTTACGGTTTGAAGAACAAAAACGAAATGCAGGCGGGAACTTCAGTGATGGCGTGAATCGGAGTTATGGCGGGGGGCTTGCTGATCTAGGTTGGAAAGGCATTTTGGGTTTACTTGTTGTGCTAATTGGTGGCTATATTTTGTATCGGCTCTATGTATTAGGTTATTTTCCGTGGTAAGGAGCGATCTCAGAGTATGGGGTGGCTTTTTGACTTTTTAGCTTGGGGTGGCTGAGTTGGAACAAGAGACGATAGAGAGCAGGAAGACAAGCTATTTGTTTGTAGAGTTTTGGTTGTGGTTTGGCATTGTTGCAGTGTCCTCTTTGTATGGGGTGGTGAGCTACTTAGATCGAATGGATGATACGAATGTTGGAGTAACCTTTGCTGTAGTTTCCTATTTATTTCGTGGTCTTGTTTCCATCGCACTACTGATCAAAGTAATTAAGATGAGAGAATTTAAGAAAACGGTTCGATTCTCCATTTATTTGGGGTTACTTGTTGTCGTTCTGTTTGTTTTCTTTTTCCCTTTTCAGATGTTATATGACTAAAAATATGGACTTATTCTGAAGTTCCTGGCTCTTTTTTGTCAGGTGATTAAATGTATAATTGCACCAATTTTACAAAAGCTACGCTAAGGTGATGAATATGAGTAGCAAGGTAACCTCGGCACAAGAGTCGTTTCTTACGCGATTAGAGGAATTTCATAAGAACTGGTGTGAACCCATCGATTGGCAGCAAAGGTCACTGAAGCCTTTTAACAAAGGTCAACTTGGGCCAGGTGAAGCTGTGTGGGCAACGAAGCTTCAATCGTACGAGCCTCCTATGCTAGAAAGGTATATTGGCATTCATAAAGTAAAGCCAATGTATTGGCAGTATAGAAAGAGAAAAGCAGCGAACGAGGATCTGAAGCTTTATAAGGAGTGGGAAGTGAACCATCCGTTTGTTCAACAAGTGATGAGTGGGGAACAAGATGTCTGGAGAGAGGTTGTTAGGCTCCATGCAACATTTCATCAGGAACAAACAATTGCCAAATCCTATAGCTTACATAAGTACGACCAGAATACAGCGGAATGTGATGTGTTCCTCCACTCAATGGAAGAGGTAATCCCCTCAAAGATTGAATATGCGACCAAACGAGGGCAGATTCGCTATCGAGACTTCCCGAAAACAAAGCGAATCATATTATATGAGTCGTATGTCTATAGTTGTTTAGTGCGTGTGGCGCGTGAGCTGTTTGCGGTTTTGCCATGTCGAACCATTTATCTTAATGGGTTGTTGGGATCAGCGCAAGATCACTTCCCGATTCTCTCGGCGATTCTTGAACGAAATGCCCTTAAGGCAAGAGGGGCGACTCCGCATGTATTGCTGCAAAAGAACCGCACCCTTGTCGCACACAAAAAGAGGACAGGCTTTCACCAGATTGATAGAGTGTACTCGCCGTGTATTATGAATCAGGACATAGAGGTGAAGCCTTATGAATGACATGCTGAATTTCTTTTGGTGGCAGTGGTTTGTCTGTTGTTGTGGAAGGGACTTAAGCATGTATCGTCTAGTTATAAAAAGGACAAACAGCCAGTGCAGGAATGGCATGAGCTTGGGCTCATTCGCGAGCGCTATGACTCTCAGAGTACCGATGCGGGTTATATTTATTTTGTGAAAGACTCCGGAAGTGATCTTATCAAAGTGGGCAAAGCAATCGATGTCGAGAAGCGAATTCGCAATAACTTCGGAACGATTATGCCAGGAACCATCACTCTCATCCACACTTTGCAAAGCAAAAATTATCACAAAACGGAGACGTTGTTTCACCAATATTGGAAGGGAAAACGAGTAAAGGGAGAATGGTTTGATCTGAGTGGTGAGGATATTCGTTGGATTAAGCGGGCGGAGTATCCGCGGGAAATTGTGGATTCGATTAAGGGGTATTAGACGGTGGGACAAGCACATTCCTTGTGAGGAGATGTGCTTGTTTTATGTATCGTTTCGATTCTTTCGATTATAAATGAATAGTTTAATTGAAAACTGAATGACGCAGTATACAGTCCCTATAACTACCACTAAAAACGCTATGAAACTAAGGGTCATTAATAAATCCCCAACAAAAGTTTGAAAGAAAAGATTAAAGACAAGGGTGACAGCCATAAAAGCAATTCCTAAAATCAAAATAGTTTTTTTGCTCAAAGTAAACCTTCCTCCTTATTGTAATAACCGACATGTCGAGTTCGCGCAGTGTGACTTTATCCTCTAACTAAAATTGATACAAGTCCATCTCTTAATTTTAGACTATGTAAACATTAACAGAAAATAGGTTGAGCGATCAAATAAAAGGGGAAATGGTATAAATAGAAGGGTAGTGAGGGTTTATGAAGCGTGCGTATGTCATGCTTGTCTTATCGTTTATACTTGCCAGTTGCAGCAGTGGCAAAAGCCTTGAGGAATTTGAAGAGGACTACTCCGTGGAGTTTTTTACTGAAGAAATAGGTGATCGGGATCCGGATCGAATGGCGAATTTAGACGAAGAACAGATTGAGGGATTGCTCACGTATATTGAGGAATATCAGGCGGACGAGCAGCCTGATTTTGAGATTTTGTTTCATATGGATGGCGAAGAAGGAGAATTTTTTACCCTTCAACTAGAAGCTCCAGAAAGAGAAATTCCTAATTATGAGTTATTGAGAATGATCTACTTTGACATCAAACCCTCCGATTCTTTCTTTATTCCAAGGGAAGTAGACTCTGGATTGAATGGTGGCGGGGGTTTAGAATGGGTGCAGTTGGTCGAACCGGTTGTGAATACATCAGATGGCATTGTGTCTATTGAAGTGATAGGTGAGTGGCGTGGCGAGTTTATCTATCAGGGAGAAGTGGTGAAATTTAACGCGCCGAATGACTGGTCGGTTGAGTTCACAGAAGAGGAATTGCGGGCGTTGGAGCCGGTGGGAGAATAAAGAAGCTTAATTTTACTGGATAGTAAAAAGCATCTTCTTAGATGCTTTTTAGTATCTAGTATCGTGGTAAATCATCGGCTGAAATGTTGATATACCAAGTATTTGGTACACTAAACCGGATGAGATCTCCGGAATAAATGAATTCTCCTTGCCACTCTCCTAAGATCTCAAGATTCGCTTCAGAACTTGATGTCTCAATGAGTGGATCCAAGTCGGAAACCCAATCAACTCCACCATCCCCATGTCCTGAGGAACTAATCTCGAGAGGTTCTAATTGTTCGGAATCATCATTCGTATCAAATCTAACAGACCGTTTAAGTTCAAAACCGCTAATAGGGTCAGAGATTGGCATATCTAATTCGATTCGATAGATCTGCTGATTAGCCGAATGACTATGTTCAACAATACTAAATTCATTTACGCCCTCATACTTTTTAAATACATCTATATGGTTTAATAATCCTTCCACTTGTTCTTGATCTAACTGCGCTATGGTACTTGGATCGACGTCGTCTGTATCTTGTATAGTGAGATCAATTGAATAGTCCTCCTGAATGTCTTCAATACTTTTCTCTTGGCTACATCCAACAATAAAGAATGCGCTAAAAGTCAAAAGATACATGCGTTTCAATAGAACCCCTCCCTACATATTCATATTTACCCATACCCTTTCTCAAAAGGTTAAATCAATTTTTTGGTAATTATATGTGAGTTTTTTAAGAGTCGTTTTATCGTGCTTAGCTATTTATAGAATGCAAACTGCAATTAAGTTAAAATGATAACAGAGACGGATTGACCATTCATTTTGTTGGGGTGATCATTCTGCTGATTGTTTCTAACCTAGTATATTTACTCTATTCAAAGTTGAAGGCTTAGGCAGGTAGAATCCATGGGTTAGGGGTTCTACCTGTTTTTTTGTTGTGCTTCAGCAACCAAGGAGATGAGTGGAAATACATCGGTTCGGGGCAGAAATACATCGGTTCGGGGCAGAAATACATCGGTTCGGAGCAGAAATACATCGAGAAAAGAATGAATACATCAACTCGGAGCAGAAATACATCGGGAAAAAGCTGAATACATCGACTCAGCACATAAATACATCGCAAAAAGCCCCCTACCAACTTCCACTGTAGGGGGCTCACTCTTTATACTTACTTATTTATTCCACCTTAAACCGCGAAATCTCATCTCTCAAATCTCCAGCTAAGTCTGCCAATCCTTGCGCGGATGAGGCGACTTCTTCCATTGCTGCAAGTTGTTCTTCGGTGCTTGCGGCGGCGTCTTCTGTGCTGGCGAGTGTGGATACGGATGCTTGATTCATTTGCGTGATGTGACCTTTTAGTTGTGATGTTTGTTTGGCGATGTCTTCGGCCGAGGCGAAGACGGTTTGGATCTGGTTTGTGACTTTATCGATGGAGGTGGAGATGGCTGCAAAGGATCGGTCGACGCCTTTGATCATTTGTGTGCCTTTTTCCACTTCACTTGTACCTTTTTGCATATCGGTTGCTGCTGATTTGGCTTGTTGCTGGATTCCTTTAATCATAGCTTCGATTTGTGTAACGGAAGCTTTGGATTGCTCGGCGAGGCTACGGACCTCTCCTGCTACGACAGCAAAGCCTTTGCCACTTTCACCGGCTCTAGCGGCTTCGATGGCTGCGTTTAACGATAATAGGTTGGTTTGATCAGATATGGATGTAATTAATTCTAAGATTGAGCTAATTTCGGTTACTTGCTCATCAAGTAGGTTCATCGTCTTAGATGACGACGCCACTGTTTGATTAATGGACTCGATTTGTTCAATCGCTTGTGCGACCGAATTTCGTCCTTCTTGAGAGCGAGTGCCCATTTCCTCGGAATCCGTTTTCATTAGTTGGGTTGCTTGCGTAATATGTTGCGCTTTTTCTTCCATAAGTGTGGAAGCCTGCATGCTCTCGCTTGAAAGGGTCACACTTGTATCGGCTGTATGTGTTAAAGATTGTACGGTATCTGCTATTTGATTCGTTGCCGCTGATGTTTCTTCTGAACTGGCTGAAAGCTGTTGTGAGGTAGCCGCGACATTTTCTGCTACACTTCTCGTTTGTCCGATGAGTTGTTGGAGTGAGGCTTTCATTTCATTAAATGAAGACCCGAGTAGAGAGAGCTCATCTTTCGTTTTGATTTGAACAGGCGGACTGGAAAGGTCGGCATTGGCAATGAGTTCAGCTTCATTTACAAGTTGTTTTAATGGTCTGGTAATAGATCTCGCAAGCCATAAAACTAGGACAATCATGATAAGAGCTGTAAAGCTGACAATACTAATAACCAGTGTCTGCATCGTCTGAAGTTCTTCTTTGTTGGTATTAAAGCTTGCGTCCATACTATTGCGACGGTTTTCCGCTAGTTCCTGAAAGTTACTTGTAATATCACGTGCGATCATCGTTGTAGAATTACGCATAACCTCGTTGGCTGTTTCAGTGTCGCCTGCATTATAAACAGGTAGGACTTCCGTTTCAATAATCTCAAGCCATTGCTCTGATTTTTCAATGGTAGTGAGTAGTTGTTCATTAGAAGATAAGGTCACTAATTGCTCCTTCGTTTCAGCAATTCGCGCGTTCACCGCTTCAAAACGATCTAAAAAATCGGCCTCGCCAAAGATAATGTACCCTCTAATTAATGCTAATCGATCGTTCATACTATTTGCCATTTGTTCCTGAAGGACAACGAGTTCAAAGTCCACGTCTTGCATCGTTTCCATACGGTCATTCGTTTGGATTAAGGAGACGACCAAATATACGGACAACCCCGCAAATAAAAAAAGTACAACCCCAAACACACTGAATAGCTTTCCTCTAATTGTTCTCAACCACCTATCACTCTCTTTCTCTATTTTTTGGCTCGAATGAATTCGAATTAAGGTATATATCGGCTTAAAAATGAATAGATTAATTTTGTTCTAAATTTTGAGTAAATGGTCCCGATTTTGAGGGAACATTCGAATTGGATTCGTTCTTTTTTGATACTTTTTAAAATAGGTATAAAGGAGTGGTTAATGATTCCTGGATAGGAAGATATGTAAAATGCGGAGGAAATATGGAGGGTATAAGCAAATGGGCACAGAAATGAAAAATATGTATAGGTCTAAATAACTCATTCTTACAAGTTCAAAAGTAATGCTATTATGGTCAATTTTGTACGATTATAATAGGTCTGAAAACTTATTAAGGAGGAATATTTATGAAGAAAAAAGGGATGATACTCCTACTCATTCTTCTTTTTATCTTCCAACCTACTTTAGCTAGCTCAGGTATTGCGATGGCAGAGACAAAAGATGATCGCAATGAGCTTAACCTGGTGGTTGATTTGGTAAATGGGAATGAGACATCATTAAGGGAGCTGAACGTCTCAAAAGAAGAATCATTCAAGACACTCGTCACGATTTCTGGCGAGGCAAGTGGGGACGATGTTACAGAGCAAGTGGAAGTATCTGAGGAAGTGACTTTTACAGGAGAATCAGCAGGTGACATACATACAGACGAAGGAACCGTGATCGGTACCTACGAAGTGGTCAACCAAACGATTGCACTGACCGTTCTCCCTCAAGAGAAAAATGTTGAAGGTTTTATCAGCTTGGACTCAGAGTGGAACCAGGAGAAAGTAGAAGAGCTTAGTGGAGCACACGAGCTTTCCTTCAAATGGAGCACAGCTGAACAAGTGCTTAGTCTTACGTTTGAAGAAGTGGTTGAGGAAGAAGAAGTAATTGAAGAAGAAGCCACTGAAGACGTAAGCGAAGAGCAGCCTGAAGAGGTGCAAGAAGAAGTAGCTGAGGAAGAAGTAAAGGAAGAAGTAAAGGAAGATGAAGCGGTAGATGAGGAAGTAAAGGAAGAAGATCAGGAAGAAACGGTTGAAGAAGAAGTAAAAGAAGATGAGCAAGAACAAGGAACAGAGGAAGAAGTAAAAGAAGAACAGCAAGACGAAGAGCAGCAAGAAGAAGTAACTGAAGAAGAAGAAGCTGAGAAAGATGAGGCTTCTGAAGCAACGAAAGAAGAGCAAGAGGAAGATCAAGCTGAAGATGAAGAAGTAACAATCGCAGCAGTTGTTTCTGAAATTGAACAAAACATCATCACAAATGTTGAACTGAAAAACGCAGAGGGCCAACCTATTCACCGGGATGAGAATCCTGACTATCGTCCAGTACGCGGAAGTGTGGCAAACATTTATATGGACTGGGCATTACCAAACGGACATGGTTATGCAAGCGGGTCCACATTCACGTTTAAATTGCCTGAAGAGTTTGAAGTCTTTAACGAAGTGTCGGGTAACCTAGACTTTGATGGCGACAGTGTAGGAACATTTACACTTGCGATGGATAACACCGTCGTTGTGACATTTAATGAAACCATTGAACAATTATCCAATATAAAAGGAACGCTGTTTTTCCAAACAAAAATTAAAGAAAAGCTTGAAGGAACCGTGGAACGCGAGATCATCTTTGAAATCTTTGATGAAGTGATTGCGAAGATTCCTGTCTTGTTTGGAACACCAGGTGGAAGCGAGATCGATAAAAAGGGAGCTGCCGATCGCGCGTACAATGCGCAAAGTATTAGTTGGACAGTTGATTTTAATAAGTCGATGTCTACCTTACAAAATGCTGTTTTGAAGGATTTCTTGGAAGATAATCTAGCACTCTCACCTGGCACAGTGAAAGTTTACAAGTTAAATGTGAACGTTGATGGCAGTGTCAGCCAAGGAGAAGAGCTTGATTCAAGTAAGTATTCTTTGAAAGAAAGTCCTTTTGAGATTGCGTTTAAGGAAGAGTTAAATAATGCCTATCGAGTAGTATATGACACAGAAATCACGGATAGCGAAGCGACGACTTACAAGAATGATGTTGTCTTAACTAGCTCCAACCAAGATGATCTGAAGGCGCAGGCGACGGTTGGGACGAAACGTGGTCAACCGCTTGAGAAGCGGAGTGCAAACTACAACCCGAATACTCAAACCATTACATGGGAGATCAAATACAATTACAATGAGCGCTCCATAAGTCAGAAGGACGCATTATTGAAAGATGAATTTTCAAGCTCTCATGGATTATTGGAGGACTCGATTAAAGTAGAACAGATCGAGATTGACGAGAATGGTCGTGAGTCTGTTAAGAAAGTAGCTTCAAACTACACAGTTACACCAAAAGGAAATGGATTTGATCTACAGTTTACTGAAGATATTAACCAGGCATACAAGATTACCTATCAGACAAAATCGAATGACCGAGTGATTGATAACGGGAATATCAATAACAAGGTAACGGTTGGAGACAAATCAAAAGATTCAAATCAAGGGATTAACCATGTTGTTATCAACAAATGGCACAATAATGGAAACTACCGAGATAAAACAGTAGATTGGCACATTAGTATTAACAGAGATTCCCACAAGATGAAGGAAGTTGTGCTTAACGATACCTTTAATCACAAGGGGCTCACCTTAAAAGAAGGTAGTTTTTATGTTAAGAATGTGGCTACTAACAAGGAACTGAAAGAGGGAACAGATTATACGGTTGTCGCAACTGATGATGGGTATACCTTAACCTTTAAAGAAGATATTGAACATCAACATGATATTCGATACACGACGTACTTTTACTTTGAGAACTTAATAGAAGGTAAGAGGTCGTTTAAGAATACTGTTAATGTTAGTTGGAAGAATGAACAAGGTAAAACCCAGGATAAAGAAGCTAGCTCTGAGTTCTGGCCGGATGAGTACACTCAGAACAATGGTTTTAAGAATGGTTCATATAATGCTCAAACAAAGGAAATTACTTGGAATGTCGGTGTGAACTACGATTTGCGTAAGCAAAACAACATTGTAGTCACTGATGAAATTCAAGGAAATCAGCAGCTGCTTCCTGACACAATCAAAGTCTATAAAATGGAATTTGAAACATGGTGGAACGGAGCGAAAAAAGGCGCTCAGCTCGAAGCAGGCAAAGATTATGAACTCATTGTTAGCGACCAGAAGTTTGTTGTTACGTTTAACGGAGAACAAACAGGAGCTTACTGGATTGAGTACAAAACAGATTTAAAGGATCAATTAATTAAGAACTTTTATGACAACCGTGCCGTTGTCACGAGTGATACCGGGAAAGCATTGAACCTTGATGCACGCGTAAGTGTTAACCACGGTGGAAGCTACGTCAATAAAACAGGTGGACAAAGCGGGAAGCTGATTAATTGGAAGATTGATATCAACTTTACACAATCTACGGTTTCCAATGCGGTGGTGAATGACGAGCAGGGAAGCAATCAGATTTTACTAGAGGATTCATTTAAGCTGTATTCAACGAATGTAGCAGCAAATGGAAATGTCTCAAAAGGGGCTTTGCTTGAGAAAGGCAAAGACTACGAGCTGAAAATTGAGACAAAAGAGGATGGATCACAACGATTTGATCTCTCGTTTAACAACAAGATCACATCAGCCTACATCTTAGAGTATCAGTCTTACATCAACGCAGATAATGGCGAGACCATTACAAATAAGGCGAAGTTTAATGGGGAAAATATCACGACTGAAACAGTGGAATCTAGCAAAAGCATTAAAGTAAGTCTCACAACAGGTGGCGGTACCGGAAGCGGTGAACGCGGCAGTCTTGAAGTGAAAAAGGTAGATGCAGAGACTGGCGAGAAATTAGCTGGGGCCAAGTTCACGCTGTACGATAGTGAGGGACGTATCGCCATTCGTAGCGTTGTCACGGACGAGGACGGAATAGCACGCTTCACGAATCTTCGTTATGACAATTACATTTTGCTTGAAGAGCAAGCACCGGTTGGGTATGTAATTGGGCTTCAAGATCAAGAGGTCGTGAAGATTGATGGCAATAAAAATCTAAAAGTTGAAAACAAAAAGATTACTAGACATGTTGAGCTATCAAAAGTGGATCAAGAAACAAACGAAGCGTTAGATGGCGCGGAGTTCCAACTTGAGCACAAAGACGAAGGCACGTGGAAAGTGGTGGCAGAAGGGCTTAAGGTAGAAAACGGGAAGCTACGCTACGAGGATCTTGAAGTAGGCGAGTACCGTTTCATTGAAACCAAAGCACCATCAGGCTACATTCTTGACGCGGAACCGGTTAAATTTTCAATTGAAGATTTCCAAACGGAAGTCGTAAAGGTTCAGAAGACCAACGAAATTCTAAAAGGATCTGCAACGCTTAAGAAAGTGGATTCTGTTACTGGAAAAGGGCTAGAAAGTGCAGTCTTTAAGCTAGTTACAAAAGACGGTCAGGTGATTCAAGAGCACGTAACATCAAATGAGGACGGCGTGGTTGAACTAACAAATCTTCGTCCGGGTGAGTACCAATTGATTGAAACACAAGCACCAGAATTTTATCAGTTGGATACCACACCAATTGAGTTCACTGTGAAAGCCGGTGAAAAAGACACGTTAAAACTACCGGATAAGAAAAACACACTTGTAACAGGAAGCGTGAAGCTTAAGAAGGTTGATGGTGATGATAAGACGCCTCTAGCTTGGGGCTGTGTTTAAGCTATTGAATGAAAAAGGTGAAACGGTACGTGAGGGACTTGAGACCAACGCAGCCGGGTACCTTGAGATTACAGGTCTAGCACCAGGTAAGTATGAGCTAGAGGAAACAAAGGCACCTGCGCATTATGAAAAGCTGATAGAGTCGATTTCATTTGAAATTAAGCCAAGTGAAAAAACCAAGGTTCAGTTTGAAACGAATGTGAAGAACTACCTTATTCCAGGTTCTGTTTTACTGAAAAAAGCAGATGACAAGGATGGAACGGCCCTTGCAGGCGCTGTGTTCAGCCTTTACACAAGTGATGATAAAGAGCTTCAAACTGAGCTTGTCACAGATGAGAAGGGGCTGCTTGAAGTCCATGATTTGAAGCCAGGAGATTACTATTTTGTAGAAACAAGTGCACCAGAGCATTATCTTGCAAGTGATGAGAAGATTGCATTTACGATTGAGCGAGGGCAAGTGGAAGTTGAACTTGTTCCAGTTACAAACACTTTAAAACCAGGTTCAGTTGCTTTAGTGAAAGTCGATGAGGATGATGAATCGGTTGTGTTAGCTGGAGCCGAGTTTAAGCTTGTTGATCAAGATGACGAGATCATTAAGCAAGATCTTGTCACGGATGAGAATGGCCGTATCGTTGTCGAAGATCTGGCACCGGGTACCTACTATTTTGTAGAGACAAAGGCACCAGCGGATTATCAGTTAGATGGGTCCAAAATTGAAGTTGTGGTTGAAAAAGGCCAGGAGCAATCCGCAACGTACACAGCGAAGAACAAGTTAATTACAGGATCGGTTGTACTTGAAAAAGAAGACGATGGATCAGGTGAGAAACTTAAAGATGCTGAATTCCGATTAGAAACATCGGATGGAAAAGTTATTGAAGAGTCGCTCGTAACAGATGAGAATGGCCGGATTGTTGTGAGTGATTTGAAGCCAGGGACATATCAGTTCGTGGAGATCAATGCTCCAATTGACTATGTACTGAATGATCAGCCATACCCATTTGAAATTACAAAGAGTCAAGATGAAGTGAGAATCGTCAAAGCAACAAACACGCTTGTTCCAGGATCAGTGGAATTGTTGAAAGTGAACAAACATGATTCAAGTGAAACATTAGCAGGAGCAGAATTTAGCTTGTTTGATGCAGAAGATAATCTTTTAGAAGAAAAACTTGTAACAAACGAGGAAGGTAAACTGGTTGTGGAAGGTCTTGCACCAGGAAGTTATTACTTTGTGGAAACAAAAGCACCAACTGATTTTGTTGTAGATGCGACGCCAATTACATTTGTGATTAAGCGCAGCGAGAAGACAACAATCGAAAAAGTGCCGGTCACCAATGAACTGATTCGCGGTCAGGTGTCATTAGTGAAAACCGACAGTCTCGATTCTTCTATCGTCCTTCCTGGAGCGACATTTGAGCTTCGTCATGAAAATGGGGCTATAGTCGCAACAGAAGTGACAAATGAAGAAGGAATACTAATCTTTACAAATGTGTTGCCAGGAGATTATGTAGTCGTTGAAGTAGAAGCACCGTTCGGCTACGAGCCGGATGCCACACCAATTCCGGTGACGGTGGAACGCAGTCAGGATGAGATTCCTCTTCTAGCCAAGGAGAACACGTTAACACCAGGTTCGTTTACATTAACAAAAGTGGACTCAGTAGATGGTGAGGTTGCACTTGAAGGCGCAGAATTCACACTTTTTGATGAGTCTGGTAACGAGTTGCAAACAGGACTCGTAACAGACGAAAATGGTCAGTTGACGATTGGTCAGTTACCTCCGGGTGATTATCAATTAGTCGAAACAAAAGCACCAATCAATTATGTGCAAGACGCGACACCAATTATTTTTACCATTGAAAAAGGTCTGCAAACAGTGGTTGAAAAGACATTTACCAACACGCTAACACCAGGTTCAGTGGTATTAGTGAAGGTAGATGCTGACAATCCAGATGTCACACTTGCAGGAACCGAGTTCAAATTAGTGAATGCAGATCGTGAAACTGTCCACGAAAATCTTGTTACAGATGAAGATGGACGCATTGTTGTTGAAAACTTAGTCCCAGGCACGTATTACTTTGTGGAAACGAAAGCACCTGAGCATTATGTGCTGGATGATACTGAATATGAAGTAATCGTCGAAAAAGGGCAAGATCAAGCATTTGTTGTGACAGCAACGAACACATTAAGTAACGGCTCTGTTGTCCTTGAAAAAGTAGACGATGTAGACTCTACAGTACTTGCAGGAGCAGAATTCCGTCTGGAAACATTAGATGGAGAATTAGTTGCAGAAGAATTAACAACGAATGAGAACGGACGCATCACAGTGAGTGACTTAAAACCAGGAAGCTATCAATTTATCGAAGTTGTAGCACCGGTTGGATACGACCTGAGTGATGAGCCATACGCATTTGAGATCGTAAAAGGTCAGGAACAATCGCTTGTGATCCAAGCGGAAAATACGCTGACACCAGGATCATTTATTTTTACAAAAACCGATTCAGCGGACGCCACACTTTATTTAGCAGGAGCCGAATTTGCCCTTCTCGATAAAGACGGCGCAGAAGTACAAACAGGTTTAGTGACTGACGAGAATGGTCAAATCAAGATTGACCAGCTTGCTCCAGGTGACTATCAACTTGTCGAAACAAAAGCACCAGAACACTATGTGATAGACGAGACTCCAATTTTATTTACCATTGAAAAAGACAACAAGTTGCAGCAGAAAGGTCGATGGAAAATACTTTGGAGAACGGTTCAGTTGTCCTAATTAAAGTAGACAAAGACAACCAAACACTTACACTAGCCGGAGCAGAGTTCCGTTTAGAGGACGCAGATGGCAACATCATAAAAGCAAACCTCCAAACGGATACAAATGGAGAAATCCATGAAGACCTAGCACCAGGCACCTATGTCTTTGTCGAAACAAAAGCACCAAACGGATACGAACTAGACCCAACACCTCACCTAGTCGAGGTACTAAAAGGCAATAAAGAAATAATCGAAATCCAGATCACCAACACTGTCACATCAGATGAACCAGGAGAGCCAGGAGAGCCAGGAGAGCCAGGAGAGCCAGGAGAGCCAGGAGAGCCAGGAGAGCCAGGAGAGCCAGGAGAGCCAGGAGAGCCAGGAGAGCCAGGAGAGCCAGGAGAGCCAGGAGAGCCAGGAGAGCCAGGAGAGCCAGGAGAGCCAGGAGAGCCAGGAGAGCCAGGGGAGCCGGGAGAACCAGGAGAACCAGGAGAGCCGGGTAGTCCGGGAGAACCAGGGGAGCCAGGAGAGCCAGGAGAGCCAGGGGAGCCGGGTAGTCCGGGAGAACCAGGGGAGCCAGGAGAGCCAGGAGAACCAGGAGAACCAGGAGAACCAGGAGAGCCAGGAGAGCCAGGAGAACCAGGAGAGCCAGGAGAGCCAGGAGAGCCAGGAGAGCCAGGAGAGCCGGGAGAGCCGGGAGAGCCAGGAGAACCAGGGGAACCGGGAACACCGGGAGAGCCAACTGAACCACCGACTCAAACAGAATCGACAGTTATAAAGAGCCCGAATACATTGATTCCTGTAGCATCAGGTACAAGTGGTCCAAAATTAGGAGCAGCCACTCCTGCATCAGGATCGAAAGCTGGTACCCTTCCACAAACTGGAGAGCAAACGTATCTGCTGTACCTATTTGCAGGAATGATGCTCATCTTGATCGGTGCAGGGTTCATGATTCAAAGCAAGCGTTCAAGAAAAGTAACCGGAAAGTAGGGAGCTCTCTTGATAAAAGGAAAGTCACTCATCGGATTGATCTTCATCTTAGTGGGAATAGTGTTTGTATCCATTCCTCTCTACAATGAATGGCAGCAATCAAAAGGCGTATCTGCACTAGAGGGTGCGCTTGCTTCATTAGAAGTTGATCCTCTTAACGGCTCCGTCCAAGAATTAGAAACACAATGGAGCAAAGAAGAGCTCGAGAACGTAATGACATTAGACATTCCGTCCATTGACTTAGAACAATACGTACTAGACGAAACAACAGAAGAAAACTTAGCTATTGCCTTAACTCAAGTCAGTGAAAACCAAACACCAGGCGAAGGGAATTTCAGCATAGCCGGACACCGCGGCTATCGCGGGGATCGCCATTTTAGACAATTATCCAATGTAAGTGACGGCGATGAAGTTCGACTCATCTCTGAAGGGAAAACCTATATTTATGAAGTGAACAGCATTTCTATCGTAGAGCCAACTCAATTGGACGTACTAGATGATTCAGAGGAAGCGGAAATTACTCTAATCACATGCACGATGTCAGGAGAGCAGCGGTTAATCGTGAAAGGCAAACTAGTAGAAGTAATTGAAGAATCTCAAACAGTATAAGTCGAACCCAGCCTGAGTTGATTAGGCTGGGTTTTTTGGTGGTGCGCGGGAAACGGGGTTAGATGCTCAAAAAACTGATGGCGGTGCTCGAAAATATTGAAAATGCGCAAAAAAAAGGGTGGGGTGCTCAAAAAACTGATGACGATGCTCAAAAAAGTTGAGAATGCTCAAAAACCAGAGTTCGGTGCTCAAAAACGGTGTGGGGTGCGCGGAAATGGAGGTGGGGTGCGCGGAAATCTGAAAAATGCGCGGGAATGGAGGTTCGGTGCGCGGAAAATCTGAAAATGCGCGGGAATGGAGGTTCGGTGCGCGGGAAATCTGAAAATGCGCGGGAATGGAGGTGGGGTGCGCGGAAAACCTGAAAATGCGCGGGAATTGAGGATCGGTGCGCGGAAATCTGAAAAATGCGCGGGAACTGAGGTGGGGTGCTCAAAAAAATGAGATACACGAAATTTGATTGGTTATTTCACAATGCAAAGCAGAATACATCATATTTTTGTCGATCTTTTCTAATAGCTATATGAGAACAAGTAAATAAACGTTTGTTTAAGAATGACTTCAGGTTTTGTTATGAGGTTACTTTTCATGCTTGGAATGTTCACCAACTAAGAGGTGCAAATCCGCGAGGAACGTTGGGGCATGCGCCTTCTTTCAGTTTAGTCTACTGGCAAAACAGCCAATTTTATTAAAACGTTAAAACTATTATTGACACCGTTTTCATATTCAATTATAGTTGGATTGAAGTTAAAAGAAACGCCGTTCCGTAATAAGGAACGTTCGCAGGTAGGTGATAATCAGTTGGTTCAAGCAGTTGATCGTGCATTAGAGATTATTGATATTTTGAAAGAGCATCCGAAAGGGTTGGGGGTAACAGAAATTGCGAATCGAATTGGAGTCGTAAAGAGCACTGCCCATCGCTTACTCTCTTCATTAGAAAGCAAGCATTATGTAAGAAGAACAGTTGATCAGCAAAGATATCGATTAGGTTTGAAATTTTTAGAAATAAAATCTTATGTGATTGATACGACTGACATAGTTGAAGAAGCTCATCCGCTTTTAGAGGAATTGGTGGAAAAGGTAGGAGAAATCACTCACCTTGTTCTGTTAGACGGTTTTGAAATGGTTTACATTGATAAAGTCGAACCGAATCAGACGATACGAATCTTCTCCAGAACAGGCAAACGGGCTCCTATTCACTGTACGGGTGTAGGCAAAGCCATTGCAGCTCATTTTAATGAAGCTCAGTTGAAAAAGTATTTTCATCAGGCTGAATTAGAGGGATATACACCTCATACTTTCACCTCTGAAGAAGCTTTCAGGGAAGAATTAAGTCAAATTAAACAGTTAGGTTACGCCTTGGATAATGAAGAGCATGAATTAGGTATTCGCTGTGTAGCAGCGCCGATTTGGAATCATGAAGGAAAAGTTGAAAATGCGATAAGTGTAACTGGTCCGATTGATCGAATGTCAGATGAGAAGATTGAAGAATTAAAACCAATTTTGATTCACACAGCAAACTTAATTTCAAAGGCGATCGGCGCTTTCCGCTGATTTCTTTTTAAATAAAATCAGAGAACGTCGTTCCTTAATAAGGAACGAAAGTGAAAAGGGGATGGGTTACTTGAATAAATTATGGACGGGTTTAGGTTTATCAACAGTCTTATTATTAGGAGCATGCGGAGGAAATGGGTCATCTGGGGAAAGTGCAGAGGACTATCCTTCAAAAAATATAGAGATCATGGTTCCTTACTCTGCTGGGGGCGGAACTGATATTCTTGCAAGAAGCTTTGCTGAACTGCTTAAAGAAGACATTGATCAAGGTGTTGCGGTTGTTAATCGTGAAGGCGGCGGTGGTGCTGTAGGCATGCAAAATGGTGTGTCAGCAAATCCCGATGGTTATACGGTTAGTATGGTGACGGTTGAATTGTTAACGCTTCCGCAGCAGGGACTTGCGAATTTTACGTATGACGAATTCAGACCGGTTGTTCAATTAAATGAAGATCCGGCAGCGATTACAGTTAAGGCTGACGCACCTTGGGATACGATTGAGGAATTCCTTGCTGATGCAGAGTCGAACGTTTTAGATGTAGGTAATTCAGGCAGTGGAGCTATTTGGCATCTTGCAGCAGCAGGCTTGGCTAAAGAAGCTGGCGTTGAGTTCAACTATGTTCCATATGAAGGGGCAGCACCAGCAATCACGGCTCTAATGGGCGGACATATTGATGCTGTATCCGTTAGTCCAGGTGAAGTTGAAACTCAGGTTGAAGCAGGAAACCTAAAAGTATTAGGTGTCATGGCTGATGAAAGATTAGCGACACACGAAGATGTACCAACCTTAAAAGAAGTAGGCTATGACATTTCATTAGGAACGTGGAGAGGCTTAGCAGTACCAACCGAAACACCAGATGAGATCGTAGCACAAATGGAAGAGTACTTTATCGCTGTTGGTCAAAAGGATGAGTTTAGAGAAGAGATTGAAAAGTTGAACTTAGGATACAAAGTCGCATCTGGGGAAGAATTTTTAAGTCTAATGGAAAGCCAGGATGATTTGTTTAGTGACTTGATTTCAGACCTTGGACTTTCAAATTAAAGAACGGGAGGCGCCGCTGTGCTGACTGCAGATAGAATTATAGGCATCATTTTAGTCGCATTTGGAACAATTGTACTCGTTATTTCGCTTGGGTTTCCGAGTAATCCAGCCCAACTGACTGGACCAGGGTTCTTTCCAATTATTATGGCATGTTTGTTAATTGGACTGGCGTTGTTCTTGATCATTGCGCCGTCACGTAATGAGCCTGAAGGGGGAAAAGGTTCCCCTTGGTCGATCATTGGACTCAGTTTACTTTATGTCATTTTAGTTGATTTCTTAGGTTTTTTCGTTTCTACAGCTATCATCGTCTTTACGATTTTAATCATGAGTAAAAAAAGTGGAATCAAGGCTGCTGCAGTAGGTTCCCTTGCCATAGCAGCCGTTATCATCTTCATGTTTGAGTGGCTTTTAAATGTACCGCTACCTCATGGATGGCTTTATTAAGGAGAGAGTGCGATGATCGAATTATTAAATGGATTTTCAGAGTTATTAGTACCTGCAATCTTCTTTTCACTTATAGGTGGGCTTTTAGCAGGAATCGTGATTGGTGCGATGCCTGGACTAACTTCCACAATGGCAGTGGCTTTGTTTTTGCCAGTTACTTTTGGCATGGAGCCCGTGCCGGGAATCTTGTTGTTAATCAGTCTTTATTTTGGTTCAATCTATGGCGGATCGATCGCAGCCATCCTGTTAAATACCCCCGGTACGCCAGCCTCTGCTGCTACGACTCTTGATGGGTATCCCTTAACGAGAAAAGGTGAAGCAGGAAAAGCTCTAGCGGTCGCTGCTATTGCATCCGGTTGCGGCTCTTTAATCAGTACGATCGCACTTATCCTCATCGCACCGGAGCTTGCACAGGTTGCTTTGCAATTTAGTGCACCTGAATCTTTTGCGTTAGCTTTCTTTGGACTCGCCATTATTTCCAGTGTCTCTGGAGAAAACGTAGTGAAAGGACTGATAGCCGGAGCGTTTGGCCTGATTATTGCGACAGTTGGTCTTGATCCGATGACAAGTTTTCCACGGTTTACATTTGGACAAGGTGCATTACTTAGTGGCTTAAACTTTATCCCGGTTATGATTGGGTTGTTTGCCATTTCTGAAGTATTCATGCAGTACAAAACAAGATTAGATGAGAAAAAGCCTAAAATGCGCTCTGCCATTTCGCTTCCAAAAATTAAAGAAACACTTTCACTATGGGTAACCATTGTCCGATCCTCTATTATTGGTACGTTTATCGGAATCATTCCAGGTGCCGGGGCAGATATTGCCGCATTTGTTTCTTACAATGAAGCAAAGCGTTTTGCAAAGAAGAAGGACAAAGATTCGTTTGGGAAAGGAAATATTAAAGGGGTTGCTGCTGCTGAAGCAGGAAGCAATGGTGTTACTGGAGGCGCAATGGTGCCACTTTTGACACTTGGAATCCCAGGTGATGCGGTTGCTGCTGTCCTGCTAGGGGCATTTATTATTCAAGGCATTCAGCCGGGTCCAATGCTTTTCCAAACGAACGGTGACTTAGTATACGCATTATTTGCCGGCATGCTTGTTTGTGCGGTATTGATTATTGTATTTGGATTACTCGGGGTTAAAGCGTTTGCTCAGGTATTAAAAGTGCCAATTCATTGGCTGCTTCCAGTTATTTTAATTCTAAGTGTCGTTGGTTCTTATGCGATTAGTAATAATATTTTTGATGTATATATTGCCTTGGCATTTGGTTTGATTGGTTACTTTATGAAGAAATATGGATTTCCAACGTCCCCAATTGTACTGGCTTTAATACTTGGGCCAATGGCAGAAAGTGAGCTTAGAAGGTCACTTGTGCTTTCGCAGGGAGAGTTTAGCATTTTCTTCACAAGACCAATTGCAGCAACACTTATTTCACTCGGTATTATTTCATTATTCCTGCCGATTATCAGTTCCATTATTAAGAAAAGAAAGAAAGGAAGAGATACGGCATGAATCAGGAAGTTGTAACATTTGGGGAAACGATGTTTATCTTTGATGCCGCCACTTCAGGTCCTCTCAGATACGTAGATGACTTTAAGAAACGGATCGGAGGCGCTGAATCTAATGTTGCGCTCGGACTCACCAGGCTTGGACATAAGTCAGCCTGGATGAGCGAGCTTGGCAATGATGAGTTCGGTAAATTTATCGTTCAACTGCTTCGAGGAGAAGGAGTTGACGTGTCGAGAGTTCTCTATCGAGATGACGCCCCAACAGGTTTATTTATAAAAGAAAAAATTAAAAGTGACGAGCACCATGTTTATTATTACCGAGCACATTCGGCCGCAAGTAAAATGGATGCTGATTGGATTGACTTGGATTATATTAAAAATGCAAAGATCCTTCATGTCACGGGAATCACACCGCTTCTAAGTGAATCATGTAAAGACATGACCTTAAAAGCGATGAGATCCGCTAAAGAAAATGGAGTATTTGTAAGCTTTGATCCAAACTTACGCTATAAGTTAATGAATGATAAAGAAAGTGCCCGTGAAACAATTCTTGAAATGATCAAGCTGTCTGACTTGTTTATCCCTGGAATTGATGAGCTTGGAGTTTATTCTAAATGAAAAATCCACACCGGAAGATTATCTTATGACTCTGCAAAAGATGGGGGTCAACCAGGCAGTCATCAAAAATGGTGCAGATGGTACATATTTCTTAGATGGCTCTAATTCAGGGTTTGTCGAGTGTGTAAAAGTCGACCATATCGTTGATCCAATCGGTGCTGGAGACGGATTTGCAGCAGGATTGCTTAGCGGTCTATTAGATGGAATAAGCCTTGAGCAGGCTGTTTTAAGAGGAAACGTAGTCGGAGCCAGAGTCATTACGATTCAAGGTGATATTGAAGGACTACCTGAGAGACAGCAAGTGATTGACTTCAGTAAGAAAAAGGACGTGGTTAGATGATTGAAAGATTAGAGACGCTTCAATGGATAAAAGAAACAGGTCTGGTTGCAGTCATTAGAGGCATTCCCGCAGATAAAGTGCCAGCACTAATTAGCTCATTGTATGACGGTGGAGTCCGGGTAATGGAAATCACAATGGATTCAGAAGACGCATTGGATTTAATCAAATCAGAATCAAAAAAATATAAAGGCAAGGCAGCTGTTGGCGCAGGTACCGTACTAGATGCCGGAGCAGGACTTTTAGCCGTACAAGCAGGAGCTTCCTTCTTATTTGCCCCAGCACTCGACAAAGAAACAATCGAAGTAGCTAATCGCTACGGCAGAGTAGTCATCCCGGGTGTCTTTACACCAACTGAGGCATTACAGGCAGTTACTTGGGGAGCGGATATCGTAAAGTTTTTCCCAGCAGACGCAGTAGGAAGCAAATTTATCAAAGGCTTTAAAGGCCCACTTAATCATATTTCCATTATGCCTACTGGTGGAGTCTCCATTGATAACGTAGAAGAATTTATTAAAGCAGGTGCCATTGCAGTAGGTGCCGGCGGATCATTATTTAAAAATGAATGGGTAGAGGACAATAACTGGGATGCCATAACGGACCATGCCAAAAATTTTGTCACAACTATTCAGGCTGCAAAAAAATAAAAGATAGCGCACTTGGGAGGAGTCCTGGTGCGCTATTTTTTTATTAGTGACTATTGGGAGTGCTGACTATCTATAGATGAGAGGGCTCAAAAATATGGTAGATGCGCTCAAATATTTGATGGATATGCTCAAAAATACTGAAAATGCTCAAAAATTGAGTAGTGGTGCGCGGAAAATCGAGTACGGTGCTCAAAAATAGTGAGAATGCTCAAAAACCAAAGAGCAGTGCTCAAAAAAAGAGATGCGCGAAAACTGGTTGGGAGTGTGTGCGCATTGTTTTACATAATAACATTCTTCCACCTTAAATCTCTAAATCTCATCTCTTAGCTCCACGGCTAAGTCTGCAAGTTCTTGGTATGCAACGGCAACCTCTTCTATGGGTACTAGCTAAGGCATAAAGAAAACTCCCTAAAATAAAACATATTTTTATAAAAACTTCATAACTTTACTGTAAAATGAAAGCAATGAAATAGTAAAGGAATGGGTAATAATGGATTATAAACCGGCTGGATTTTGGATTAGGTTTGTAGCAACATTAATCGATGGTTTTATTGTTGCGATAGTTGGACTTATTTTATCGTATATTTTTCAGGATCCACCAGGAGACATCGACAACTCAACATCAGCAAATACATTTACGTTTATTTATTCCGTTGTTTTCATCATATATTTAACGGCAAGTAAATACAAAGGAACTCCAGGTAAATTGATTGTAGGCATACAGGTACTGTCCATACATCACGAGAAAATAGGTATTGGCCGTTCGATTGGTCGTTTTTTTGCTACGATTCTTTCCGGAATCATCTTCTACATTGGTTTTATCATGGCTGGATTTACTGAAGATAAAAAAGCGTTGCATGACATGATTTGTGGCACACGTGTGGTCTATCGAAAAAAGTAGGAATAACACAGAACAGAAGTACCCTCATTAAGGACTTCTGCAGATTAACTTCTATACGAGATTGACTGGCTCAATGACTTGGTCCGAGCGAACTCTTCGTGCTGTGAACACTAGTGATTTGTCATTTTTGTGCATAAAGCCACCAGTGACAGCGTATTGAATGATTCTATGTGGACTTTCAAGATAGGTTGTTGATTTAAAATAGTAGCTAACCCCATTCTTAAAGTTCAAGCGATAGTAAAAGATAGATCTCAACTCCTTGCATGCATTTCATGTAAAGTGAATTTTGTAGAATCTTGTATTTAAATGTAATATTTTGTGAGGGTACTTCCATGAAAAGTATAACGAATGAGGAAGTAATTGATAAGGATTATTAAGACTTGGTCTTAAAAGTGAGTCATAAGTCTGACATGACATGAGAATGGTCAAAAAGTACTCAAAGCTAAGCAGAGTGGGGGAACAAAGTTCTTTGCATTTAGCTTAGCGGCCAACTGATTCAGTGAGGATCAGTTTTTTTGCTAAAAGCCGATCATAATCACAATCAAACAAAGGCGTTACTCTGTTCTCCATCGACAATCAACCCCTTTGTTATAATGAGAAGTAAGCGCAACACAGTCCAAAAATGATTTCCTATAGAAAGGGACGATCCTTATGAAAAACGTAACCCCATTTCTCATGTTCCAAAACGGAATAGCCGAAGAAGCAATGACATTTTATACAAGCTTAATTGAGGACTCTGAAATCAAAAGCATATCGCGATACGGCGCAGAAGGACCCGGACCAGAAGGCACCGTTATTCAAGCCCTCTTCTCATTAAAAGGACAAGACTTCATGTGTATCGACAGTTACGTCACTCACGAATTCGAATTCACCCCCTCATTCTCAATCTATCTAACATGCGACACAGAAGAAGAAATAGACCATCTTTATAGCGAACTTTTGAAAGACGGCAAAGCCCTTATGCCAATTGATAACTACGGCTTCAGCAAGAAGTTTGGTTGGGTCAATGATCGATTTGGTGTGTCGTGGCAGTTGACGCTTGCGGAGTGACAATTACCTAAAGAAATCATCCTAATCATTGTGATTAGGATGGTTTTTTGTGGTTTGAGGGGAGACGATGCACAGGACTTTGATGCAATTAGGATTTGAGGAATACAAGACTTTGGCTCAAAAAAATTGTTGAGATGCTCAAAAAGAGCATTACTAAGAAACCATCTGCAGAGGTGAGTTTTTTATTATAAGATATAGGAAAAAAAGGTTCACTATGGCAAAATATCGTTAGTTTCTGAATATCTTAGTGTAAGGGGGAATGTTGGTGGCGGTCATTCATGTGTACTATATGTTGAACTTGAAGATTATTTTAAAGGAGATGTTTGGTCGACTTTGTTGCCAACGATCTTTTTAATATTAAACGGATCTTACATTCAAGAAGTATTGAAATTGTATTTTTTCTGGGCTTTTATCATTCTTTCTTCTTACGTTTTTGGGGTAGGATTACATGTGGTGAGGCTGAGGGAAGAGGGACTTCTTAAGACATATTTCTCCATAAGTTATTCCAGGCGCAAATTTTTTATCGCGACGATCCTTTCACAAATGACTTTTGCGTTTGTAAGTTTTATATGTATGAATTTCAAAATAAAAAAATTATTAAAACGAATATCGAGTTAAAACCAGCATCACTTATTGGATTGAGATAAGGAGTGCTGTTTTTGTTGTTTGACGATGTAACTATCGGTCTACTAAATTTCTAAAAGTTAGATCATACTGGATATATATGAATTTGCTCAAAAAACAGGAGGGAACCCTCACATGTCATTAGAAAAAAAGCTAAAAAACCAAAGTAAGGAACATTTAGTTGAGTGGTTATGTATACTTGCTGAACGTTCGGAGTTGGTTGAGCAAGAGTTGAACTTTTTATTGGAGAATCAAAGTGGACAATTTGATGTGAAGAAAAGTCGTGCATTGATTAAAAAAGTGCTGAAGCAATATCAAGAGCGTGGAGGTTTTATCCCGAGGGGCAAAGTGGCGGCTGCGATTGGAGGAGCCGAACGTGTATCTGAGCTTGCGGCTAAAAAGTGGGCGGAAGGATTTTATCTGAATGCACTGGAACTTTACTTGTGTGTCATTGGGGAAATGATTGATGCGATTCAGTTTGCAGATGATTCGTACGGCGAAATTGGTTACATCATGCGGGCTAATTTTCAGCGATTGTTTGATGGCATAGACGATGTGAGTGGTCTACCAGAGGAGGAACAGATCGCTCAGAGATTATTGCAAGAATCAAAGAAAAGTAGGTATTCAGAGTGGTCGGACTGGCAAGTTGAGTTGATCGAGATCTCGGCACTACTGACCACAACTACTAAGCAGCGAAATCGCTTGGAATTAGAAGTCACGAAGCTACTCGAGTCAAATAGTGAGGATGATTGGAGCGAAAGGTACCTAATACAGCAGCTAACCGTCAACCGATATCAGATGATGCGGCGGTTCGGGGAGCATGAGAAAGCCCAGGCATTTCTGGAACAGCACATTCACCTACCAGACATTCGCGAATTGATACTAGATGAAGCCTTAGAAGAAGAAAATTATCAAAAAGTAATCGAGGTAGCCAAGCAAGGAGAAACCCAACACAGCCAAGAGCGAGCGCCTGGATTAGTCACCAAGTGGAAAACCTACCGCTTTAAAGCCTATCAAGCATTGGGGGAAACAGAAGAGCTTCAAAAACTCGGGACGGAGCTTGTATTAAATGGTGATATTGAATTTTATAATAAACTAAAATCCCTATATTCAGATGACGAATGGCCAGTCAAATACGAGCAACTAATCCAACAGCTCGAGGGGAAAAGAATTTATACGGATATTCTAATAGAAGAAAATGACCTCGTGCGACTGATGCAGCATGTACAAGCAAACCCATCACTAGTTGCGTTCCATTACCCGCACCTCCTGGATCACTATCCAGAGCAAGTCAAGACACTGTACCAAGAATTCATTAGAGAAAATGCTTATATAGCAAACAATAGAAAGCAATACAGATCCGTCGTAAAACTCATTCGCAACTTAGAGAAATTAGGCGGAGCAGAAGAAGCAGCTCAAGTCAGGGACGAGCTAATTGCGGAGTATAATAGGAAGCCTGCATTTGTGGATGAGTTGGGGGAGGTATAGGGACGGAGGAGAACCGGGATGATGTGACAGTGCGCGGAAAAAACAGCATAGTGCTCAAAAATCATAACCCAGTGCTCAAAAACTTGAAGAATGCTCAAAAACACCTGCCCGACGCTCAAAAAATCGGTAGCCATGTTCCGTAAAGGATGATGCAACCATCTATAGAGGTGGTTGTTTTCTATTTTAGATTGGTCCTTCCACTTCACAAGGGGGGACCCCCAACCAACACTCCTTAAAATATCAGATATAATAGTAACTTTTTAGTCTTTTTATAATAGGAGAATCTGTCATAATGATTTTGAAAGCGATTTCATTAAAGGGGGGATTTAGTTTGAGGAGATATATGTATACTGGTGCTGTTTTGAGTATGTCAGCTCTACTGGCTGCATGTGGTGGCAATTCAGAAGAAGCGGGCGGGTCAAATGGTGATGGAGTAGTAGAGCTGAGTTTTTGGGCGTCTGCAAATCCGGATCGGGATGATTTTAAGCTGACGATGGACCGGGTGGAGCAATTTAATGAAGAGCATGATGACATTGAGTTAAATATAGAGACAACACCTCATGCGGATTATCGGACACGCTTGAATACACAGGCAGCAGGTGGTCAGCTACCGGATATTTTTCAGGTGTGGCCGGGAACTGAGCTTGAGCCGCTTGTAGATGGTGGCGCAGTTGGCTCAATTAATAATATTTTAGATAATTGGACAGATAATGGTCTATTAAATGAAGATGCGATCGCTGACTTTTCATTTGATGGGGAAACGTATGCAATACCGTCTGTGCAGAATCCGACGAGCTTTGTCTATTATAACGTTGATATGCTGGATGAGTTAGGCTATGAGGAGTTTCCACAAACGTATGATGAATTTAAAGAATTGATTGAGGATATTAATGAAGAGGATACGACTCCCATTGCTTTAGGGAACTCGGCTTCGTGGGTGCTTCAGTCCGTTTATATCTCGACAATTGCTGATCGTTTTACAGGTAATGACTTCATTCCTCAGGTTCTAGAAGGGGAACGTGCCTTTACGGATCCGGACTTTGTTGAGGCGCTTGGTGTCATTGATGAGTTAGTAGATATTGGCGCATTTAATGAAGATTTGAATACGATTGATGATAATCAAATGATTGAGTACTTCTTACAAGAGCGCTCCGCGATGGTGATAGATGGAAACTGGGGAGCGATTAGTATTTTGACTAATAAGCCTGATGATATGAATGTAGGAATCGCACCATTCCCTTTAGGAGACACGCCAACGATTTCAACGGTATATGGAAATGCGTGGTCTTTGAATGCTGACTTAGAAGGTGAAAAACGAGAGGCAGCAGAAACCTTTTTACAATGGATGTTTAGCGAGGATTTCTATCAAGAATTAATTGGTGTGAATCGAGTGGTAGCGGCTGAAGTAGATATGCCTGAAGATGCAGATCTTGAGCCATTATTCCTTGATATGCTAGAGCTATCACAACAATCTCCTCCAGCACCAGTGTATGATGCCGTATTACCTCAAGCTGTGAATAACGTTCTTCAAAATGAGCTTCAAGCGATTACGATTGGTCGTTCGACCCCTGAAGAAGCAGCACAAAATATCCAAAATGCTGTAAATACACAATGATGCTATAGTAGATAAAAAGAGCAGGGCATTCTTTCATAGAATTGCGCTGCTTTTTTTCACTACTTCTTTCAAAGGACTGTCGTTATATGAAAAAGTGGATTCATTTTCATGATTGGAGCTTACGATGGAAGTCATTCCTCATTTTATTATCATTGATCTTTATTCCCGCACTCACGATTAGTTTGCTTGTGTATTACCAATCAAATACGATTTTAGAGAGGCAGGTCATTGAGAGAAACGAACAAAATCTACGTCATATTGAGAACAATCTACTAGAGGCTATGCATGCGATTGAGGAGCTATCAAGTTACATCATCTTCAGTGAAGAATTTCGGCAATATATGACGTTACCTATAGACGATGAGAGCAGTGATCCAGAGGAGATGCAACGAATCCAAGATCACATTCGTGGGTTCTTCACCTTTCATTTAAATAACAAAAGCTATGTGCACTCGGCACAAATTGAGGGAATAAATGGTACGGATCTTCACTTAGGAGAACGAATTAGTGGGGATGAAGCAGTTTGGGAAGAGGAGGCACAAGCTGCACATGGTCGAATGACCTGGACCGATCCTTACCAAATGGAGCGTGGAGGCTGGGTTCCAGAGGATTATCAGATGATCTCGCTTTTTCGAGTCATTAATAATTTATATGATATTACAGAACCGATTGGTCAAGTACGAATTCGTCTAGATGAGCAAGAGCTATTTTCATATATGACAAATGGATACTTGAATCCGAATGATGAGATGGTCTTGCTACAAAAGGATGGTCGTGTTCTTTCTCATCAAGATAAACAGCTTGTGGGAAAACTTTATCCAAATGATCTTGTAGTCCAACATGTACAGGAGGAGTCAGAGCTCTTTGAGTATGAAGAAAATGAAGAAGCTTATTATGCGGTTACACGAAAGATTGAGGGGAGAGATCTATACCTCGTTTCCACAGTCAGTGAGGAATATCTATTAAATGAATTTGGTGGGATTCGCAAAACGATGCAAGTGATTATGATCGTGGCAGGACTGATAGGTCTAATTGCATTCGTTGGATTTATGCTTACAATTATCAAACCTGTTACTGAATTGACTCGTGAGACGAGGCGACTTGAAGATGGGGATTTCACAGCGCAGGTGAAAGTTCGCTCTCGTGATGAAATTGGGCAGCTCGGATCGCGTTTTAATAAAGCTGTTGTACAAATTCAACATTTAATAGAGACCAAGTATAAGCTTGAAATTCAAAATAAAGAATCAGAATTGAAAGCGCTACAAAGCCAAATCAACCCCCATTTTCTTTACAATACACTAGACATGATTCGGTGGACAGCGCGGATGGAGAATGCAAAGGAGACAGGCAAAAGTATAGAGGATCTGTCGCGTTTATTCCGCATTAGTTTAAGTCAAGGCAAGCTATGGATTTCGCTTAAGGATGAGATGACGTATGTACAAAGCTACTTGGAGTTACAAAAGCGGCGGTTAGCAGGAATGCTGACTTTTTCTGTACGAATGGAAGCAGGAATAGAACAGTGTCACATTCTAAAGTTACTGCTTCAGCCTTTAGTTGAAAATAGTCTCCAGCATGGGTTCGCGGAGTTGGAACAAACCAATTCCATTTCCATTCGAGCCTATCGACAAGATGAGTTTGTGCTCATTGATGTGATTGATAATGGTGAAGGCTTACCAGTCAGTGCTGATGTCTTTAATCAATCATTACACCAATCGAACCAAGCAAGGCAATGGATATGCATTGCGGAACATTCATGAGCGATTAGTGAACACGTTTGGGGAAGAGTGTGGTCTTAAAGCCCTCCAGTCAATTCATGGTACTCACATTCAAGTCCGTATTCGTTATGGAGTAAAGAAGGGAGAAAAAGTATGAACATGAAGATGCTTATTGTTGATGATGAACCGGTTATTTGCCAAGGACTTGCACAGACAATTGATTGGCAAAGTATTGGCGTTGAGGTAGTTGGTGTAGCTTTTAATGGAAAGCAAGCTCTGCAAAAAATAGAGAAAAACCACATAGATATCATCTTAACGGATATCTCCATGCCAGAGATGGATGGTCTTGAATTAGCAGAGTGTATCGTTCAACAACATCCTGACACAAAAATGATCATCATTAGTGGATATGATGACTTTGAGTATGCAAGACAAGCCATTCGGTTAGGTGTTGAAGACTATTTGCTGAAACCAGTTGATGTGGATGAATTAATGGGTCTTGTTAAAAACGTGACGGAAAAGATGTTATTGGTACATCAATATCCCAAAGAAGCGGAAGTGTGTTTGGTAGAAGCCGTGTTAATGCAGGACAAAGACAAGGCAAAATCATGTATCATCGAGACGCTATCCATGCTAAAGGAAAACAACTATTCCCTTCGTCAATCTGTTCACGTCTGTCAAGAACTTGAACGAACATTGAAACGAAAGCTACGAGAGCGACTGCCCAATAAACAATTTGATGAAGTGCCTCTCCGGCTGCAAAGTGGAGTGGATCTTAGTATGGAGAACACCTTTACAACCATTGAAGACCTATTTGTGGGTGATATCATGCAGTTTATTAATGAAGTGGAAGACTCTGAGCAAAATCATTGGGTTATCGAGAACATCAAACGATATATGCATAAAAACTATCAACAGGATTTGCGCGCATCTGAGGTGGCAGAGCAGCATTTTATAACGCCAAATTATTTCAGTATGCTTTTTAAACAAGAGACAGGCAAAAGCTTTTCTGAGTATCTAAATGGGTTGCGTATTCAAAAGGCATCAGAGCTCTTGCTTAATACATCGAATAAAGTCTTTGAAATAGCTGAGTTTGTTGGCTATAAGGAATATAAGTATTTTGTGCAAGTCTTTAAGAAAAAGCTTGGTTTGACTCCTACTCACTATCGCCGTTTAAATGCTACATATGATACACGAAAAAAACAGATATAATCGTAGCTTTTGGGATTTTTGTGCGTGTTAAATACAATTACAATGCATATAGTAAACGCTTTCAAATATGAAGTGGAGGATGTGTAAGCTTGTGCATCTATTAAAAAGCCCTTGGAAAATCGCACTAGGCGTGATCCCGGCATTGCTTATCTATTGTATTTTCAGTATTATTCCGATATTTATCTCATTCTATTATTCCTTTATGTCTTGGAATGGATTCTCTGCCATGCAATTTGTGGGGATCGCAAATTTCCAAGCCATCTTAAATGATTCAGTATTCTGGCTATCCGTTCGGAACAATCTCATTGTAGTGGCAGCATCTGTATTTGGCCAAATTCCAATTGCACTTGCGCTCGCTTTGTTACTAAATCAGAAAATCAGAGGAGCAAAGTTCTTTCGTACCATTGCCTTCTTGCCGGTGGTCATCTCCACTGTTGTCATTTCCCTAACGTGGCGATTGATTTTTAACGTCGAACAAGGACTACTAAATAATCTTCTCGATAATCTCGGTTTAAGTGCTCTCGCCCAAAACTGGCTCGGGAATCCAGACTATGCCATGTACGCGATCGCTGCAGTGATTATCTGGCAGTTTGTTGGCCTCTATTTCATTATTTTTTTATCAGCCTTGCAAACCGTTCCGAAAGATATTTTAGAAGCAGCGGAACTAGATGGAGCAACAGAATGGCAAAAAACTCGTTATGTCACCCTGCCGTCCATTTGGGGAGTTATTATGATTGCTGTGATCCTTTGCATTAGTGGCAGCTTAAAGACCTTTGACTTAATTTACGTTATGACAGGTGGAGGACCAGCGAACTCAACCGAAGTAATGGCTACATATATGTACACAGAAACCTTCCAAGGGTTGCGATATGGATATGGAAGTGCGATATCTGTGCTGATTTTTGTGTTCAGTATCGTCATGATCATCTTAGCCAATCTACTACTTAAAAAGCGTGGCAATAGAAAGCCAGTGTAACCAAAGGAGGTTAGCATCATGCAAGTAGAAACGGCACCAAAAAAGATAATCAATGAAAAGACGGCTAGATTAAAAAAAGTGGCACGCAGAACGCTTATCTATATCATCCTTATTGGCTTTGCGATTGTGAATGCTTACCCTATTGTCTGGATGATCATGAATTCATTCAAATCAGGACAGGATTTTGCCTTAAATCCATTTGGCCTACCAACTGAATGGGTCTGGACCAACTATATCGAAGCGTGGTTCACCGCCAACATCAACACCTACTTCTTTAATAGTGTATTTGTTGGAGTGGCCGCTGTACTCTTAACCGTATTATTTGGAGCGCTTGCCTCCTATTTTCTAGCTCGATTCAAGTTTAGAGGACAGAAAGTACTATACGCCTTTTTTATCCTAGGGTTGCTCGTGCCAATTCATGCGACACTTGTACCCATGTTTATACTCATGCAGAAAATAAACCTGATTGACACGCATCTTGCGCTTATTTTTCCATACATTGCATTTAATCTATCCATTACAATCTTTTTGCTAACCAGCTTCATGAAATCATTCCCTAAAGAAATTGAAGAATCAGCTGTCATGGACGGAGCAGGTGTCTTCCGCATCTTCTGGTCGATCATCCTCCCAATGACTCGCCCAGTCCTGGCCACAGCCATCATCATTAATTTTATCAACAACTGGAACGAATTCAGCTTTGCTCTAGTATTAATCAACGACGACGCTTTGCGCACGCTGCCACTTGGCCTCGCGAACTTCGCCGGTCAACACTCAACAAACTACACAGCTCAAATGGCTGCCTTAACGATTGTACTCGTGCCGACGATCATGTTCTATTTGTTAATGGAAAAGCAGATTGTTCAGGGCATGACGCAGGGTGCAGTGAAGGGCTAGTGTGGATTTGAGGAATGCGCGGGAAACGGAGTGTGGTGCGCGGGAATTTGGAAAATGCGCGGGAAAACAGTCGAGATGAAGAGTTAAGCAAATTAAAAAGTGCAAAATCTTACTACACAAAAACACCTCCAATCAAGAAAATTGGAGGTGTTTTCATGCTATGAATTGGAACTAACTTTATCAAAGTATGATTTCATATCGGAGCTTACTTTTTCAAGATCATTAATTAACTGACTGAAATCTGTCACTAAGTTGGCTTGTTCAGAAGAGGACCTTTTAATTTGCTCTACATTTGTGACGAGTGCCTCTATATGTGTTTTAATATTTCCTAATGAATCATTGATTTTACTTGTCGTCTTTGTTGTTTCGCTTGATAGTTTTCGAACCTCCTCAGCCACTACGGAAAAGCCAGGACCAAGCTGCTCCGGCTCTGGCAGCTTCTATGGAAGCATTTAAGCCAAGAATATTTGTTTGACGCTGAATATTAGTAATCTCAACTGTTGATTCTACAGTTTGACCAGTAAGTTCCAAGGATTGAGTTGATTGATGAGATATTTCCTCACTAGAAGCTGCTAGCTGCTGTGAATGACTTGAAACGTCTTGTGCCGCATCTTGTAAACCACCAATAATTCCACCAATCTGTTGCATATACTCGTCTAATTGTCTCTCAGATTCGAGAGATCTTACGGCAGCAAACTGTCCAATTACCTTACCCATGTCATCTTTAATGGGAAACGCCCTCACAAAAACGGGGACACCGTATACCTCTTTTGACAATTTCTCTGCCGTATATTCTCCAGGCAAAAACCTTTTTAGCATTTGGGTCATCCTTAGCAAGGGGGCTTCCAACTGGAATATCTAAATCAATTTTACTACTTGGTAGAAAGCAGAGGAACTTCTCACGATCTGTAATCGCAATCAGAATCTCCTCTCCGAAAACGGTTTGTATATCCTTCGCTACATTAACTAAACTATTTAATCGATTCATTGTTTGACCTCTCCCTTTCTCATCTAATAAAAGACAATCTACCTTTTTATCGACATAAATAATGTGAATTCCTTACATAAAATTTTACAATAGAAAAGTGGTAAAAGAATATGTTCAATAATCTAAGCATGATTGCTTTTTTTAAGATAGGACACCCTATAGAAAGTTCTTCCACATTGAGATTCATTAGTAGGAATTCCTTAGGTTCAGTGGTAGGATATCAATGTGAATAGAACAGTATTTATCATTGAAAGTGGAGGAACTATAGAGATGACCAACGACATTTTCCGCATCGCAACAAAAGACGACGCACCAGGATTTTTAGAGCTGCTCTCAACCGCGTTCAAACCACTTGCCGACATGGGCATCGATTGGCCATCTACAAGAGCGACACTTGAGATGGTCACTGAAAATATAGAAAAATCAACAGCAGTTGTTCTAGAACGGGACGGTCGCTTAGTATCAACGATTACCATCCGTTTCCCTTGGGAGAGCACAACCCCTGTATCAGGCTACCCATTTGTCTGGTGGTTCGCAACCGCTCCCGATTTAAGTGGACAAGGGGTTGGGAACAAGCTGATGGAGTACGTAGAAAACACGCTCTTACGCGATACCTTTAAGGTACCCGCCTACGTACTCGGCACATCAGGCCGCAAGCACCCGTGGCTACTCGACATGTACAAGCGCAAAGGCTACAAAGAATACTTCACGCATGAAAATGATAACGGAGATCTTGGCGTCTTGATGTATAAGGAGCTAATTCCGGAGAGGTTTGATAAAGAAGTGTTGGGTAAGCCTCCTATGGCGAAGAAGGCATAATATGAATCTTGTCTTTCCCTTCTTTTTCCTATAAGATAAGATCTAACCACTCACAGAGGTGCATTTTATGATTTATTTAACCAAACAACTACATCATCATACGAGCTAGTCTTGCTAATTCGATCTCTTTAAAAAATCGAACATAGGAAGACTATTTCTCATGAACCGCATTGATTTAAGTGAACTTACTTAAGTAATGCGGTTTTTTTGTATTCTAAAACCATTGGAGGAAGCTAACATGAAGAAAATGAGTTATCAAAACGTCAAAGGAACACAGGATTTTATGCCGGAGGAGCAGATCATTAGAAGGAAGATTCAACGTGTATTGGAAGGAACATTTACAGAGTACGGCTGTAAACCACTAGAGACACCAATTCTAAATTACACCTCTCTCATGGCCTCAAAATATGCAGGAGGCGCAGAGATTCTAAATGAAAAGTACACGCTGACGGACAGGGGAGAGCGGGATCTAGCTTTGCGGTATGACTTAACGATTCCTTTTGCAAAAGTCATAGCTATAAACCCAACCATTGGACTTCCATTCAAACGCTATGAGATCGGCAAGGTCTTTCGAGACGGTCCAATTAAAAAAGGCAGACTACGAGAATTCACCCAATGTGACGTCGACATTGTGGGAGTGAAGACGCAAATGGCCGAAGCGGAGCTAATGATGATGGCGGTCGATGCCTTTAAGAAGTTGGGTTTGGATGTTGTGATTCAATATAACAATCGCAAGCTCCTGGTAGGCATGCTTGAAGTGTTTGAAGTGCCAGAAGACTTGATGAATAAGGTGATTCTAACGATTGATAAGTTGGAAAAGGTAGGGGTGGACGCTATACGTGGGGAGCTTCAGGAGATAGGAGTTCCTTCAATAGAACAAATTGTGAGCTTTCTAGAAGCGTATAGTAGGGCATTTTTCGAAAGATACGCTACTCAGAATAACAATATCAAACAAGGTCTAGCTGAAATAGAGGAGTTGCAAACCTATCTTGAATACTTAGGTCTGAATGATCAATGTCTTTTCAATCCATTGCTTGCTCGAGGTTTGGAAATATACACAGGTACGATCTATGAAATGTTTCTAAATGACAGCTCTATCAAATCAAGTATTGGAAGTGGCGGACGATATGACAATGCGATAGGAGGACTGGTAGGATCGGGTGAAAGCATTGCAACCGTCGGAATTTCATTTGGACTCGATGTCATTTCAGTCGCTATGCAGGACCTATTAGAAGGATCAGCTGAACTAGATTACTACATTATCCCATTAAAGACTGAGAAAGAATCACTGAAGCTAGCAAGAAATCTAAGACAACAAGGCTATCGAGTCGAGTGCGAACTAGGTGGCAAAAAATTAGGCAAAGCACTAGATAAAGCGAATAAACAGAAGGTGCGATCTGTGGTCATTGTGGGGCAGGATGAGATAGAGAGGAACCAATACAAAGTGAAGGACATGGATACTGGCGAGGAGAGGACAGTGGGTTATCAATTTAATTGAAAAAAATCTCAAAAAAATTGAAAATAAGCTAAACATCCTTCAAACACCTCCGATATAAACAAAGAACACGCCAACAATGGCCGTTCAAAACCAAAACAACAACCCAACACAAGGACGTGTAACGGGTCAAACTCAAGGAGGAAATAACAAATGATTATTAACCACAATCTATCTGCAATGAACGCACACCGTCAACTTGGCGCAAACCAAACAGCAGGTGCAAAATCTCAAGAAAAACTTTCTTCAGGTCTTCGCATCAACCGTGCAGGGGATGACGCTGCTGGTCTTGCAATCTCTGAAAAAATGCGTGCTCAAGTACGTGGTTTGGATCAAGCTTCTCGTAATGCGCAAGATGGTATTTCTTTAATTCAAACGGCTGAAGGAGCTCTTACTGAGACTCATAACATTCTTCAACGTATGCGTGAACTAGCAACTCAATCTTCAAATGATACAAACACTGAAGTAGATCGTAATGAAATTCAAAAAGAGTTAAACCAACTAACAGAAGAAATTGATCGTATTGCTAACTCTACTGAGTTTAACAATCAAAAACTTCTAAATGGTGAAAAAGAAGGACTAAAACCTGCAACTGATGGAAGTTACTCAATTCAAAATAATAGTAAAGCTGATATTGACTTAACTGTTCCTGCAGCGAATGATTTAACTTATACTGGAACAATTACTATTACACGTAATGACAAAGCGGCTACTGCACCAACGAATGCTGGTGATGAGTTTACAGTTACTGTACCAGATGGTTCCACTATCACTTTAAGTGATGATGCATCAACAATTTCAGGTGTTAATGGTACTGGTAATACTGTTGATATCGCAAAACTTGCTGACATGGCAGTTGGTGAAAGTGTAACAATCAGCTTCAAAAAAGCTGAAGCTGCTCAAACAGATCTTGGAGATTCTCTTTCTTTCCAGATTGGAGCAAACAGTGGTCAAAATATCAAAGTTGGTATCAATGACATGCGTGCTGAAGCTCTATCATTAAGAAATGCTGATGGGAATGCTCTAGATGTTACTGATGGTGACAAAGCTACTTCAGCTATCACTACAATTAACAATGCTATTGAAACAGTTTCATCTGAACGTTCTAAATTAGGTGCTGTACAGAACCGTCTTGAGCACACAATTTCTAACCTAGATAATACTTCTGAAAACTTACAAGCAGCTGAATCACGTGTTCGCGACGTAGATATGGCTAAAGAAATCATGAACTTCACTAAAAACAACATTCTTTCTCAAGCTTCTCAAGCTATGCTTGCTCAAGCTAACCAAGCACCACAATCTGTACTTCAACTTCTTGGATAATCTCATCCTACTCTAAAGACTCCGGTTTTCCGGAGTCTTTTTTGTATTTCATTTAAAGGATGTTTCATTATGTATACATTTTGGACTTTTTTTGTCGCGATTTGAGACATTACCTGACCTAACTCCCAATTATTGTTACACTAATAGAAAGATTTTTCTGATAGAGGCGGTGGCGAAAATGGAGAAAAAGAGTAAGAATATTCTACGAGCATGGTGGTTAACTGAGCTTTTACAAATGCCGACAATTGATGATAAAGATTCTTCGATGAGGCATATTCAAAGAGAGGGTTTGAGTAAGCTTCCTTGGGAAGAAAAGCAAGAAGATAAAGGTGAGGGTTATTATGTTTTTATTGGATTGACTCCTTTAAAAAGCATGATGGAGTTTATTCGAGATGCGTTTCGGTCTCAAGAAGAGTTTCATCAATATACAAATGAGAAGACGTTTTTAGCTTTGATCAAAGTTGGTGCTGATGGAAGTTATGAACGTGGTTCTCTTCAGATTCCTTATATTAGTGGTATTTTGGGGGAGTTGGGGAAGTCTCAAAATTTATATGATTCGTACCATACAACGTTTCAGAATATGCACAATGATCTACAGATTGTTTTTAATGAGAATTTTGGTAAGGGTAGCATTTCTTTGGATGTGATCCAGTATATGCTAGAGACGCTTATTCAAAGTATGAACTATCCTGAATCGTTGATTGTTAATAAGCAAAAGGGCTATCTGTTTGAGTGTGTTGTGAAGAAATTAAAGAAAAATGAGATGCCGTATTTTATGAATAGTTTCTATTCCAAAGATATAGAGAAGGTTCTATCAAATGGTCTTGGGAAAGGCGCACTAAAGCAATATGTTAAGGGGACTGATGTTAAAACGGATATTGATGAAAATCGCGTGCTTCTAACAAAGTGGTTAGATCCAAAGTATATTTCTCCTGTTCGTTGGCCTTCTCCTGATCATCATCTCCTGACAACCATGCAACAGGTAGCCGTGAATGTGATTTTACATGATGAACAGTTTCTGCATTCCGTGAATGGACCACCGGGAACAGGGAAAACAACTCTACTAAAGGATTTGTTTGCAGCGAATATTTATAATAGAGCGAAGGCGATGTCAGCCTTTAAGAAACCATATGATGCATTTAAACCAATAAAATCTGAAACAGAGAGTCGAAAAGGGTTTAGACCACATGAATCGATCGCGAAGTACGGCATGGTTGTCTCTTCTTCAAAATAATAATGCGGTCGAAAATATATCGAAAGAGCTTCCGGAAAGAAGTCAGGTGATGCGCGAAGAAGATGGCAATGAAAAAGAGCAAACCTTGGTTAAATGGGCTGAAGAGCTAGATTATTTTCCAAGATTAGCAGATGCTGTTATGGGAAAAGAGGATACTGGTGTTGGTGAGCCAGCTTCGTGGGGACTGTTTTCTGCGCCTCTTGGTAGTTCAAAACGTAGGCAAGATTTCTATCAGCAGTTTCGATATAGTAAGGAGCATCAAACGATAGATAATTATTTTTGGAATAACGATCTTTCCTATTCCCTTGATGATTGGGATAAAACCAAAAGGGAGATGAGAGACCTCGAAGATAAAATCGAGAAAAAGCGTGAGGAATTAAAAGAAGCTGCACGATTGCTTCCAGACTGGAATAAAACTAAAAGGCAGCTACAAGAGTTGCTTGAAGATCAGAAAGAAAATGAGCATTTAATCAAAAAGCTTCAAGTTGATATTGCTGATTTAGAAAACAAGCAGAACGATATAGAGGAGCTAATATCTTTAATCTCGCCATCAGTATTTTGGTGGGCAAGTTCTAAAAAGCGCCAGCAAAAAAAGGAAGCGGATGAGCACAAAACTCAGTTGTACGAGATCAAAAAAGAGCGATTTAGAAAAAAAGAGGAACTCTCGGTTAATGAGGCAAAAGACAAAGAGCTTCAGCAACAAGTGGAAAAGCTGAAGCAAAGTGCTGCATACATGAACCAGATTTTTAACAACCTTTTAACTGATGGCGTGACCATTCCTGACGAAGATTATTGGGAAGGGAATTATGAAACGAGGCAAAAACAAGTTCCGTGGCTCTCTCCTGAATTAAATCATTTACGATCAAAGTTGTTTCTTCAATCCATGAAAGTACACAAAGTCTTTTTGTATTTGTCGAAGTACCAAGTGATGAGTAACTTAAATGTTTTCTTTAATGATAACAAATACAATTGTGACTTTGAAGAAGACCGAGAATTTCTGAAGGCTGCTTGGCAGACTTTATTTCTAGTGGTACCTGTCATTTCTACTACATTTGCGTCTGTCTCGAATATGTTTAAATATATCGATGCGGAGGAAATAGGCTATTCCTATATCGATGAGGCCGGACAAGCTTTACCACAAGCGGCAGTTGGGTTGTTGTACAGGTCAAAACATGTGGTTGCGGTAGGCGATCCCTTGCAAATTGAACCAGTTATCACCATGCCAGAAACATTAATAAGAGATATTGCACACTATTTTGGTGTAAACGAACACTATTTATCTATGGAAAGTTCCGTGCAATCTGTGGCCGACTCTGCTAATTCAATAGGTACCTATATTGATAAAAAGTGGATTGGGATCCCACTATGGGTGCACAGACGGTGTGCAGACCCGATGTTTACAATGGCGAATGAAATAGCGTATAGAAATAAAATGGTACTAGCGAATGTAAAAAGTTCAGATAAAAGTAGATGGATTGATGTGATAGGCAAAACAAATGGGAGTAATTATGTTCCTGAAGAAGGAAAGGCAGTTTTAAAACTGGTTGATGAGGCATTTGCTGTAGTTAGTATTGAAGATCCGCTTCCGAGCTTATACATCATAACCCCATTTAAAGCAGTAAAAGATGAATTAATAAGGAAAATTAAAAGAAATAACAAAAAGTATGGTGAATCAACTGGCCGCATAACCAAAGAGATTAACCTCTGGATCTACAACCATGTCGGGACTGTTCACACTTTCCAAGGAAAAGAAGCTGATACAGTCATATTTGTAATAGGAACAGATCGAAACAAACTAGGAGCTGCTAATTGGATCGTGCAGAAACCGAATTTAATTAACGTAGCTATTACTAGAGCAAAGAAGAATCTTATTGTGGTTGGAGATCAGAAGCGACTGTCGAAACTTGATTACTTTGATGTTGTGTCGGCGAAGTTGATGGGGAGTTGAGGATTGGAGGGCCATTTTGGTCCTCCTTTTTTAATGCCTAAATACTTGAAAATACATACAGATTTAGGTAGTATGTATATACGGTCATGAATTGGGAAAATTCTGCGAAATTTTAGCTTATCGTTTGGGTAAGCGAGGTGAACTGTTCGAAGGTAACTCTCTCAAGCACGTATCGACTGAGTATCGCAACTCTTTGGTGAACAAGTGAATACCTGTGAGTAATCCCGTAACGTAATAATACTCTAGGCATCACACAATGAAGCTTATTACCAGCTTAAAGTAACCATTTACTTACCAGTGGATGAATTGCTAATAGAGTTAGGAACAAATTTTCTATTCATTCAAATATACTCTGCAATTAGATACGGTATACGCAGAGCTACGAAGATTAGAGATAAATGGTTACCCAATTAGTTTCAATCCACTAACAATTAAGCAGAGGGGGTTCATATTCGAGCCCTACATAGTTAGGAAGGAGGAACTAGCCTATGGATAAAAAGTCCGTTGGTAGAGACCGGAACCATTATCATGAAGCAAGGCCAAGTAGGAAAGAGAAGCATGGTCGAAAAAAATCAAAGAATGTATGGATAAGATATGTATTAGATATTTTCATTCGTAATCTTCTCTCTAGACTGCTTGATGTTGTTATTAACAATGTTTCATGGTTCATGTCTAAAATTTATGATATGATCTCTAATCTTTTATATCAATTTCTAAGGGTGGTTTCTTTGAAAATATCAGAGGCTCATGCTTTTTATCAATTAAAGAGTAAAAGAAGATTGGCAACTATTCTTGGAATAAGAGATCCGAAATTTTTTAAACATCTGGATAAAAATCTTATGTGCTATAGATTTACCATCGAAAAAGCAGGTAAGACACGAGTCATATTAAATCCCTCAAAACCATACAAAAAAATTCTACGTAAGATCAACCTTTTCCTTCAAAATATAGACTTTCCTGATTATCTACATTCTGGTTTAAAGAAAAGAAATGCTTTGAGTAATGCACGTTATCATGATAATAAGCCATATGTTTGCACCATGGATTTGAAGAACTTTTTTCCTTCAACTTCTGAGGTGTATGTATATAAGTTCTTTAAAGATAAGCTTAAGATGAGTGTGGATGTTGCTAAAATAGTGACTATGCTTGTTACACATGAAGATGTTGAAGAAAAAAAAGATGAAAAGAAAATAAGAAGGTTACCTCAAGGTTTTCCTACTAGCTCAATTCTGAGTTATCTTGTTTATTTTGATCTTTTTAATGGGCTTAATCGTTTAACACAAATGAAAAATATGAAATTTAGTGTTTATGTTGATGACTTAACCTTCTCCTCCAATCGAAAAATCACCTCATCATTTATTAATAAAGTAAAGAGTATCGCTTTTCGGCACCAAGCTAACTATCCACCCTGAAAAGATTAACCAATTTTATAACCACTCCCATAAAAAAATTACTGGAATTATTTTAAAAGATAATAAACAACTCGCCCCAAACTCTATACATCAGCAAATAAATCGTAATTACATAAGTATATTAGATTGTGATTTTTCAAGTTTTGAAGAATTTATAGATTTTAAGTCTAAGATAATTAAAACACTTGGTCAGATTGGGTATGTTAGAAGTATAGAAGGTTTACACAAGTATCAATCTATCCAAAGTACTTTAAACGATTTCCAACAAGGGTTCAAAGAGAATTCCGTGAAATCAAAATATCAAGCTAACAATAGAGTGGAATATCAATGGTTCAAAAAAATATTCAATTGATTTTTTAAAACAGTAATGTTCCGAACGAATTCTGGATATCCTTCATAATGTATATACATAAAGATATACATCAAGGGAGGTGTTTGATACCATGAAGAAAAGATCCAAAGGAGAGGATAACATGCGAGCTGTTCATGGACGAATTTCAGATAGTACATTAAAGGAATCAACAGTTCTCCAAAAATGGGGCAATAGCTCAGGAGTGCGCATTCCTGCTTCATACAAAAAAATGCTAGGTATTGAAAACGGAAGCAAACTTGATATGGAACTCATAAATGGAACCATCGTAATTAAGAAGGCTAGGAAAAAACAAACTTTAGATGAACTTCTAAGTAAGTACGACCCAGAAAAAGAACATAAAGAGATTGATTGGGGTCGCCCTGAAGGGGAGGAATTGTGGTAATGGTATTAAAGCGTGGAGATATAATTAAGATTAGCTTTGATCCTCAGAGTGGTCATGAACAAGCTGGCTTTCGACCAGCTTTAGTGATATCACCGGAGGCTTTTAATACTGTAACACCGTTTGCCTTGGTATGTCCGATCACAAATACAATCCGAGGGAATGCATTTGAAGTGGAGCTTCCAAATCATTTGGACACTAGTGGCGTGGTTCTTGTTCATCATATTAAAAGCCTCGATATTCGTTCGCGTAGGAACAATATTAAAGTGGTAGAAGAAGTTTCTCATGAAACGATGGAAGAAGTGCTTGATATTCTTAGTACACTTGTGACGTGATGAACGACTGCCCTCCTTTTTGGGGTCTTTTTTTCGGGTTTAAGAGGGCTGATGTTTGAAATGGTGGCGTGGTCCCGCTCCATCTTGCTAGAAGAGCTGGAAGCTCTTGGTAAGGCCCCAAATCCTTTTACTAAGAACGAGCCGCTCTTGATATAGTCACAAAGCGTCTTAATAATGATCAACCTCACTTACTAAACTGCCTTTACTTCTTGATAACTACTCAAACTCTCTTGGAGAAGCCTGCTACCTCTGGATAATACCCCATTCTACCTTGATGCTTCATCCATTCCTCTTGGTAACGCACTCTGTCTCTTCAAACCACGATCAATCACCCAATTACGTTCACATTAGATAATCTAATTAAATAAGTACTTGATATTCTTACAACGACTCCCCCCTTGCCCTCCTCCTCAAAATTGTATATGTTAATAAACAAATAACACGCACGCATTGGATTGTTGTAGGAGGAGAACGGATTGCTTTCAGTTAGACAAAAGGAGTTACTTGAGCGGTTAATGAGTGAGCGGGATTTTGTTTCGCTTGGTACGATTAAGGAAGTGTATCAGTTGTCACCTCGGACGATTCGGCAGGATTTGCTTGAGATTGAGGAGTGGCTGCTTGAGGTTGGGGCGGATTTGACGTTGGAGCGCAATCGGAAGCGGGGAGCGCGGCTTGTGGTGACACGGGAGCAGGAGCAGAATCTTTTGAAAGCGCTTCATGAAAGTCAGGATTTTTTGAGTGCAAATCAGCGTTGGTTGGATACGCAGAAAAGGCTGTTGGTACAGGAATTTCTTCCGATTGAGGAGTTACAGGAAGAGTATCAGATTAGCCAGAGTACGTTGCAGAATGATTTGAATCGGATGAAGCAGCAGCTGGCAGATTATGAGCTAGTTCTGGTGAGGGAAAGTAGGAGGCTTTTTTTGCAGGGAAGTGAGCGGCATAAACGGATGCTGTTTGTTGATTTGTTACGGGAGATTTTGCCGGAGCAGGATGTGTTTCCGATGTTTGTGAGTGAGGAAGACATTCATTTGCCGACAGATAGCTTGCTTCAGTCTTGTGAGTTGTGGGGTACGGATTTGGTTCGGTTGATTCATTTGATTGAGTCTGTTGGTGAAAGTTATTTTGTTGATGATAGTAAATATGAGTTGTTTTTGAATGGATTAGCACAGGTGAGTCGGGTTCGTATGGGGCATTTCATTGAGTTAACGAGTGATGATGAGCTTCGTGTATTGGAGCAGGATTCTTATGGGCAAGCGAGAGTTGAGTTTGCGAGGATTTTGGGATTGGATGAGAGTTCAGAGGCTTTTTTAAATGAGTTATCGTATATTACCATGCATGTGTTAGGAGCCAGACGATTAAGTCACTCCAATCAAATATCTTATTCAAATGAACAAACGGCTCGGGCTATTGTCACTCGATTTGAGCAAGAGAATCAAACGAGGCTCATCAGAAGAGAGGATGTCATTTCGGGTCTGTCAATTCATTTGAAATCGGCGTTCTATCGTTTGAAATATGGTACAGCTATTGAAAATTCCTTCTATTCTCAGCTGGAGCAGGAATATGGGGTTTATTTGGATCAACTGCAGTCCTTCATTCAGAGCTCGCCTGAGTGGGGATTAAGTAAGATGAGTAAGCATGAGATAGGGTTTCTGGCCATTCATCTTTGCGCTGCATTAGTGCACAAGCCTCAGCTGCCGGTTAGGAGAGTGGCGATTGTGTGCAGTTCTGGAGTTGGCACGTCGATGATGCTTGAAGGGGCGATTCGGCGGTTGTTCCCACAGGTTGTGGTGGTGGGACAATTTTCTGTGCAACAAGCGCATCAATTGAATCAAGCTGAGGTTGATTTATTGATTACGACCATTCCTTTTACCACACGCATGCAGGTTGATTGGATTAAAGTGTCTCCGCTTGTAAATCTTAAGGAGCAGAAAATACTAGAGGAACGCTTAGGTGTGCAAGCGACACAAGTTAAGACAGATTTAGATGTGATTGACACGGTACAATCTGTTTTTGATCTTGTGACGTCTCATACAACTCTTGAAAAGCCTCGTGCTCTCTATCAGGATTTATATCGGTTTTTTACAGGGAGCAGGAAGAGGATTGGTCGCGTGACATCATTAACAGCCATTGATTGTATTTTTCTTCAGGAATCAGGAAGAGATTGGCGCAGTTGTATTCAAGCCTTGCACACGAGTCTTGAGCGGAATCAGTTTGTTCGTTCGGGTTATGGGGAGGAGTTAATTCGAGAAGTCGAGTCGGGTCATCATTCCTATATTATCGCTCCTGGCATTGCTTTTCCGCATCTACGAAGTTCGTCCGTTAAGGGCTGTGGGTTTGCTATAATGACATTAGAAGAACCGATTCAGTTTGGAAGCTCAGATGACTTTGTCTGGTGGGTGATTTTATTAGCTCCTGTTGATCAATCGCAGCACAGCAAGGTTGTTGAGATGATACTTGAGACCATTCATTCAGAGGAAAAGGTGAAATGGCTTCAAGAAGAATCAAGCAAAGAGAGCGTCTGGGATTGGATGCGTGTCTTTGAGGAGGATGATCATGATGCGTAAAATACTTGTGGTTTGTTCTGGTGGGCTTGGCACCAGTCTGATGCTGAAAATTCAAGTGTCTAGGCTGTTGGAGGATTGGGGCATTCATGATGTTTGGATTGAACAAACAGATGTAGGGAGTGCCTCCTTTACTCAAGCAGATCTCATCATTGGTGCGCGCCAGGTTGTAGAGCAATTGCTTGATAGAGGGACTGAGGTGCTTAGTTTAACGTATGTGGCGGACAAGCACCATGTAGAAGAAAGATTGGCAGATTCACATACCATTCAAGGCTTGGCGGAATTCTCGATGAGTCAGTTTGAATTTTTTGGTGGTCAAATCATTGGGGAACCGACACTGCTGCTAGGGCTAGCGGCTTTTATTGGGTTTCTACTCGCACGTGCTAGTTTTTATCGTACGCTTAGTGGAACAATTAAAGTGATGGTCGGGACAGCCTTGCTACAAATTGGTGCATCGGCTGCGGGTGTCTCATTGTCTAACCTGGCCGTATTGGTGCAGGATCGCTTTCAAATTATTGGATTTATTCCCCATAATGAAGCAGTCATGGCGTTGGTTCAAATTAACTTTGGTCGAGAAGTTGCGATCACTGTCACGATTGCGTTAGTGATGCATCTATTACTTGCTAGGTTTACCCCTTTTAAATATATTTTTCTATCGGGTCATCAGGTCTTATTTATGGGGGCTGTGATCGTAGCTGTTTTGCAACCAACGTATCTTGGGTCATGGCAGTTTTTGATCGGAGGTTCAGTTTTAGCATTAGCAATGACCTTTGCGCCGGCCTTGATTCAGCCTTACGTTCGGAGCGTTACGGGAGATGATCGCATGGCGATTGGCCATTTTAATAGTGTTGGCTACTTTCTCTCTGGGTTTCTGAGTAAGGCGTTATTTAAAAAGAGAGAGCAGACCTATCAATTTCCTGCATTTTTGCGTCGGTTTGAACCACTTATGCAGGACCATATTCTAGTGATTTGTTTGTTTTCGTTTGCTCTTTTCTTTGGGGCGGCACTCTTCTCTTTTCAAGAGGGTATGACCAGTCTGTTTGGCAATCAGCCATTTTTTGTGTACGCAATCATTCAATCCTTATGGTTCACTGCGGGTATGTACAGCATTATCAATGGAGTGCGCATGATGGTCTCAGAAATTGTTCCTGCATTTGAAGGGATTTCTCGTAAATGGATCAAAGGCTCGATCCCAGCTATTGATGCACCAGTGCTTTTCCCCTATGCGCCACTTGCTGCCATTGTTGGCTTTTTGTTAAGTTTTGGTGCGGGTATTGTCGCGATGCTAGTGATGCTGCAGATTCAGTATACAGTGATCATTCCTGGTGTGATTCCACACTTTTTCTCAGGTGGAGCCGCGGGAGTGATTGCCTATCGTTTGCGCGGAATACGTGCGCTTTTGGTAATTGGTCCGGTTCATGGTTTGCTGATCTCGTTACTACCATTGCTTCTGCTGCCTTTTTTAACAGAGCTAGGTTATACACGCACAACATTTGGTGATACGGATCTGCAGCTAATCGGCACATTACTCGGATGGTTGCTGCAATAATCACATTTTTTTAGAAGACCAAATCTTCGCCTATTGAAACGGCAGAGATTTGGTCTTCTTTTTGTAACCGCATACAATTATGCTTTATCTATAAAGACAAGGGGGAAATACACATGAAAAAACACTGGTTACTAGCTGGGGGTTTAACAGGACTAATTGCGTTGGGCGGTTGTTCACAAGGTGCTGATTCAGGAGGGACATTAACGGTTTATGTTGGGTTCCAAGAAGACCACGCAGTTGCGGCAATAGATAAATTCACTGAAGAGACAGGTATAGATGTTAATATGGTTCGGATGTCAGCAGGAGAGATTTTAGCAAAAGTTCGAGCTGAGAAAAACAATCCACAAGCTGATATTTGGTACGGAGGTCCAGCAGATACCTTTGTAGCGGCTCAAAAGGAAGGCTTACTTCACGCGTATCAATCGCCTGAAGCGGACGTGATTCCAGATGAGTATAAGGATAGTGAAGGGTATTGGTCAGGAGTCTACGTAGGTGTCATTGGTTTTGCAACAAATCAAAACTTCCTTGATAAAAATGGACTTGAAGCGCCAACTAGTTGGGATGATTTCCTAGATCCAGCATATACAAATGAGCTCGTAATGGCTCATCCAAGTTCATCTGGAACAGCATATACAGCTTTATACTCAATCCTTGAGTCAAAAGGTGGGGACGATCCTGGTTTTGAGTATTTGAGTGAGCTACATCCGCAAATTCAACAATACACAACAAGTGGATCAGCACCAGGAAGAATGGTTGGTTTAAATGAAGCTGGAGCGGGCATCTTGTTTGCTCACGATATTATTAAGTATCAGGAAGAAGGATTTGAAGATATTGTACTTTCTTTCCCTGAAGAAGGAACAGGCTTTGAAATCGGCTCATCTGCCATTATTGAAGGGTCAAAAAATGAAGAGCTTGCAGAGCAGTTTATAGATTGGTCTGTTTCACCAAGTGCACAGGAAGTCGGTAAAACAACGAATAACTTCCAAAATCTAACGCATCCAGATGCAGAAGAGCCAGAAAAGGCCGTTAAACTGGATGAGCTAACTCTAGTAGACTCAGATCCACTAGAAGCAGGGGATAGACGTCAAGAAATTATCGATCGCTTTGAAAGCGACATTATTAAATAGTAAGAGAAAGGTGGGATTTAGGTGAAAGCCAAAGGACAACAATTATTCAAACAGCCAATGCGGCTTATCCTAATTGTTCTAATTATGGCCTGCCTGATTGTTTTTATTGCATATCCGCTCGTACAGATTTTCTTGGCGAGCTTTATCTCTAATAGTGAACTTTCATTTGCAGGATATCAACGAGTGTTATCGGGAGGGCAGCTTTCGAGCTCCCTCATCAATTCAATTGTACTAGCGAGTGTCGTGTCGGTATTATCTACGGCCATTGCATACTTTTTCGCGTATGTCTTTGCCTATGTGAAAATTCCATTCAAGATGGTGTTTAACGGCATTGCGATTCTACCAATTATTTCACCACCATTTGTTATTGCCTTATCTGCAATCTTATTATTTGGTCGAAATGGTTTCATCTCAAGCTCATTGTTTGGAATGGAAAATGCTAATATCTACGGGCTGCACGGGTTGATTTTAGTCCAAACGTTAACCTTCTTTCCAGTCGCATTTCTCGTGTTATCAGGTCTGCTTCGTTCTATCAGTCCGGCACTTGAAGAAGCGAGTGATAATCTTGGCTCAACTAAGTGGCAGACATTTGCTCGAGTGACTTTGCCATTATCTTTACCGGGAATTGGGAATGCATTCTTACTAGTTTTCATCCAATCAATGGCTGACTTTGGAAACCCAATGACCATTGGTGGAGATTATAACACGGTTGCGAGAGAGATTTACCTTCAAGCAGTAGGTAGCTACAATATGCAGTCGGGTGCTGCGCTTGCCATGCTTTTATTATCTGTAACCGTTATTCTATACGCGATTCAGAAGTTCTGGTTAGGCAAGAAAAACTACGTTACGGTTACTGGTAAACCTACTTCAGCTAGAAGACTTGTATCAGATGGACCTTTTCGTTTAGCTGTGATTACGATCTGTTACTTCATTTCTGCAACGGTCGCGCTATTCTATGTGCTTGTTCCAATTGGTTCTTTTATTCAACTATGGGGCGTAAACAATAGCTTTACACTGGAACACTATCAATACGTATTTTCAATTGGCCAGAAAGCTGTAGTTGATACGTTTAAATTAGCGGCAATTGCAACCCCAATAGGTGGACTGTTTGCGATGGTGCTTGCCTATCTAATTGTACGCCAACGTTTTGCTGGCAAACGTTTAATGGAAGGTCTAAGTATGATGTCAATTGCGATTCCAGGAACAGTTATTGGGATTTCATATATTCTAGCCTTCAACCAGGCGCCTTTTGCGATTACAGGAACAGCCTTAATCATTATTGCAGCCTTTATCGTTCGTGCCATGCCTGTTGGAATTCGTTCAGGTGTAACGTCTCTTCAGCAGATTGACCCTTCGATTGAGGAAGCAGCAACAAATCTAGGAGCAAGCGGATCAAAAACATTTTTCACGATTGTCCTTCCGCTTATCCGTCCAGCATTCTTTAGCTCACTTGTCTACACATTTGTAAAAAGTATGACTGCAATGAGTGCTGTTATTTTCTTAATCTCTGCTAAATACAACTTGATCACAGCTTCTATCTTGGCTCAGGTTGAATCAGGCAGAATTGGTGTAGCGAGTGCCTATTGTACGCTACTCATTATCTTAATGATTGCAGCGATGCTCGTACTGAATGTCTTAACAAATCTCTTCACTAAACGCTGGACCTTTGAACGCAAAGGAAAAAAAGGTCAAGTGAAAGAAGTTGCGCAAGATAGTATATCATTGTAAGGAGGAAGAAGAGATGGCTAAATCCGTTAAACTAGAAAATGTAACGAAAACATTCACCGATGATCAAGGGAAATCGACTCATGCGGTTGATCACATAAATCTTCATATAAAAGAAGGGCAATTCACCACACTTCTTGGGCCTTCAGGTTGCGGCAAAACAACAACACTACGAATGATTGCAGGCTTTGAAGATCTGTCAGAGGGAAACATTTTCTTTGGAGATGAGAACGTTAAACAAATTCCTGCTAATAAACGTGATTGTACGATGGTGTTCCAGTCATATGCCTTGTTTCCGCATATGACTGTTTATGACAACATTTGTTATGGGCTACGATTAAAGAAGCTTTCAAAGCAGGAAATAGACAAACGAGTAACTCCGATCATGGATATTATGAATCTACATGTCAATGCTAATCGTATGCCAAACAAGCTATCTGGAGGACAGCAGCAACGTGTTGCATTAGCAAGAGCATTGGTTATGGAACCAGGTGTGTTATTATTTGATGAACCACTATCAAATCTGGATGCTAAGCTACGAGTTACGATGAGAGATGAGATTCGTCGAATTCAGAAAAAACTTGGCATTACAGCTGTGTACGTGACGCATGATCAAAGTGAGGCAATGAGCTTAAGTGATCAAATTGTTGTCATGAATGCAGGTAAGATCGAACAGGTTGGAACACCAATGGAGATCTATCAACAACCAACATCTAAATTTGTCTCTGATTTTATTGGAACAGCAAATTTCTTAGATGGTAAAGTAGAAAGTACAACCAACGAAAAGCTAACGGTTCAGACTAAGGACTCCAAGTTGGATGTTTATCAAGAGAATGCAATAGAGTTTAAAGAGGGACAATCTGTTTCCATTGTGGTTCGTCCTGAAGCGATTATCATTGATGAGCAAGGTACGGAAAAAGCAAAAGTGACTAAAAGTGTTTTTATGGGTCATATCCAGGAATACGAGGTTGATTATAGTGGAGTCTCACTATACGCCATCGTTGCCGATCCCGGTGGGAAGCAAACCTATTCAGCAGGAGATGAGGTCTCCGTTCGCTTTTCCCAGGCAGTCGTTGCATGTAGTGCCTGCTTCATGATAGAGAGAGGAGGGTATCGTGAGAGGGAGAGTCTATGTTTGTATACTAATGATGCTTATTTTATCTTCCTGTCAGGTGCAAGATCCTAAAGAAACTCTCTATATCTATGCAGGAATGGACGATGCCCATGCGATTAAAGCATTTGAACAATTTGAGCGTGACACAGGCATTCAAGTCGTCTTTAAACGGCTTAGTAACGGAAAAATCCTTGATCTAATCGAAAAAGGAGATACAAAAATTGATGTATGGTATGGTGGTCCTTCCGTTTTGTTTGAAGAAGCAAAACGGGAAGGACTCCTTTCACCTTATATATCGGATAAACGAAAGGAAATTGACCCACTGTATTATGATGCAGAAGGAAACTGGACAGGAGTATATGTCAGTGTGTTAGCACTAGTAGCAAATCGACAATGGCACCTCGAACAAGGCGTGGAGCTACCAAAACGCTTGGACAGATTTGCAACGCGTCGAATACAAAGGCTTGGATTACCTTACCTGATCCGAGTATTACAGGAACGGGGTACTTAACATTAACAATGCTTCATCAATTGTATGGAGAATCACGCACTCGTTCCGTTGTAGAAAATATTAATACGAACGTGTCGGAGTATGCCTCAACAGGTATGGCGCCTGGACGTGTGGTTGGATCGAAAAAAAGTGCAGCAACGATTATGTTTGCCCATGACGCGATGCGCTTAAAACATGAAGGCTATAACGAATTAGTTATCATCTATCCAAATGAACCAACGATGTATGAAATCGGTGCTGTCGCCATCACACAAGCAGCTGAAAACTCAGAACAAGCCAAAACCTTTGTCGACTGGGCCTTATCCAAAGAAGCGCAGGAAATTGGCAAACGAGTCGGAAGCTATCAGTACTTAACCAACCTCACAGCCTCACAGCCCGAACAAGCTATTGACCCATCCGAGTTATTAATGACAATCCCCGATCATACATTATCAAGCACCCAACGACAGAAATGGATCTCTCAATTTCAAGAGTGGACACATATGGAATAAGGAGGACGAAATGGAAGACTATAAAGCGTTTATCGAAAAAGCATTAAACGAAGCAAGCCAGCTTATTAAGCAGAAGCTTGGTGATTTTACTGTAGAAACCAAAGCCAACCCAAATGATCTGGTGACCGATATTGATCGATTAGTCGAAACCTATTTTGTAGACCAAATTCAATCGCATTTCCCTAACGACCATATCATTGGAGAAGAAGGAATAGCAGATCAAGCAAAGGACCTCTCAGGCACCGTTTGGATTATCGACCCAATAGACGGAACCATGAACTTTGTCCATCAACAGAAGCACTTCGCCATTTCAATTGGAGTAGTTGTTGATAGCAAACCCACTTTAGGCTATGTACTAGACGTGCACGCAGACGATCTTTACTCTGCTGAAGTCGGCAAAGGCGCGTGGTTAAACGGGAACGTACTGGAGAAAAAGAAGACTACTCCATTAAACGAAGCTGTCATAGGAGTGGACCATAGCTTTTTTGATCGCCAACCATCTATTAATCAAGTTCGCGCACAAGTCCGTGGCTTACGCATGATGGGAGTCGGAGCCATTGAGCTAGCCTACGTCGCAGCAGGCAAACTCGACGGATTTGTCACAAACAAAATTAACCCGTGGGACTACGCCGGAGCCGCCGTTCTTGCCATAGAAGCAGGAGTAGAAATCACGCAACTATCAGGAGAACCACTAGATTTTTGGAGTCAAAGTGACTTGTGGTGTGGCAATGTAGCCGATAAGGAAACGTTGTGGAAATAGAGTTGGAGTCAGACCTCGGGGAGCGGGGTCTTTTTTTGTTCGGGAATTTTGGGGTGTGTGTGGTGTTGGAGTCCGACTTGGTGGATGGACCTGACTGATTGCTCTTGGTTTTTAAGTCTAGTTCTTGGTAATTGAGGTTTTATCTTAGTGTGGGTGGGACGCTCTTGCTAAGGGATCAATTCTTCTTAGTATGGATCACTATCTCTTGATAAGACCCCAATTCATCTGACTAAAGATCAATCATTCTTGCTAAACCTCCAATTCTTCTGAGTACGCCCCCTCCGCTCTTGCTACCCCCTCAATTCGTCTTTATATCCAACAACCTTTCTTACTAATTCCCCAGTGCCTCTTGATGACTAACCATTCTTTTTTGATAACGCAGTCATCCTTCTTACTAACACTCTCCCGCCAAATCTCCCAACTCCTCTCCACATCTCTATCCTTGCAATCTTCCTCCCGCCCCTTTAGAATTGTTTACTATTCATTGATTTGTCAGAATGTTAGGATATCTGACAGGGACTATACATAGGTTAGGGGACACGGTTTAGATGTTCAGACGAGGGTTTCAACGAGTATTAATGGGAGTGGAGAAAGTAGGGAATTTGCTTCCGCAGCCGATTACGATTTTTTTACTATTGATAGGGTTGTTGTTTGTCTTGTCTACTGCTTTTCAGATTGCTTGGATGACGGTGACAAATCCGGCGACGGAGGAAGTTACGGAGATTCGTAGTTTATTGAGTGGTGAAGGGATTACCTTTATGACTAGTACGCTTGGTTGAGAACTTTACGGGCTTTGCTCCGCTAGGGTTAGTGCTAACGATTATGTTAGGGATTGGTTTAGCGGAGCGGGTTGGGCTTTTGTCGGCTTTTATTAAGAAATTGATGATGGCAGCTCCGGTTTGGTTGGTGCCTTATGCAATCTTTTTTATGGGGAACTTTGCGACGGTAGCTGCTGATTCTGCTTATTTAATTGTGCCGCCACTTGCGGGTATTATTTATTATTCATTAGGCCGCCACCCAATTGCGGGTGTGGTGACGGGTTTTGTTGGGGTATCGAGTGGCTATGCGACAGGTATCTTAATTACATCAAATGAGCCGTTATTAGCTGGGATTTCGAATGAAGCAATGGCTGTCTTAAGTTTAGAGGGTACGGTGACACCAGTTAGTAACTATTTCTTTATGATAGCTGGAGCGCTCCTCTGTACCATCATTGGAGGAACAATCACAAGAAAGCTGACTGAACCACGCCTTGGAGCGTATACAGGTGATGTGGTTGAGTCAACGGAGCCAGTTTCAAAAGAAGAGACAAGCGCTTTGAAGTTAACTGGTTTAGTAGCTTTTATCTATATTGCAATCCTTGTTGTGGGTATGATCGTGCCTAATAGTTTCCTTCTAAATGAGGACGGAGGATTGGTGCCATCACCTTTTATTGATGGGATTGTGGTCTATCTACTGATTTTATTTGCTCTTATTGGTTTGACGTATGGGATTAAGATGAAGCGTATTTCTGGTATGAAGGATGTTGCTAATTATATGGGTGAGGCCATTGGCAGCATGCGAAACTTCATTGTACTAGTATTTTTCATTGGGCAATTTACTGCCTTTTTTCAGTGGTCGGGTATCGGACTGTGGGTTTCTGTAAATGGAACAAACTTTCTTGAAGCTGTGAATTTTACCGGGTTTGGATTGATCATTACTTTTATATTAATGACTTCTCTAATGAATCTAGTAATCACCAGTGGTTCTGGACAGTGGGCAATCTTTGCCCCAATTTTTATTCCAATGTTTATTCAATTGGGCTACGATCCTGCTTTCACGCAAATGGCGTATCGTGTTGGTGATTCTTCTACCAGTATGCTTACTCCACTATCTGCGTATACGATGATTACACTAGAATTTATTCGGAAGTATCAAAAGGATGCAGGGTTTGGTTCTCTTATCTCCTTAACACTTCCATATGCGGTGTGTGTACTAGTTGGTATGACACTGCTGCTAGCTATCTTTTACGTATTTGGAATTCCGGTAGGCCCTGGGTCAGGTGTGAGATTATAGGATTAGTAACAAAGTGAGTACTTTAACGATCCGTTAAAGTGCTCTTTTTTTATAACAAAATTCCGAAACCCAATATGACTACAGCTGTCGATAAATCCACTACTCCTATAGCTCGATAACCCATTTTAAGAGAAGCAAACCCTGCTATCAGAAGCATCGTGAAGACAATGCCTGAGAGAATGGATGAGATCATTGAGTACTCGACTCCAGTTTGTCTTGCTGTAATAAAAAAGACAGTTAAAAATAATGCAAATATCAGTCTAATTAAAATCTGTACCTTGATCGCATTTTTTGACATCGTATCCTCCTTATTTTGGGTATTTATCCTAATGCATACCCTGAACACTATTTGGGAAACCTTTCCTTTGAGGGTTTAGGTGTTATTAATAGAAAAAAAGGGTATAGAATAATAACTGGCCGGTTATTCAGATTATACAAGATAGCGACAGGAGTGTGGCATATGTTTAAACGAATACTGGTAGCAACGGACGGATCAAAACATGCGAGAAAAGGTATAGAAAAAGCAATAGAAATGGTGGAGCCATATAAAAAAGAAGTTCATATCGATCTCGTTTACTGTGTTGATGTAAGAGGTCACTCGGAAGTCTTTTTATATAGCGATAACACGGAGGCGGACGCTTTAGCCAAAAGAATGCTTGCTGAAAATACGGAATATCTTATATCAGAAGGGATTTCAACTGGCAGCTTCTATTTGCGTGGTGAACCCGCCCGCATGGTTCTATTGCACCTAAAGGAAAATGATTATGACTGCTTAGTTGTCGGAAGCCGCGGTCGTAATGAATTGCAAACCCTTGTGCTAGGAAGTGTTAGCCATAAACTAGCTAAGCACGCTAAAATACCAGTGTTGATTGTGCGATAGTGATTAGAGCCATACCCGAGGAGGGTGGGGCTCTTTTTTGCGTGAAGTCACTGAATAAGGATAAATAGATTCCCGCATATTCTTTCATTTAATAGTGTTTTCATCATTGTCATGGAATTCTCACCCAAAACCAAGAAATTATTGTTACAATAAACAGTACTTAGTATAAGAGCGTGCAAGAAGAAAGGTGTGTTTCATTTGGAACGTACAGGTTTATGGACGGCTGTTCCAATTTCAGCAGTACTATTAGTATCGGCAGCTTGCAACAATACGGAGGAGCCGTCACAAGAGCAAGAGATTGATATGAAGGAACAATATCTTGACTCCCTTACAGAGGTAGAAAAAGACCTCGGGGACTTGCAGTCAGCAGTGCTACTTTTTTTGATAGACTTGTTGAGGATGGGCATTATGTCAATTCGCTTATCCATATCCAAGAAAAACAAGAAGCACTTGATGAGACGATGTCTACTTATTTAGATAGAACGACGGAAGAAGGGATACCCGAACCATATCAGGAACTTCATGTTAATCTCCTTAATTTAAAAAGAAATCATGAATCAATCGTATCTTTTAGTGAGTATCAATTAATGGAAAATGATTTTATGAGGTTTGCTGAGGAATATGCTGGTCTTATTTCCGACTTTGATAATCAATTGGAGCAATATGAAGAGAAAGTAACGGAGCATGATTTAGCTACCGATTTATCTACATATGAAGATTTATTAGATCAGGAGTCGTATTCGATTGGTGATGTAACTGTTTTAATGCTTGGCCTACAGCTAGATGAATATCTAAACGTTTTTGGTGAATATGTTGGATACTATTTAGAGGAGCAAGCTGACTTGAATGAAGCATTGATCCGAATGGAGGAAGTAGGATTTGCTGAGCTTGAAGAGGGAGAATTGCAAGGTTTAATCAACACGATTCATAGTCAAAGAAATATTGTTACAACCTTTTTAGATGAACAGTATCCTGAAAATGCCGAAGAACTTCATGATTTTTTTACAGAAGAAGCGAGAGTGTATCTTGATGTGAATTTGTTATTATTCACTTCTTTAGAAGCAAGAAACGAACTTATTGTTGAGGAAGCACTCAACAAATTGGAAGAGATAGAACATTCACTTCCAGAAAAAAAGCAAGAAATGGAGCAAGTTATCGATCTGATAAAGGATTCTATCGCTCTCAGGTCAGAGCAAATCTAACATTGTCCACCTTGGAAAATAATGCTACAATTTTATGAATATCTAAACCTTGAAAGAACGGTGATTCCTTGCAAGAGAAAACGAAGCTGTACATCACTGCTGCCCTGCTTGTGGGGGTCATTAGTCTCATTTTTTACTCAACGTCTCAACCATACTCTAACCAGGATATTCGGCCCACGCTAAATAAGCTGCCGATTCACTGGCTTGAGAATACGTTCGTGAATAAGATCTCCTTCACGTATGGATACCAAACGCGAAGTATTGAGGCGAATGGAGTCGCTGGATTTGTTGAATTTTTTATTCGCAAAGCCTCGCATCTCTCTGTGTTTGCTGTAGTAGGCTTTCTCGCTACGAGATTACTTGCCTTTTTTGTGCGAACACGAACGGCAGCAGCCATCACATTCTTCTCGGTACTTATGTATGCAAGTATTGATGAGACGCGCCAGTACTTCAGTGCAGAACGTCAAGGTTTGATCGGTGACGTCATCATTGATACGGTCGGAGGCTCCATTGGCATCCTGTTAATGGTTTGGTGGTTAAAACAAAAGAAACGAAAACGCAGTGCCTACTAGGTACTGTGTTTTTTGTATTCTTTTTTCCTGAAAGTGTAAACATTCATCTGAGAATACCGATGTAATAATAGACTGTATATTTTACAAAAATGTGAAAATACCATTAGACTTTTTGATATTTTTTCATATTTATGTAGGAACAGTTCCGTTCTATATAGTATAATAGGACTGGGTTTTAAGAAGTAAACCTTTATTACTACACTATAAAAAGGAGTTTTGTATGAAGAAAATTGTCACCATGTTTGTTGTCTTTTTTCTATTGTTTAACCTTTTGTCACCATATGCTGCGCTTGCAGAATCTAATGTAACGAGTGATCCTATTGCTGATTTCGAAGACCCTATTACGATAGAAGAGGATACATATGAGCTTGAGGATTTAAATGCTTGTCTATCTGACCTACTAAAAAGGGACGAACTTAGCAAAGAAGATCTAGAAGACTTTGACCTAGATCAACTCGAACTTACTGAAGAGGAATTAACTGTTCTTCTCGAACTTAACGAAGAAGAATTATCTGTTCTTAATGATTGCTTGTTGCTTCTTACGCAAGAAGAAGAACCTGCAAACGAAGAAATGGTGACTGAAGAAGAAGCTGTGACTGAAGAGGAAGCAGTTGAAGAAGCTGTAACTGAAGAAGGAACAGAAGAAGAAGCTGTAACTGAAGAAGAAGCAGTGGAAGAAGTTGTGACTGAGGACGAAGCAGAAGAAACTGTAACTGAAGAGGGAACAGAAGAAACTGTAACTGAAGAGGAAGCAGAAGAAACTGTAACTGAAGAGGAAGCAGAAGAAACTGTAACTGAAGAGGGAACAGAAGAAGAAGAAGCTGTGACTGAAGAGGAAGCAGAAGAAGCTGTGACTGAAGAAGAAGCAGTGGAAGAAACTGTAACTGAAGAGAAAATAGAGGAAGAGCTTGCGATTGAAGAAGAAGTAGAAGACATGCCAATGTTTAGCATGTTCGCTATGAGAGTGGCAAGTGATCCTGTTAAGAAGTCAACAAGTAGACTCGGTCATTTATATAAAAGTGCAAAAGTTTATAAAGAGTTAGGTAATAGTTCAACATTAAATACAAGTCAATTAATAAACACGGTTTATTATATTAAACGTGAAGCAGTTTATAATGGAGGCACCTATTATTTAATTAGTACACAACCAAGCGCAGTAAATGGAACAGTAGGTTGGGTGCACACCTCAGATGTTAGTACACATGCACACACCGGTGTTGATAAAACGCAGAAAACTTTTTATGTAAAGGGAATTGGAAAAGCCTATTCAAAAGCATGGGGCGGTTCCAAGGACTTAGTCTATAACCTATCGAATTATAAAGGCTATCAGTTTTCAGTTAGTTTAACAGAAAAAGTTGGTAATAATACTTGGTATCGAGGAAAGTTAAATGGGAAAACGGTATGGATGCATAGCACATATTTAGATACTAATCCAGTTATAGGGGAAAGTTCTACAAGTAGACTTGGTCATTTATATAAAAGTGCAAAAGTTTATAAAGAGTTAGGTAATAGTTCAACATTAAATACAAGTCAATTAATAAACACGGTTTATTATATTAAACGTGAAGCAGTTTATAATGGAGGCACCTATTATTTAATTAGTACACAACCAAGCGCAGTAAATGGAACAGTAGGTTGGGTGCACACCTCAGATATTAGTACACATGCACACACTGGTGTTGATAAAACGCAGAAAACTTTTTATGTAAAGGGAATTGGAAAAGCCTATTCAAAAGCATGGGGCGGTTCCAAGGACTTAGTCTATAACCTATCGAATTATAAAGGCTATCAGTTTTCAGTTAGTTTAACAGAAAAAGTTGGTAATAATACTTGGTATCGAGGAAAGTTAAATGGGAAAACGGTATGGATGCATAGCACATATTTAGATACTAATCCAGTTGTAGGGGAAAGTTCTACAGGTAGACTTGGTCATTTATATAAAAGTGCAAAAGTTTATAAAGAGTTAGGTAATAGTTCAACATTAAATACAAGTCAATTAATAAACACGGTTTATTATATTAAACGTGAAGCAGTTTATAATGGAGGCACCTATTATTTAATTAGTACACAACCAAGCGCAGTAAATGGAACAGTAGGTTGGGTACACACCTCAGATGTTAGTACTCATGCACATACAACTTCAGATAAGAACCAAATTAATTTTTATATTGATGGTACAGGAAAAGCTTATTCAAAAGCGTGGGGAGGGTCGAAAGATCATGTTTATAATCTTTCGAACTATAGAAACCAAATATTTAAAACGAATTTAACTGAAAAGGTTGGCAATAATATTTGGTATCGTGGAACTCTAAACAATCGAACAGTTTGGATCCATGAGAGTTATTTATCAAAAAATAAGGATACTTATTCGAGCTACAACCTAACACTTGATCAAGCAGCAAACATGCAGTACGGAGCAAACGCTCAAACAGACCGCTACACTCAATACGTTCATAAAAATTATGTACGCAAAAGTGGAAATAACTACTTCGTAAATGCTACAACTCTTAATGTTCGTAGTGGCCCTGGAACAAACTATGCAGTTGTAGATCAATTGAAAAATGGAAAAAGGCTTTCCATCCGTCGTCAAACTGGTGACTGGTATCAATTGTTCTGGGTAGATGCAACGAAAAAAGATATTATCTACTACCTAGATCCGAACAACTTTATTAACGATAAGATTCAACAGTTCCAGTTCCTTGACTTAGCAAAAACAAGTGGAGCAACTGAAACGGCTTTAAACAATTACTTGCGCGGCAAAGGAACTTTAGCTGGACAAGGAAAAGCATTCATTGACGCAGGACGAACTCACGGAATCAATGACATTTACTTACTCTCTCACGCACTACTTGAGACAGGAAATGGTGGTTCTACCCTTGCTCGTGGAGTGAAATATAACGGTGTCACTGTTTACAATATGTACGGTATTGGCGCGGTAGACAGCTGCCCAATTGAATGTGGTTCAAAATATGCATATGAACAAGGCTTGGACAACTCCTTATAAATCAATCGTAGGTGGAGCTAAGTTTATTGGCGATCGATATGTATTGGCTGGACAAAATTCGCTTTACAAAATGCGTTGGAATCCAGAAGGAATGGTACGTAACGGCCGTCCAACTCACCAATATGCAACCGATATTGGTTGGGCATCAAAACAAGTGCATAGCATGTACAATCTTTATCAGGGTATTGGCTCATATAACTTGAGCTTAGATATTCCGGTTTATCGTTAACATGATTAAACTCCGACTATGCGGTCGGAGTTTTTTTGTTGTGGGGGGAAGGGGGAGAGGAGCGATGATTCTTGGTAAGCTGATGTTGCGCTTGGTAAGGGGGAGAAGTTCTTGCTGATTGAGAGCCGCGCTTGGCAAAGTGTTGCTGCGTCTTGGTAAGAGGACAGAGCTCTTGGAAAGAGTGAGGAAGTTCTTGCTGATCAGGTGCTGCGCTTGGTAAGTGCATAAACCGGCTTGATAAGGAGTCATTTCCTCTGAGTAAAGAGAATTGCGCTTGCTAAAGCACCGAAGCATCTTGGAGAAGCAGAAGTTCCTCTTGCTAAATCTCAGCACCGTCTTGGTCCCCTTAAATGAATTAAAAATGGTTCATTTTTATCCTTATTTCAATTGAAGTAACACATATGTTTCTTGGTAAGAGGCACAAGCTCTTGAAAAGAGCAGGGAAGTTCTTGCTGAAGGGGTTCTGAGCTTGGTAAAGTGTTGCTGCGCTTGGTAAGTGCATAAACCGGCTTGATAAGGAGTCATTTCCTCTGAGTAAAGAGAATCGCGCTTGCTAAAGCACCGAAGCATCTTGGAGAAGCATGAGTTCCTCTTGCTAAATCCCAGCACCGTCTTGGTCCTCCTTAAATGAATAAAAATGGTCCATTTTTATCCTTATATCATTTTTGCGCCCACACTCTTGCCACACCTCCACACCCCCCCTTTTCAGTCCTGATTAAATTGTCATACCTTTGTCGCTATATGTAAGACTAATTTTATTAGAGGTGTGAGAAAAGTCGTGATTTTGTTCGTTATAATGAAAAATATATAGGTTTTTAGTTGATCATTCCTGAATCGTACTTTATAATGAACGACAAGTTCTTATTTAAGAACGATCGTTTGATAAATTTCGATCGTATATGTTTTCGGTTACTTCTTCCTGAGCCGTTATCGTCGGAAGAACTCGATTGTTCTGTGGGTTTTGGCCTTAGGCGCTTGTCGCCGCTGAGCAGTGTGAGGGGAGGTTAGATGCCTCTGGGGGAAACCTCGTAGCTATAGATTCGAATGGGTAAGCAGGTCCTTTCGAGGGGAGGGTGAGAGTCTGCTTAGGCATTTGCAAGAGACTATTTTTTTGTGAGATCGTTCTTATTTGAGAACGGACTAAGACAGATCCATTGGAGGTAAAGGATGGGCGTATCTAAAGGAACTTCTGTTCATACTGCAAGTGAGAGTTTAGATGCAACAATGGATCAGCCTAGTTATTTGTATGTGAAACGTTTGCTAGATGTGTGTGGAGCAATCATTGGTCTTGTGATGACTTTACCGCTTTGTTTGGTGATTGGCTTATCGTATTTATTTGAGGAGAAACGAGGTCCGATTTTCTTTAGGCAGCAACGTGTAGGGAAAAATGGGAAGTTGTTTTACATTTATAAATTTCGTTCGATGGTCATCGATGCGGAGGACAAGATGAGAGCAGATGAAATACTTTATCAAAAATATGTGGCGAATAATTATAAGCTTGAGCCTCATGAGGATCCACGTGTGACAAAAATAGGGGCATTTTTGCGTAAGACAAGCCTAGATGAGCTTCCACAGCTGATTAATGTGTTAAAAGGTGAGATGAGTTTGGTGGGTCCACGTCCTGTAGTTCAGGACGAGCTTGTGGAATATCGGGATAGAGTGAATCTTTTTCTATCGGTGAAACCAGGGGTAACGGGTTATTGGCAAGTGACGGGTCGGAGTGAAGTTGTCTATCCGGAGCGTGTGGATGTTGAGCTTTTTTATGTGAAGAATCGCAGTGTGAGTTTGGATGTATCGATTATTTTCAGAACAGTTTGGAAAGTCCTGATGCGTAATGGAGCTTATTGAGAAGGTGGGGAGACTATGGTCAAGACGATCACAATTGATGTACGGATGATCCATCATTCAGGAATTGGTACATACATCAGAAATATTGTGCCGTATGTTCTTGATTCCTCCTTTGAGGTTAGATTACTTGGTGATCCACAAGAGATAAAACAGTTGGGGTGGGATTTGTTACCGAATGTTAGGGTGTTGCCGACGACAGAAGCAATCTATTCAATCGGAGAGCAATTACATATCCCTAGGAAAGTGACAAGTGATTCAGACCTGCTTTGGGTACCGCATTTTAACATTCCTATTTCGTATAAGGGTAGGTTGCTTGTGACGGTGCATGATGCGTTTCATCTGGCTATGCCGCATTTGCTTGATGGCAAGCTGAAAAAGCTGTATTCCCGTTTTTTATTTAAGAGTGTAGGTAAAAAAGCAAATCAGGTGATTACAGTATCAAATTTTTCGAAACAGGAGCTACATCAGCATTTAGGTAAGCAAATGCCTGTCTCAACGATTTACAATGGGGTGGCAAAGGATTGGTTCGCGAGTGAGTTTGCCGAAGTGAATGAGAAGAAGCCGTATATTGTCTATGTGGGCAATGTGAAGCCTCATAAAAACTTGCGTGTGCTCCTAGATGCCTTTTCAAGAGTTGCTGATCAGATTCCACATAAGCTTGTGATTGTTGGCAAAAAAGAAGGGTTTGTTTCAGGAGATGCAACGTTTCTTGAGCGATCTTCGGCTCTTGGAGACCGGATCTCTTTTACGGGTTATGTGTCAGATGATGTGTTAAAAAGTTATATCCACCATGCTGAGGTGTTGGTATTTCCATCTTTGTATGAAGGGTTTGGACTTCCGCCGCTAGAGGCGATGGCTTGTGGCACACCTACATTAGTATCTACGGCGGCTTCGATTCCTGAGGTGTGTGAGGCAGGAGCTGTTTATTTTGATCCTCATGATGATGTGGAGTTAAGTGAGCAGTTAGTGAGGCTTTTAAACAATAAAAGCTTACAACAAGAAATGATCAAAAAAGGCCGAGAACAAGTCCAGCAATTTACGTGGAGCCGAAGTGCAGAGCAACATTTGAAAGTCATTGAGGAGCTGATAGCAACATGAGGGTCGCGATTGTGCATGATTGGTTAGTGAGCTATGCGGGGTCAGAGAAGGTACTTGAGGCCTTGATTCACATTTACCCTGACGCTGATTTGTTTAGTACGGTTGACTTTCTTGAAAAGGGGCAGAGGGGTTTTATTCAGGATAAGCCAGTGCAAACAACGTTTATTCAAAATCTTCCCTTTTCAAAAAAGAAATACCGTCAGTATCTTCCGTTGATGCCACTGGCAATTGAGCAGCTTGATGTCTCCGATTATGATGTGGTGATTTCAAGCTCACATGCGGTGGCAAAAGGAATCATTACAGGGCCGGATCAATTGCATATTTCCTACATTCATTCACCAATCCGATATGCGTGGGATTTGCAGCACCAATATTTGAAAGAGTCGAATTTAAACAAGGGTATAAAAGGAATGGTCGCTAAATCAGTCCTACATTATATGCGCATGTGGGATTACCGGACTTCTAACAGCGTTGATCATTTTTTGGCTAATTCTTATTTTATTGGTAATCGAATTAAGAAAGTGTATCAGCGGCAGGCAAAGGTGATTTATCCACCTGTTGATGTATCTGCTTTTACATTAAATAAGAAAAAAGATGATTTTTACTTAACTGCTTCAAGAATGGTTCCTTATAAAAAAATGGATTTGATTGTACAAGCATTTGCGGAAATGCCGGATAAGCAGCTGTATGTAATTGGTGATGGGCCGGATATGGAGAAAATCAAAAAGAAGGTGACACCGAATATTACCTTGCTTGGTTATCAATCCTTTGAGGTGCTGCTTGACTATATGCAGAGAGCTCGGGCTTTTGTTTTTGCAGCAGAAGAGGATTTTGGTATTACTCCAGTTGAGGCGCAGGCTTGTGGGACACCGGTTATTGCTTATGGAAAAGGTGGGGCACTGGAGACGGTGATAGGCTTGGATCGTGAGCAGTCAACCGGGTTATTTTTTTATAAGCAAGAAACTCAAGCCATCCAGGAAGCCGTTCGGACATTTGAACAGAAGAGCTTACTTTTTCAGCCGGAATTAATTCGAGAACATGCTTTGCAATTTTCACCTGAACACTTTAAGAGCCAATTTGAGCAGTATGTGATGGATGAATACAAAACATTTGGATAGGAGTGTGAGTGGGTTGAACATTGTACTTTTATCAGGTGGTTCTGGAAAACGACTCTGGCCATTATCCAATGACACACGATCCAAACAATTTCTTAAAGTTTTAAAAGATGATGACGGCAAGCAGATTTCAATGGTTCAGCGCGTCTGGAAGCAATTGAAAAACGTCGATTTAGATCAACAGTCAGTCATTGCAACGGGCATTTCGCAGGTAGAAATGATTCATAACCAGCTATGTCACGAGGTTGATGTGGTGGTTGAGCCTGAACGGCGAGATACATTCCCGGCGATTGCATTAGCAGCTGTCTACCTGTATTCCATTCGAGGAGTTTCGTTAAATGAAGTGATTGCTGTTCTTCCTGTTGATTCGTATGTGGAGGATGAATTTTTTGAAAAAGTAAAAGAGATGGAGTCAGCCTTACTTAATAGTCAGGCGGATATTGCGCTTTTAGGTGTAAAGCCGACCTACGCCTCTGAAAAATACGGATACATTGTTCCGACAAATATGCCTGGGCATGCCTACGCATCGGTAAGTCATTTTAAAGAAAAACCAACCGAACAAGATGCCGCTGAGCTTATAAAAAAGCATGCCTTGTGGAACTGTGGTGTGGCGGCATTCACGCTTGATTATATGATTAATCTTCTTACAAAAGCAGGTCTACCCATCTCCTATGATGCTCTTTCACTTAAGTATTCAGAGCTAGAGAAAATTAGCTTTGACTATGCCGTTTTAGAGCAGGCTGAAAATGTAATTACACTGTCGTATCAAGGCAAGTGGAAGGATCTTGGTACATGGAATACACTTACAGAGGAAATGAGTACAAACATTGTCGGAAAAGGTGTGATTGCAGAAGAATGTAGCAATACGCACCTCATTAATGAGCTCGATCTGCCGGTTGCGGTACTCGGAATAAATGATGCGGTAGTTGCGGTCAGTCCGGATGGCATTCTTGTTTCCAGTAAGCAGGCAAGCCCAGGTGTTAAGGAACTAACGGAAACACTAGGCGGGCGGCCGATGTATGAAGAACGGCGTTGGGGATGGTACCGGGTGATGGATTACAGCACATTAGAGGATGGCAGTGAGGTTTTGACTCAACGAGTTCATATAGAATCCGGAAAAAATAGTAGCTATCAGGTTCATCATCGGCGCAGTGAGGTCTGGACCATTATTCAGGGAGAGGCAGAATGTGTGTTAAACGAGCGGATCATTCCATTGAAAGCAGGAGATGTACTGCAAATTCCATCTGGAGTCAAACATGCAATACGTGCGATAAGCAATGTGGAATTGATTGAAGTGCAATCTGGCCTTGAGTTAATGGAGCAAGACATTGTGCGTATTCGTAAAACCTGGGAAGAAATTGAACAGTTGATGAATACACACGTGAATTCTTAAAGATAAACACCTAGTTAAATACTGCATAAGATAAGATCACATACCACTAAAAAAAGAGGGGTTGGTTCGAATGAAAGGTGTTATCTTAGCAGGAGGAACGGGAACACGGCTCTATCCACTGACTGCATCAATTAATAAACACATGCTACCGGTTGGAAAATATCCGATGATTATGCATGGAATCGCCCGCCTAAAGCAAGCTGGAATTCGGGACATTTTAATTGTTGTTGGCAAGCAACACGCTTGGGCCATGCTTCATTTACTTGGAAGTGGAGAGCAATATGGCGTAACGATCACATATCGTGTCCAGGAAACCTCAGGTGGTATTGCTGATGCGCTTCGTTTAGCTAGAGGTTTTGTGGGTGATGGAAATGTAACTGTTTTGCTCGGAGACAATATCTTCACACATTCATTAGAGTCTGCTGTTCATCGCTTTGAACAGGAGCAGCTTGGAGCAAAGGTCTTCTTGAAAAAGGTAGCTGATCCATCAAGGTTTGGGGTGCCAACGCTAATGAATGAGCGAATTCATTCCATTGAAGAGAAACCCGTCATTCCTCAATCTGACTTTGCGGTGACTGGAATTTACATGTATTCTTCATCTGTTTTTTCAATCATTGATACACTCTCACCATCAGAAAGAGGAGAGTTAGAAATCACTGATATTAACAATGTGTATATATCGCAGTCGCAGCTAGACTATGAATGTATCGAGGGAGAGTGGATTGATGCTGGAACTCATCAGTCTTTAAGCAGAGCACAGGCGATGGCGACCGACATGCAATTAGAGAACATTTTAACTAAACCGGTCAGGCAAATCGAACAAGAAGTAATGACAAACAGCTGAAGGAGGAGACAGATGAAGGTAACAGAGCTTGAGCTTCAAGGTGTGAAGCTTATAGAGCCACCTGTATATCAGGATGCTCGTGGTTTTTTTACAGAAAGCTATCAGCAGTCCGCGTGGAGTGATGCTGGAATTGTTGAAGCGTTCATCCAGGATAATCATTCTCTTTCTATAGAAATGGGTGTCATTCGTGGTCTTCATTTTCAAGTGGGAGAATCGGCCCAATCAAAGCTGGTACGGGTGCTATCGGGTTCAATCTATGATGTTGTTGTGGATATTCGGCCAGAATCCCCGACCTTCACCAAGTGGTCAGCTGTGACGCTTCGTGCAGAAGACCATCAGCAGTTGCTTGTACCAAAGGGTTTTGCTCACGGATTTTGTACATTAGAGCCGAATACACAGGTGTTCTATAAGGTAGATCAGTTGTATAATCGAGAAAAGGAACGAGGCATATATTGGGCGGATCCAGAGATAGGCATTTACTGGCCTATTGATTCACCTATCCTCTCAGAGAAAGATCGACAGCTACCATTGCTTGATTCAGTGAAGCAAGAGATCGGTAAAAAGGAAGGGATTGTATGAAACTATTAGTGACTGGTGGAGCCGGGTTCATCGGCAGCCATTTTATTCGATATATCTTAAACAAGTATCCAGATTACCAGGTGGTTAATATGGATGCTTTAACGTATGCTGGAAACCTTGCTAATCTGACCTCCATTTCAGATTCAGAACGATATACATTTGTTCATGCAGATATCCGCAACCAAACCAGAGTGGACCAGGTTCTTTTTGAAACGTCAGTTGATGCGGTGATCCATTTGGCTGCAGAATCTCATGTGGACCGCAGTATTGAATCCCCAGGCAAGTTTGTCGAAACCAATGTGTTAGGTACACAAAATTTGCTTGAGAGTGCAAGGCTACATGGAGTTGGGACATTTGTTCATATTTCTACAGACGAAGTATATGGGTCACTGGGGGGATCAGGTTCCTTTACTGAAGAAACTCCATTGGCACCAAATAGTCCCTATGCAGCAAGCAAAGCAAGCTCTGATTTATTTGTCAGATCCTATTATGAAACGTATGGTATGGACACGCGCATTACACGTTGTTCAAATAATTATGGACCAAATCAGTACCCAGAAAAACTCATTCCTCTTTGTATTAGCCGCGCTGTTCAAGGGCTGCCGGTGCCATTATATGGGGATGGGCAAAATGTGCGGGATTGGCTCCATGTCTACGATCATTGCTCTGCAATCGATGCTGTCCTTCACCACGCCAAACCAGGCAGTGTGTATAACATAGGTGCAAATAATGAGTGGAATAATGCAGATCTAGTGAAAAAAATACTCGGTATTCTAAACGTACCAACTAGTCAAATTGTGCCGGTGCGCGATCGACTTGGTCATGATCGACGCTATGCCATTGATGCAAGCAAACTAAAGCAAGATCTTGGCTGGAAGCCAGTCTATGATTTTGAGGATGGATTAAAAGAAACAATCGAGTGGTTTGCGAATCAGAACACCGGAAAAAAAGTTAGCCATTCGAGAGGACATTAACGTATGGATCAATCGGTGGCTATCATTTTGCTAAATTGGAATGGTTATGATGACACACGTGATTGTATGAAATCATTGGAACAACTTGTTGATCCGAACTTTCATGTGTATGTTGTTGATAATGACTCAACAGATGGATCAGCTGAACAGTTAAAGAAAGACAAACAAGATGATTGTTATGCCTATGAATGGACCTATCTGCAATCGCCAAATAACCGAGGTTTTGCAGGTGGAAATAATCTAGCGATCACCCGTGCATGTGCCAATGGTCATGCTTTTATTTGGTTATTAAATAACGACACATTAGTCGAACCCGATTCACTGACAAGGCTTGTTGAACCTATGAAAACAAATCCAACACTTGGCATCACAGGGTCTAAGATTTATTTTGCAGATAGTAATGTACTTTGGTTTGCTTGGTGGAAAGATTAACGCACGAACTGGGGCACATGCTCATATCGGCATGGGAAAACAGGACAACGGACAATATAATCAAGCTAAAAAGGTCAATTATATTGTTGGCTGCAGCTTATTAATTCGTACGGAAATTGTGAGGGGTATTGGTCTTCTGGAAGAGGATTACTTTCTTTATTATGAAGATGTTGATTGGAATCTTCGTGTACGGCAAAAAGGATGGAACATTCAATACGTGCCCAAATCCGTTATCTGGCATAAGGTGTCGCAGTCGGTCAAAAGTTCTGAGCTGTCTGCCCTTTCAACCTATTATATCATTCGAAATGCGTATCTAATGGCAACGAAGTTTCATAAAAGTTCATTACAGCTACGGGCAAAACGTAGGCTCGTTCGTAATCTCTTTTGGTATCATCTGAAAATCTTGGTCCGAAAACAAGATCAAAAGCGAAATCGTAGTGCCCTTATTTTTCAAGCCGCAACAGATGCCTTAAAAGGGAAAACAGGTAAATACGCGGCACAAGTAAAGATGGAGACTGCCTATGGCGCAAGAAAATCCAGTTAATGGGATGGCTGCATTAAAACAAAAGCTCTTATCCGGAAGCATGTGGGCTTTTCTTGGCAAAGCATCAACGGCGGTTATGGTTCTTGTTGTTAATGGATTAATTACTAGGATGCTTGCACAAGCTGATGCGGGTCTATATTTTCTTGGTTTTAACATTGCTCTGTTTGGAGCTTATTTTGGGTTACTCGGCCTTGAGCAAACATCCGTCAAATACATTGCAGAAGGAATGGAAAACCAAAAGTATAATCAAGTGATCTCAGTCATCAGGCGAACCAGCTTTTTTGTTGCGTGTGGGACTATTCTAGTAGGAGGCGGCTATTATATAGCGGCTGTTTTTTTATTTGGGCCAATCTATCCTGCTTCAGAAATCATCGCCCTTTCAGCTTTTATTGCTCTTTGGATTGCCGGGAATGTCTTTCATCTGCTTTTGGCTGAGTACTTTAGGGGACTTCAGGATATTCGCTTTGCTTCGATATTTGGTGGTTTCTTTTATAATGTAGCGCTGATCGTAGGGTTACTTGTGTTACAACTGGTTTCGAAAGCTCCTATAAGTCTAAACGATGTGCTAGGTGTCACATTAGCTTCATTAATCGTTTCGATTATCACCGGCTGGGTGATTCTGCAATTCAAACTAAGATCGGTAAAAAATAAACCTGTTCAAAATACAGATTTGGTTTCAAATCGAGTACTTTATTCAACTGGTTGGCCGATTTTAGGTGTGACATTAAGTAGTTTTCTCCTGCAACAATCAGATTTATGGATTGTAGGTATTGTGGAAGATACTCATACCGTTGCGTTATACGGGGCAGCTCTTAAGCTAACAGCGATTGTTATGATGCCGATTATTGTCTTAAATGCCGTCATTGCACCAATTGTTGCGGCAAAAAATGGACAAGGAACATTAAGAGAGCTTGAGCCTATTCTAAGGCTGATTGGTGGACTTGCAACATTACCATCAGTAGGGTTAGTGCTCTTGTTTTTTTTATTCGCTGAACAGATTATGTCGATTGCGTTTGGGTCCATTTATGGAGGAGCATCTTTGTTCCTCATTCTGCTTAGCTTAAAACAGCTTGGCGATTGTGTGGAATGGTGCATGTGGGATTCTGATGATGATGGCAGATCAGCATAAAAAGCTAATGAAAATCTCGGTCACAACTGGATTAATGGCACTTGTTTTAACGATCGGTTTCGGTTGGGTTTTTGGTGGCATTGGTGTTGCGATCGGTTCGCTTATTGCCAATATTGTTTGCCAGGTTTGGATGTGGAAAGTAGTGAGAAACACGATGAAGCTGAGGACGGATGCTAGTTTTAAAGCAATATATGATCTAGCTAAATCACGCAAACTGAAGCTAAATATAAGTAGTCATAAAGCTAAGCTATAAGAATGAGGAGGGACAAAAGTGGATCGTAATCAAGTGAAGGTTGCCATTACAGGCACAGGTTTCATTGCCAGAGGACTGACCGCTGCGATAGAGGCATCTCCTGATCTAGCCGTGCACAAAATACTGACTCGCCGAAAGATAGAAGATGTTTCTGGTGTAGTCAAAGAGTATCTCACCCACTCTATTCACGCTTTTCTTGAAGGAGCTGACATTGTAGTTGAATGCAGCGGAGATGTACACCATGGAACGGAAGTCATTCTAGAAGCTCTTTCAAAATCATTGCCTGTCATCACAATGAACTCCGAGTTGCAGGTCACAACGGGCTCCTATCTGTCGCAATGTGGATATTTAACTGAAGCGGAGGGTGATCAACCTGGCAGTCTAGCAGCTTTGGCTGAAAATGCACGAGCGATGGGATTTTCGCCCCTTGTATATGGAAACATAAAAGGATTTTTAAATGAAAACCCTACCCTTGAAGAGATGCAGTACTGGTCTCAAAAGAATGGTTTGTCACTTGAAATGGTCACATCCTTTACAGATGGAACCAAGGTTCAAATTGAGCAAGCACTAGTAGCAAATGGACTTGGAGCAGATATTGCAGTAAGGGGCTTAAAAGGAAGTCCAAGCTGATTATTTAGAGCAAGGAGCACACGAACTTGCTTGTGCAGCATCTATTCACGGGCAGTCTATTAGCGATTATATTCTTTGCCCAAGCGCTCCACCTGGTGTTTTTATCACAGCCACTCACGATCTAAATCAAGCAGCAGCACTAGACTATTTAAAGCTTGGTAAAGGACCTTACTACACTCTCACTCAGCCATTTCACCTCTGTCATTTAGAAATCATGAAAACGATTCGACGTGTCAGTCAAGGAGGAGACATTCTTCTAAATAACGGGTTGTCTCCAAAGATCGGGGTAGCAGCTGTTACAAAACGCAACTTGAAGCCAGAAGAGTTGATAAAAAAAGGCATTGGTAGTTTTCAAGTGAGGGGAGAAGCCATTCGTTTAAGCGAGGAACCAAATCATATTCCAATCGGATTGTTGCGTGATGCGGTAGTGAAGCGACCCATTGAACCAGGTCAAATTTTGACTTTTGATGACGTAGAGATAGAAGAGTCAACAGCATTGCGGGCATGGAGGGCTAGTTGTGCTGAAGCAACAATTTAAGTTAGTTAGAGGAATGAATAGAATCCAGCTCGAATAAAGAGATAGAGTCAGATGCAGGGGGGTCAGTTATGAATACGATTGCCTTAGATAAAAAACACCAAGTTATGCCCTCCATCCTATTTATTATCCTGATCTCATTAACTGTTTCCTCTGACTTATTCCTAGTGTTTAATGTTGGAGGTTTTGCACTTAGGTTTCCGCAGTTAATTACGATTTTACTCGCTATTGGATGGGTATGCGCAATCATAAAAAAAGGTGTCATTAAAATACCGCTTGGAGGCTTGTACCTACTTTTGTGGGCATTCGTTATCGTTGCGACAATACCAAATACAACCTTCCTGACGCGAAGCCTAGGATACGCATTTTGGTTAGCGTTAAATATAGTATTAATTTTTGCTGTCGTTTATTTTGTGAATACAGAAAATAAGGCACAAACCTTGTTTAAATGGTATCTCTATTCATTTGTGGTTCTCTCGATATTTGGCATTATTCAATTTATTTTACCGATTGTTGGATTACCTGCTCCGTACATTACCCAATGGTGGAACGATGGAATTCCTCGCGTGAATGGTTTCTCCTATGAACCTTCGTATTATGCTACCTACCTAATTACTGGTTGGGTCATGATGTTCTATCTGATGTTTGATGGAAAATCAACGCTTTTTACAAGACGCAAGATCATGATTTTACTTAGTATTACAACGCTTGCCTTGGTGCTTAGCTCCTCTAGAATGGGTATTCTCGTTATGGGGGTTTGGGTAGCGAGGTACGGATTACTTTTTCTAAAAGGGTTGCTCATGGATACCGTTAAGGTCAAACACTTATTTATTGTGGCTGCGGCGACCTGCTCTGGCATTGTGCTTGTTGGTGCTCTCATTTTATCTGGTGATACTACACTTCTTGCCGGTACTGGTCTCGGCGGCACCCCGGCTCACTCGGTTGATATTCGGAGTACGGACCTTGAAGATACCATTAATGTGATTAAGGAGAATCCGATTTACGGAGTGAGCTTGGGTGGAGTCGCACCAACGATTGGCGGAACATATGGAGTGACGGTGACGAATCAAGAGGTTGCCAAGGAATATGAAGGGTTGGCGGTGTTTGTTGAAGTCCTTGCAGCAAGTGGTTTTATCGGATTTATTCCATTTGTCTTATATATCGTCACAATGATCTACCGTCCATTTAAAAGAGCGGCTGTGATTCAGAATTTAGCTCATAAGGATATGCTACGCTCGATGACCTATGCGCTTATGTGCCTACTTTTAATTCTACAGCTGAACCAAAATATATTACGACCATATTTGTGGTTTCATATCGCATGTTTGTGTGCGATCTATGCCGTAGCAAGGGGCGTATCCACTTATGCTGAAAAAGGGTAAATGGCTATTCGTTGGTCTGATCGTTTTTTCAGTAATCGTGATGGCGGTTATTTTTATTGTACGTTGGGAAGCAGACCCAACATTTGAAAAGCTCTCCGTAACGGATGGACTCGGGATAAATATTCACGAAGTCACAGCGAACGAAATTGAGATGCTTGCTGAACTCGGTGTAACGTGGGTCCGTATTGATCTAACCTGGGAACAGATTGAGAAGGAACCAGGAATCTATGAGTATGGCGAGACCCGATATGATGAACTGGCAGATGCAATTCTAAAAAACGGAATGCGCCCTTACTTTATATTAAGCTACGGAAATCCACTCTACAGTGGAGAACAATCAATTGGAACCCAAGCAGGAAAAGAAAAATTTGCAGAATTTGTCCGAGAAACTGTCAGCCACTACAAAGGCATGGGTGGGATTTGGGAGATATGGAATGAACCCAATTACGATGATCATTGGTTAACTGCCCCGACCTACGAGCCATATGCAGACTTAGTTCACATATCCGCTCCAATTATAAAAGAACTAGATCCAACAGCCATTATTGCAGGACCTGCTATGCTTAATTTGAATGGAGAATCACTTGTGTGGATGGAAGAGCTTTTCAAACGTGGAGTCCTTGAGCACCTAGATGCCATATCCGTTCACCCGTATCGCCACACCCCGCCAGAAACTGTAACAGGAGATTACGAGATGCTACAAGAGTTAATCGATACCTATACGGACCGAGAAGATATAGAGATTTTTTCCGGAGAATGGGGTTATTCTTTAACTTCTCTACCAGACGAAGCCAAGCGAGCATCAAGCTCAATACCTTGTGCGGATGTTGCTGGTGAACGAGTGGAATAACATACCCATTAGTATTTGGTACGGATTGCGAGATAACGGTACAGATTGGTCAAATGAACTCCATCACTTCGGCTTAATGGATGCCCAAGAGCAACACAAACCTTCCTATGAAGCACTAATGACAATTACAAGCCTTTTTGCAGACTATCAATTCACTAAGAGAGTTGAAACCGAAGAGCAAATCTATGCTTTGCAGTTCACTCATAGAAGCAAGAGTATCTACGCACTCTGGACAACGGCAGACGACGTGCAATCATATAATCTACCCCTTGCCGCCGGAAACGGTAGATTAATCTCATTATATGGAGAAGAGAAGTCTGTGGAGTGGGAGGATGATGGATTTGAAGTAGAGCTCAGTGGGAGTCCGGTTTATTTGGAGGTGGAGTAGGTGTCTTGCTCCTTAGTAAAGAGAGCGGTGTCTTGGTGAAAGGGCTGCTTTCTTGGTGAGCAGAGTGTCGGTCTTGGTTGGTGACTGCTCTTTCTTGGTAAAGACTACTGTGTCTGGATGGAAGTGTTTTTCCTCTTTGTAATGGTCTCTCTCACTTGCTAACCTCGCAATTTCTCTTGGTTAAGCTTCAATCCTTCTTGGCAACTGAGCAAACCGTCTTGCCAAACCCGCAAACTTAAAGGCAGTAAATAAAAATGGACATTTTTATTCCATATGATCTTTTAGGAGCGAGTTTTGATAAAGGAACGTGGCTCTTGGTGAAGCGACCTGAAGATTCAACCGATATACCGACAATCAAATCACACAAAGTAAGAGTAGCGGTCCACGCGCTACTCTTACTTCTAATCAGTCAACCGATACTGAAACCGACCGCCAATTTCTTGAACAGTGGCATAGCAGGTGACGCCGCTTGTTGGATAGTTTGTGTTAGTTACAGTTAGAGATCCGTTCTCTATCTTGAAGCTAGGTGCGCCGTATCCGGTATTGTTAAAGGCTTTATTCGTTGCAAGGATGGTGATTGAGCCGTTATGGTTGTGTGGTTCTTTATATAGATTCAGAGTGTAGCTGTATTCATAGTTATTTGCTAGGACAAGTAGGTTCACAATTGCAACAACATTGTGGTCAACCTGAACGAGTGGTGTACTGCCTGGATTTAGCGCTTTTTCAATTGTGTAAGGGCTGCGTTGTATGGTGGCACTGCCGTCACGGTTGAGTTGGAGTCTGTCGCAATAGATGGCTTTTCCAAGTTTGGCATGGCGGTTGTGGTCGTGGACCATGAGGTCTCCGAGTAAATATAGGCTATTATCTGTTGATGCGACAAGCTCAAAAGTTTCATAATCTGCAGGGTTCATCACTTCTATCATAATTGTTCCGGAGAAGTTTGAGATCGCTTCTCCTTTATTTTGGATAATAGGTGCGGCGCTTCTTGTCCATATTTGGCAGGAGAGAGGGGAGTTATAGGGGAAGCAACCTGGTCCAATTTTGATCACTGGTTCAACTGCGCCTGGTCGTTTGTTGACTGTGCTGTTACTAATACCCGATCCGTGAAAGCTGCGTACACCATTTGTTTGCTTGAATTCGATTGCTACCTCACAACTTTCAGCGAAATCACAAGTATCAACTACTACATACTCGGTAAACCCTGATTCATTGTGGAAGGTGACTCCTGTCCTACATTGTTCGAATCGGCAATGCTTAATATAAAATCCGCAGACATCAACGGCTTCTATAGCGACAGTAGTTGGGTTGCCACGGAAACCAATTTGCTCAATGGCACCTCCAGAGAACTGGCCGCTTCCGCCCTTTATTTTAAATACAGGTTTTCCTTCAGGGATTTCGCTACAATCGATGATGGTTGATTTAAATCCTCTGCCAGTTAGCATTGGTTTGTGAAATGATTGTGGGAATAAAAGAGTGTCAGTTACCTTTAATACTTTTGCAGGTAAAAAGCAATGCGGATGTCCGTGGTTTACCGCATCATTAATCATCCGTTGAAGAGTGGCAGTATCATCCCCACCTTCTCCAATCTCTCCGTACTCGCTTGCATTTATGATTCCGTTTGTTTTCTCTGTGGAACCTTCTGATGCTTCAATGATCTGGTTGATATGAGTCAAATAACTAGTCATATCTTCTTCTAAGCGGTTTTGAAAGGTCTGCGATAATCTCTCAAGTTCTGCTTCCATTAATTCTTTTAATCGATTATTATCCACGGTTATTCCTCCCTTAAAAGTTATTACACCTTTCATAGAGTATGTACAAGTTGGACAAGAGGTGCAGGTTTCAAAAACTATGTAAATCCATCTAGATTGGTTCGGTTTGCTAAAACCTCGGGTATGGTATAAACAGAATCAAGGAGGAGATAGACATGGTTCAAGAAAAAAGTTTTACTCGCGGTTTGTTCTTTGGGATTCTTATTAACATTCCACTATGGGCACTCATCATTGGTACGGTTGATTGGGTAGTCTCTTAAACGATTAAATAAACATTTGTTTAATGTTTACATTTCAGAGAATTCTGGATATGATAGAAGCAACAAGATAAAAGGAGGTGGGTAATGTGAATCGTTCTATTGGTAGTGAGTCGGATCTTTTGGCGTTTTTGTTGATTTGTCGGGCTCTTTTTTCCACAGCAGTTACGAAATTGGAGCAGTCTGTCCAATTTAATCATGTAACTGTATAGAAAAAAACCAATGGAAGAGACATATGCCCACAATCGGTGAAGGTGGCAGGCTTGCTCTGCCGCCTTTTTTGGTATGTACTAAAACGTCTCTTTCCAAACAAAAGGAGAGCGTATGATGACTATATTTTATATGAAAGATGTATCCCAAACTTTTGGTGTTCACGTTATTTTTGAAAGGTTATCTCTTGAGGTGAAAAGTGGCGAACGAGTTGGGCTTGTTGGTCGGAATGGAGAAGGGAAAACCAGTTTATTGCATATCATAGCGGGAATCACTGAACCAGCATCTGGATCGGTTGGTTGGAAAAAAGGAACCACAAGAGGTGCGTTAGAACAAAATCCGGATCATCAGGATGTTACATTACTAGTGATCCTAAATAGCGTATTTAGTCATCTTCAAGAGATGGAGACAAAGATGCGTCATATAGAGCAACATTTACAGACGGTGAGCGATGAAAAGCAATTGGAGCGATGCTTAAGGGAGTACGGTGCGCTTCAGCATCAATTTGCGGAGTCAGGTGGCTATGAAGTGGATGGGGAGATTCGAAAGGTGAGTGCGGGTCTTGGTATTAGTCATCTGTTATCTAGAAAATGGAGTGAATTAAGTGGTGGGGAGCGAACAAAAGCGGGGCTCGCAAAGCTTTTGTTAACGAAGCCGGATTTGTTGCTTTTGGATGAGCCGACTAATCACCTTGATTTATTGGCAACGGAATGGTTGACGGAATGGGTTAGACAATATCCTGGCACAGTATTCATGATTTCACATGACCGGACCTTTTTAGATGACACGGTAACAAGAATTGTGGAAATGGAAAGTGGCGAATTGCAGCTCTATGAGACGAATTACTCAGGCTTTGTAAAGGAACGTGAACAGAGGCTCCTACTTGAATTTCAGCAGTATCAGGATCAGCAGAAGAAGCTCAAAAAAATGCGAGAGGCGATTAAACGTCTTAAGGAGTGGGCAAATCGGGCTAATCCACCGAATGCGGGAATGCACCGGCAAGCAAAAAGTATGGAGAAAGCACTGGCTCGTATTGAACGAGTAAAGAAACCTGTATTAAATCGTAAGCAGGTACAACTTGATTTTGATCAAAGTGGTCGCAGTGGAACGGATGTCGTTGAGCTAAAGGCAGTCACAAAAAGCTTTGCAAATCGTGTTGTATTAAAGGGCGTTGATTTGTCTTTGAAACATCAGCAACGTCTGGCTATTGTCGGGGAGAATGGCGCAGGGAAATCAACAATATTTAAGTTGATTTTGGCTGAACAAGCTCCTGATACGGGTGCGGTCCAACTGGGATCAAATGTATCGATTGGCTATCTGTCGCAGCATGGAAAGGAATTGTCGAATCAGAAACGAGTGATTGATGCATTCCGTGATTCTTCCCTTGTTACGGAGGGTGAGGCGAGAGCAGAGCTCGCGAAGTTCCTCTTTTTTGGGCAGGATGTGTTTAAAAACATTACTAGTTTAAGTGGTGGAGAGCGGATGAGGCTAAGGATGGCACAGCTTATTCACGAGCGGCATAATGTCCTGCTGTTAGATGAGCCGACAAATCACTTAGACATTGACTCTAGAGAGGTGTTGGAGGACGCATTGGCTGAGTTTGAAGGCACGATTCTTTGTATTTCTCATGATCGATATTTTCTGAATAAATTATTTACACAAACATGCTGGCTTGAGGATGGCATACTTACTAAGTATGAAGGCAATTATGATTATGGAAAAAAGAAAAGAGCAGAATAGCAAATAAAATATTTTACTAAATGATTATTATGCTTATAATGGAGAGGAGATAAAAAGCGGTGGGGTGCTAAGATGGCAGTTACGATTAAAGATATAGCGAACCGAGTAGGAATGTCTATAGCAACAGTGTCGAGAGTCTTGAACCAGGATCCGAATCTATCAGTTACAGACAAAACAAGAGAAAAAATCTATGAGGCAGCCGAGGATCTAGGCTATAAAAAGAAGGCTTTTAAACACTCTTTAAAGAAAGTTTCTTTTTTATATTGGTTCACTAAGCAAGAGGAGCTTGAAGATGTGTACTTTCAAGAGATTCGAGAGGGAATTAATGAACAGGCTGAGAATCGGAGTATTAATCTTAGTACGTATACAATAAAAGACGGAGTAGAAGCGGTTGATCCTCAATCAGAGGGTATCATTGCCATTGGTCGTTTTACGAAGCGCGAATTGGACTACTTATATTCAATCACTAAAAATGTTGTTTTTATTGACACCTCCCCTGATGAAGAGCGGTTTGATTCGGTTAAACCAAATCTGACTCATATTATCGAGAGGATGGTAGAGTTTTATGTGAAGAACCGCCATACTTCGATTGGTTTTATTGGTGGCGATGATCACGACATTGATACGGCTAAAAGACTGCCGGATATTCGGGAAACCGCGTTTCGCCTGTATGCGAGCAGATTTGATGTGCTACAAGAGGACGCCATTTATATTGGTGAACGATTTTCTGTTGAACAAGGATATAAGCTGATGCTTCAAGCCATTGATGAGCATGGAGACAATCTACCTTCAGCCTTTTGTATTGCAAGTGATACGTTAGCTGTTGGCTGTCTTCAGGCTTTAAATGAACGTGGGTTTGATCTGCCGAGTCGAGTGAATGTGTTTAGTATTAATGATAGTCATGTATCAAAATACGTCTCACCACCTCTTACCACTTTTCGCATTCATACAAATCTGCTTTGTGAAACGGCTGTAGATTTGATGATGGAGCAATTAGTAGATAAGCGGAAGATTTCCAAAACGGTTTATGTTTCCTCTACTCCTGTCTATCGCAAAAGCACGCTGGATCTAGCAGAATCATGAAAGTGAGTCACTCTTTAGAGGGTGGCTTTTTTCATTTGAATATCTAGTAAAAAAATTTACTTAAAGTATTTAATAAAAGTTGTTTACTATTTTATTAAAACTTGCTATTCTAATTTATAGAAAGCGTTTTCTTTCTACACATCAGATTGAGGGGGAAACAAGATGAAAAAGAGAAAATTTTTACAAGTGAGTGCAGTGACAGCGATGGCTGTTGCATTAGTTGCGTGTGGACCAGGGGAAGATGACGGTTCCGCAGAAGAGGCCGCGTCTACAGGTACCGATAAATTAATCGTCTGGGAAGATATACAGAAATCAGATGGTATTGCCGAAGCGGTTGAACAATTTGAGAGCGAACATGATATAGAAATTGAAGTAATTGAAAAGGCATACACAGGCCAAATTGAAGATCTGAGACTTGATGGACCTTCTGGAAGTGGGCCGGATGTCATTACAGTGCCGCACGATCAAATTGGAACAGCGGTAACGGAAGGCTTGCTTCAAGAGCTAACAGTATCTGATGAAGTTAAAGATATTTATACAGAGGAAACCATGCTTTCTCAAACGGTAGATGGCAAAGTATACGGTCTTCCAAAAGCAGTAGAAACGACGGTGCTTTTTTACAATAAAGAGCTTGTTGATGAGAATAATCTTCCACAATCATTAGATGAGTGGCATGACTTCTCCGTTGATGCAACAAAGGATGGTCAATATGGTTTCCTAGCAAAATGGGATAGCATCTATTACGCGCAAAGTGTAATTGGTGGGTACGGCGGTTATGTATTCCCACAAGAAGCTGACGGGAGCTACGATATAACTGATATTGGTTTAAATAATGAAGGTGCTGTTGAAGGCGGAGAATACATCAAAACCTTCTTCTCTGAAGGCTTATTCCCAGCAGGTATCATTGGTGAGCAAGGGATTAATGTTCTAGATTCATTATTCACAGAACAAAAAGCAGCAGCAGTTGTTTCGGGTCCATGGTCATTCACTCCTTATGCCGATGCTGGCGTTGATTATGGTGTAGCTCCACTTCCAACACTTTCAAATGGCGAGAATATGAGCTCGTTCCTTGGAGTTAAGAGTTATAACGTATCTTCTTATTCAAATAACAAAGAGCTAGCTCAAGAATTTGTTGAGTTCTTGACGAATTATGAGAACTCTAAGAAACGTTTTGAAATTACACAGGAGATTCCACCAATTGTTGAATTAATGGAAGATCCATTAGTAACTGATAATGAAAATGCTGCAGCAATGGCTGAGCAAAGCTTACATGCAAAACTAACGCCTAACATTCCAGAAATGGCTGAAGTATGGACACCAGTTGACAATGCACTTGGTTTAATTGCCACGGATCGTGCAGATGTGAGTCAAGCATTTGATGAAGCTGTTGGAACAATTGAGTCACAAATTGAGGCAAATCATTCAAATTAATCACCTGAGCAGCGAGAAACGTAAGTCGTCTATTGACTTACGTTTCTATGCTCAATCGATTCCAAGATAAGAAGGTGTGAGAATTGGTAGATAACCATGTTGATCGAGAAGTTTCAAAGAAACATCGTAGACGTGCGTTGGCGCTGTCCATTATTCCGGGGTTAGGACAGTTATATAATAAACAGTTTGCAAAAGGGTCTGTATTTTTTGTGCTTGGTGCTGCATTTATTATCGTTTTTAAAGACTTATTTAATATGGGATTTTGGGGCTTATTCACTTTAGGAGTACAGACACCACGAGACAATTCGGTGTTCTTGCTGGCTGAAGGTATTATCGCTCTAATTGTGGCTGGGATTGGCATAGCTATCTATTATTTTATGTTGAAGGATGCATACGTTAATGGACGAAAACGGGATGAACGAGTTCCGCTGAACTCCATTCGTGCTCAGTATCATCTGTTACTAGATCAAGGCTTCCCGTATTTAATGAGTACACCTGGTTTTCTATTGCTGTTATTTACGGTTGTCTTTCCGATCTTGTTCAGTTTTGCCTTAGCATTCACAAACTATGATCTCTATCATTCACCTCCAGCCAATCTATTTGACTGGGTAGGGCTTCAGAATTTCATGAATATCTTCACAGTTGATATTTGGAGATCGACGTTTTTTGATGTTCTTGGTTGGACAATTATTTGGACACTAGTCGCAACAACGCTGCAATGTGCAGTTGGTATCTGGTTAGCGGTTCTAGTGAATCAAAAAGAAATTAAGTTTAAAAGTTTTTTCAGAACGATGCTTATTCTTCCTTGGGCTGTACCTGGTTTTGTCACAATCTTAATTTTTGGCGGATTGTTTAATGATACGTTTGGGGCAATAAACAACGATATCTTTGCTTTTATTGGTATTGATCCAAAACCGTGGTTAACCGATCCGTTTTGGAGCAAGATCGCGCTTATCTTTATGCAAATGTGGCTTGGCTTTCCGTTTGTTTTTATTATGACAACGGGTGTATTGCAGTCTATTCCACAAGACTTGTATGAAGCAGCAACCATTGATGGGGCAGGCATAATGAGTAAGTTTAGACTGATTACATTGCCGCTTGTGCTGTATTCGATCGCACCTATCTTAATCACTCAATATACATTTAACTTTAATAATTTTAATATTATCTATCTATTTAATGGAGGAGGTCCTCCAGTCTCAGGCTCTACAGCAGGCGGAACGGACATTCTTGTATCGTGGATCTATAAACTGACGATGCAGTCCTCTCAATATGCACTAGCTGCTGCTATTACAATTTTACTTTCAATCTTTGTAATTGCTGTTGCCTTGTGGCAGTTCAAACGGACGAACTCGTTCAAAGAGGAGGATATGATGTAGCATGAATACAAAACAATCTAATATGCTGCGCTTAAGTGCCACATATGCTGTGTTAATCGTGGTTGTAATTGCGATTTTGTATCCTCTCTTATGGGCGATTGGTGCATCCTTTAACCCGGGAAATAGCTTAATTAGTACGACGATGATTCCGAAAAATCCAACCATCTCACACTATGTTGAGCTTTTTACATCAAACCGAATTTTATATCTTCAGTGGTACATGAATTCCATGAAAATTGGATTAATGACCATGGTTCTGACATTAATCTTTGTTAGTTTCACTGGCTACGCTTTCTCAAGATTTCGTTTTAAAGGTAGAAAAAATGGTTTAATGCTGTTCTTACTATTGCAGATGATTCCACAATTTTCAGCGTTAATCGCGATCTTTGTTTTGGCACAAATGCTTGGTTTGATAAACAGCCACTTTTTACTGATCTTGATTTATGCTGGCGGTCAAATTCCAATGAATACGTACCTAATGAAAGGTTATTTAGATTCGATTCCAAAGGACTTGGACGAATCAGCGCGAATTGATGGTGCGAGTCACTTTAGAATTTTTATTCAAATTATTATGCCACTTGCTAAACCGATCCTTGCGGTTGTTGCGATTAACTCGTTTACAGGTCCACTTGGTGACTTCATTCTTGCGAGTGTCATTGTTCGTACACCAGAAATGTATACATTGCCAATTGGCTTATATAACTTAGTCTCAGATCCAATGGGAGCAAGTTATACGACATTTGCTGCTTGGAGCACTTTTGATTGCAATTCCAGTTACTGTTCTTTTCTTAATCGTACAAAAGCAATTTGTTTCCGGTTTAACACAGGGTGGAACGAAGGGCTAAACCATACTATATAATTTTGAACGAAGGACGTGAGTTTGTGCGTTATCCATTAATACATGAAAACGTAAAAGGCTTTTTGCACGGTGGAGATTATAATCCTGATCAATGGCTGCATATGCCAGAGATTATTGAAGAAGATTATCGCTTAATGAAGCTTGCTAATACCAACACATTTTCTCTTAATATCTTTGGTTGGAGTGCCATCGAACGCACAGAGGGAGAGTTTGATTTTGGCTGGTTAGATAAGATTATGGATCGTTTAGCTGAAGAGGGTAGTCACGTCATACTAGCAACACCGAGTGGAGCACGTCCTGCATGGCTTTCGCAAACGTATCCGGAGGTACTACGAGTTGAAAAAAATCGCGTGCGTAATTTGCATGGGTTAAGACATAACCATTGCTTTACTTCTCCTGTCTATAGAGAGAAAGTGCGTATTATGAATGAAAAGTTAGCGGAGCGATATGCAAACCACCCTTCGCTTATTATGTGGCATATCTCAAATGAATACGGTGGAGAGTGTCATTGTGATTTGTGTCAGGATGCATTCCGCACATGGTTAAAAGAGAAATATAACAACGATCTTGAACAGTTGAACCAAGCGTGGTGGACTGGTTTCTGGAGTCATCGTTTTAATGATTGGTCGCAAGTTGAATCACCTGCTCCACATGGTGAAAACATGGTGCATGGCATGAATCTGGATTGGAGACGTTTTGTAAGTGATCAGACGATTGATTTTTACAAACATGAGATCGCTCCATTACGTGCGGTAGATCCGAGCATTCCAGTTACCACAAACTTTATGGGTAATTACCCACATATGAGACCATTCCTTGGGATTGATTATAATAAGTTTGCTAAAGAAATGGACATTGTGACATGGGACAGCTACCCACCTTGGCATATTGAAGGTCAAACAACAACAAAATTAGCTTCTGATGTTGGTTTTGTACATGACTTATATCGCTCATTAAAGGATGGACAGCCATTTCTTATCATGGAGAATACACCGAGTCTTGTGAACTGGCATGATATCAATAAGACAAAAGAAGAGGGTGTACATGCACTTTCAGCCATCCAGGCTGTGGCTCATGGAGCCGATTCGATCCTTTATTTCCAATGGAGACAAGGACGCGGCGCATCTGAGAAGTTCCACGGAGCAGTTGTGGATCATTCCGGAACAGAACATACTCGTGTATTTCAAGAGGTTGCAAGACTTGGAGATGAGCTGAATAAGCTTCAGCCGGTAGCGGGAACATCGGTTGCTCCAGAAGTAGCTGTTGTCTTTGATTTTGAGAACAACTGGGCTATTGATGACGCTCAAGCGTTAAACAATATTAATAAAAAGTATTCGGAACAGTGCCAAGCTCATTATCACAGTTTCTGGAAGCAAGGAATCCCAGTTGATGTCATCAGCATGGAGGGTGATTTCTCCAAGTATAAGGTGCTTGTTGGGCCAATGCTGTATATGATTAAGCCGGGTGTTGCTGAACGGATTGAAGCGTTTGTCAAAGCAGGAGGAACCTTTATTGCAACGTATTGGAGCGGAATCGTTAATGAAAATGATTTGTGTTTCTTAGGAGGGTTTCCAGGTCCATTAAAGAATCTATTAGGTGTATGGGCTGAAGAAATTGATAGCTTGTACCCAGAGCATGGCATTAAAGTCTCAACAGCAGGTCGCACGTATAACGTGACAGACTACTGTGAGCGTGTGCATGCGAATGAGGCAGAGGTGTTAGGTACCTTTGAATCAGGTGGATATGACAAGCGTCCTGCTCTGACAGTTAACCAAGTAGAAGCTGGAAAAGCCTACTATATGGCTTCTTCAAATGAACAACGTTTTTACGATGATTTCTACAGTGAGCTTGCAACTGAACTAAGTCTTACACGTATTTTGGACGCGGCTATTCCTGGGGGAGTTAGTGTGCAAAAACGTACAGATGGTGAGACAGACTATGTGTTTGTAATGAACTTTAGTGAAGAAGCTCAGCAGGTTGAATTAGAAAGTAATATTCAGTATATAAATGCGCTTACAGGAACGGCGCGCTCAGGTATAATAACAGTGGAAGCTTATAACTATATGATTCTATCAAAATAGAACATAAGATTGCGGGAGTGATAAGCTCCTGCTTTCTTCAGCTTTAATTGAGAGGAATGATGATAGTGAGTGATAAGGAAAAAGTAATCAAGGCATTTAGTGACGCATTTGAAGGTCAGACTTATGAGCGAATTTTTTTCGCACCGGGACGCGTGAATTTGATTGGAGAGCATACAGATTATAATGGAGGATTTGTTTTTCCTGCAGCCTTGACACAAGGCACGTATATCGCAGTGCGCCAGAGGAATGATGGGCTCTACAGACTCATCAGCGGTAATATGGAAAATCACGTTCAGTTTAGTAATCAAGAGCTTCATTATTTGGAATCGCATACATGGGGAAACTATATTAAGGGTGTTCTGCATGCGTTTGACGAGAAAGGCTATTCCTTAAATGGTGCTGATCTCTACGTGTGGGGCAACATTCCAAATGGTGCAGGTTTATCTTCTTCTGCGTCACTTGAGATGGTAGCTGCATTTATGGTGTCAGAGTTAACAGGGGCGGACTTGAGTCGCGTAGAATTAGCAAAACTGAGTCAGATCGTTGAGAATCAATTTATGGGTGTAAATAGCGGAATTATGGATCAGTTTGCTGTTGGTTTAGGTGAAAAAGATCACGCATTATTTATTGATACGGCATCACTTGATTATGAGAAAGTGCCGCTCGATTTGGGGCAGTATAAAGTGGTCATTACTAATACAAATAAGCGACGTGAATTAGCGGATTCAAAGTATAATGAACGCAGAGCCGAGTGTGAAGAGGGCTTAAGACAGCTAAAAGATCTTGGGCTTCAGATTCAGTCCTTAAGTGAGTGTACGGAAGCAGACTGGCAAGTACATAAGGTGCAAATCAAGGATCCAACCATTCGTAACCGGATTAATCACGTTGTGACGGAGAATCAACGAGTGATTGATGCAGTGAACGTATTAAAAAATGGAGAACTTGAGGCCTTTGGAAAGCTTATGGATCAATCACATGAGTCGCTTGCCACTGATTATGAAGTCACAGGTATTGAACTCGATCACTTAGTTAACATCCAAAGACAAATTCCAGGTTGCATTGGATCAAGAATGACTGGTGCAGGATTTGGTGGGTGTACGGTTAGCCTAGTTTCTGAAGAGAAGCTGGATGTATTTTTTGAGCAAGTGTTGACAGAGTATGAGAAAGCGATTGGCTGGGCACCAACCTTTTATGTAAGTGATGCAGGATCAGGGGTACATGAGCTTGCGTAACGGGAAATGAAGGGAGAGTTCGTATTGACAATTCATCATCATATAGAGAATATACTGGAGTTTGCTACAACAAAAAAGCTGCTTGGTGAAGGGGATCGTGAATACGCGCGAAATCGACTCCTTGAGGTACTTGGCTTAGATGAAGCTTTTCCTGCTGACGTTGCACACAATGAGGATTGGACAGTCTCAGATTTATTGAAACCAATTACAGACTGGTCTGTTGAGCAAGGTCTGCTTGAGGATTCAATTCTTCAGCGTGATTTATGGGATACCAAGCTCATGGGCTGTCTCACTCCATGGCCAAGTGCGGTCACTGAAACGTTTTATAAAACCTACAAATCAAATGGTCCAGAAGAAGCAACGGCTGCTTTTTATGAACTTGCAAAGGACACAAACTATATAAGGATGGACCGAGTCGCTTTAAACGAATCGTGGACATCTACGCAATCTTACGGAGAACTAGAGGTAACCATAAATCTATCTAAACCTGAGCTAGACCCCAAGGATATTGCAAAAGGACGCACTCTTACTGCAAGCTCTTATCCCGATGGGCTTCTAGATAAAGGCAATGTAGGTTATGCAGGTCGAATCAATCACCCGGCAAGACAGAATCTTCGTCAGGTCCCAGTTCAACTAGGTGAGGAGCCATGGTTGATTCAGTTCTCGCCATATGTGTATTACCACCAGCATGCCATAGTACTATCCGCGATAAAACGGCCGATGCGTATTAGCCAACAGACCTTTAGCCGGCTACTTGAATTTGTGGAGAGGTTTCCACATTATTTTATTGGCTCCAATGCGGATTTGCCAATTGTCGGAGGGTCAATTCTTTCGCATGATCATTATCAGGCAGGGCAATATGAATTTCCAATGGCACGAGCCGAACAGCTCACAGCCTTTGAATTGCCATATTACCCTGAAATTGAAGCGAGTCTGTTAAAATGGCCACTCTCTGTCATTCGCTTACGTGCAAAGGATCGCAACCGGCTTGAAGCAGCTTGGGGCGTATATTTTAGAACAGTGGCGTAATTATACAGACCTTGAGGCAGAGATTGATCAATCGACAGATGGTGAGCCGCATAATACAATCACTCCCATTGCACGCCGACGCGGGCAAGAGTTTGAGCTTGATCTTGTTTTACGGAACAACCGAACAACCGTAGAACACCCACTCGGCTTGTTTCACCCACATGCCGAAGTGCACCCAATCAAAAAAGAAAACATCGGTTTAATAGAAGTTATGGGTCTAGCTATCTTACCAGGTCGTTTGAAAAAGGAACTCTTGCTGCTGGCAGAAGTGATCGCTTCAGACAATCCTGAACAGAAGCTATTGAAGAACCCAGAACTCAGTAAACATGTTTCATGGGTGAAAGAACTAATCGCCAAACATCCATCCATCACAACAGAAGAGGTCGTACCGCTCTTACAAAAAGAAGTAGGACACATCTTCTCAGAAGCACTAAGCCACTGCGGCGTCTTTAAACAAAACGAAGCAGGTGTAAAAGCATTTAAACGATTTATCGCAAGTCTAAATGAATAGTAATTAGTGTCTGTCAACCAATTCCCTGAGATTTGGTTGACAGTTTTTTTTTTTTTTTTTTTTTGATGTGAGTAGGAAATATGTGAAAGGGAGCATGCACGACTTGCTGGGGGAAGAAAGGAACTAACAGGCCAGCAGGTGTAATGAGCCAGAAAGAGAGGAACTAACAGGCCAAGATAAGATCTAATGAGCCAGAAAGAGAGAGTAATAGGCCAAGAGGAGATCTGATGAGCCAAAGAGAGGATTTAACGGGGCAGGAGCAGAGGTAACGAGCCAAAGAAAGGAACTAACGGGCCAGGAGCAGAGGTAATGGGCCAAAGAGAGAAAGTAACAGGCCAGGAGCAGTTGTAATGGGCCAAAGAGGTAGTCTAACAGGCCACGAGTAGGTGTAACAAGCCAAAAAGAGAGTCTAACAGTGTAACAAGCCAAAGAGAGAGTCTAACAGGCCAGGAGTAGGTGTAACGAGCCAAAGAGGTAGTCTAACAGGCCGGAAGTGGGTGTAACAAGCCAAAGAGAGAGTCTAACAGGCCAGGAGCAGGTGTAACAAGCCAAAGAGAGAGTCTAACAGGCCAGGAGCAGGTGTAACGAGCCAAAGAGAGAGTCTAACAGGCCAGGAGCAGGTGTAACGAGCCAAAGAGAGAGTCTAACAGGCCAGGAGCAGGTGTAACGAGCCAAAAGCAAGATCTAACAGGTCAGTAACGAAGCTAATGATCCAAAAATGCTACTGTATTGGGAATTTAACTCTGTCCTTTCCAAAATAAAAGCAGGATATACTTTTTGTGAGGCGAATCCATAGTAATACTATTAGTTCAAAATGGAGGTGAGATAGTCTGGTTATTGTTAAAAAGCGAAGTGTACCATATATATTATTACAGTTGCGTGCGTTAGCAAGAAGGTTGAAGGATGGACATCCAGCTCAGTCGAAAATAAATGAGGATTTATCATTAAGAGAGGCTGGATACCGGGGTGAGCGGAATCTTGATTACTATCTCTCATTTCTCGAGGAAAGAGATTTTTATTTTATCCATGATTTGAGACTTCAGGCTGAGAGCGGGCACTTTTTTCAAATGGATACTGTTGTGTTACATTCATCTTTTATCGGGATCATTGAGGCTAAAAACACCTCGGGAAATATTCAATTTCAAAAGTCGCCAAGGCAGGTGGTTAGACAAATTCAGGAGAAAGAACAAGTCATATCCAATCCCCATTTGCAAGTTAAAAGGCAGAGACTTCAGTTGATGGATTGGTTACTTTTTAATGGGTGGCCGTTACTGCCGATATATGAGTTTGTTGCATTTACGAACCCTCTGACAAAGATTCACTCTGATTCTCCGCGTGTCACTCATGCTGAAGATATTCCTCATTTGCTTGGTGAGCAGCAGCAACGTCCTTCTTCTATAAAACTAGATCAAAAGCAAATACAGAATTTATCCAAGATGTTAGTTCTCTCTCATCAAAAAGATTGTTCCTCGATAGTACCGTCTTATAAAATGTCATCCTCGGACATTCAAACGGGTGTGCAGTGTCCAAAGTGTGAATCGCTCCAAATGAGAAGAGGAATAATTCAGGGCGGCTGGCAATGTGAAATGTGTCACAACATCTCGAAGGATGCGCATATACAAGCTCTTGAAGATTTTCTTCTATTAGTTCAACCCACTATCACCAATCGGCAATTCCGCGATTTTCTTCAGATTTCATCCTCTAAAACAGCTTACCGTCTACTCAGTCAGTTATCGATCCCGAGAACTCATAGCAATAAACACTCCTTTTACACCCTTTCTTATCCTCTTCATAAACGATAATTTTAAAAGCTTAACCCCCAGACACTCGGGTATAGTAATAGTGGAGGTGTATACGCATGGTGAAACATAATGAATTACCGGATCCGAGCAAACTCTCAGTTTATCAAGATGAGTTTAATGAAAAGTCATTTTGGTTTAAAATAAAAAAATATGGCAAGAAGGTTGGAGCAGCGGGTGTTTATGCGGTGTTTTTGCTTTATTATACGTTTAGAAAACCAGATCTTCCGTTAAAGGCTAGGTCAACGATTTTGGGGGCTCTTGGTTATTTTGTGATGCCTTTTGATTTTATTCCTGATATTACTCCGATCATTGGCTACACGGATGATATGGTTGCGTTGACGGGTGCGTTACTTTTAGTGGCTGCTTATATTGATGATGCAACGAAGGATAGGGCGCGCACTAAGGTTAAGAGTCTGTTTGGTGATGATGTTCTTGGTGATATTCAATCTATAGATGAAAAGATTGATAGGGATCATCCAAAAGAAGCGCCATAAATCAGAAGTCCATGCCAAATTGATATAGGGTATATTAATGTTCGACATGTCCGTTTTTGAACTGTATCTCTTTGTATGATAAGAGAATCAGATATGAAGGACTGTTGTGATATGTATCTTATTCTTTTATTAATAGGTTTTGCATCGAGTGCGTATGGCATGATGATTGGGGCTGGCGGAGGATTTATTCTTGTTCCGCTGCTGTTATTGATATATGGTTTGTCGCCCGAGGTGGCTGCTGGGACTGGGCTTTTTATTGTGCTGATCAGTAGTCTTTCGGGTTTGTATGCTTATGTAAAAAAGCGTCAAGTTCTTTTTAAAATGGGGCTTTTGGTTTCGGTGGGTGCGGTTCCTGGTACGTTACTTGGCAGATGGTTACTTGTGGGCATAGAAGCACAACTGTTTTACACAGCATTTGCTTTGTTGATGATTGGTTTAGGCGTTTTTCTGATGATAAAGAGTCCACCTAAGGAAGAGGTTGCTTCGGGTAATATTCAATCTGCGTCCATTCATTTACTCCCGCTGATTGGGTGTATGATTGGCATGCTGTCTTCCTTTTTTGGGGTAGGTGGTGGATTTTTGTTAGTTCCGATTTTAGTGTTTGCATGGAAACTGCCCTTTCATCAAGCGGCTGGAACTTCGATTTTTGCGCTTGTGATCTACTCATTTGTGGGGACGGTCCCTTCGTATGTGCAAGGTCAAATCGACTGGTATATTGCGTTTTGGAGTGGAATTGGAGTACTAATCGGCTCGCAAATAGGTGTGTATGTATCTTCTCGTTTAAAAGCTGTTTACCTGACACGTTTGTTGGCGATTCTTGTTATTGGTATAGGCATTTCATTAGTGGTTTAGTAGGAGGCAAAATTTCAGATGAATTTAAGGTGGCTAGAGCTTTTTTGTTTAATTGTGGAGGAAGGAAGTATCAGCGCAGCAGGACGGAGTGCGTACATCTCTCAGCCTTCTGTGACAAAATATATGCACTATCTTGAGGAACATTATGGAGCCATGCTTCTTCATCGTGGAAGTGGCAAGGTAACTCCTACTGAGGCGGGGCGTGTGCTCTATCCACATGCAAAAGCAATTATCCAGGATTATCAAAACTCTCTTGAGTCCGTTGCATTCACAGATCACAAGACAAAACGTGATTTGAAAGTGGGTGCTTCTTTCACTTTAGGGGAATATATGATGCCTACTGTGGTTGCGGCTTTTAATCAAATACATGACGATTCTGACGTGCAGGTCACAATCCAAAATACACGAACCATTTTAAAAATGCTAGAGGATCAACAAATTGATCTAGCTTTTGTAGAAGGAGAAATACATACAGATTCACTACGGAAACAAGCGATGATTGAGGATAAAGTTATTCTGGTGGTGAATCCCACACATCCTTGGTCAAAACGAACCCACATCCTGCCTCAGGAACTGCGAGAGGAACGGTACATTGCACGCGAACCGAAATCATCCACTCGAATCATTGTTGAAAAACATCTGATGGTTAAGCAGGCGGGACTAAAACTCGAACCGCATCTTCAACTAAACACAACACAAGCTGTAAAAAGTGCTGTTCAGTCAGGCTTGGGTTACGGTTTTTTATCTCATTATGCTGTGCAACAAGAAATCCAAAATGGCTTACTCGTCCACGTGCCGTTTGCCAACCTGAGCATTACTCGCCCTTTTTGGAGTGTGGTGAAGCCCCTCCGTTTTGAAAAGCCAATTGTCGAGACGTTTCAACAGCTAACTCAACAATTATTAAAAGAGCTTGAACCAACATGATAGAATGAAGAGGAAGAGTTGAAAGGTGGTTAGGATCGTGGAGACGACAGTTATTATTATCCTAGCAGTTGTTGTGATGTTGCTTTTATTAAATGTTATAAGCTTGCGTTCTAGATTAGCGCAAAAATCGGCGGCAGATGCTGTGCAAATCCAAGAAAATGTGTCACAGGACTCTGATTTAAATACTCGACTGCGTCAGCATCTTAAAGAAGGCAATAAGATAAAGGCCATCAAGGAATTGCGCATGGCTCATTCATTGCCATTAGCTGAAGCAAAACAGTATGTAGATCGATTGGAACAAGATTTGCAAGGATAAAAAGCCAAACGAAAGTAACAAAATCCAATAGACTGAAACGTAGGCGGAATGGACAATTCATTGTCCGGTTCGTCTTTTTTTTAGTGTGATACGGATTGGAGAGTCTTGGTAAGGTGGGAATGTTCTTCGTGAAACGGGAAAGCTCTTGATTGAAGGAGGAGGATCTTGGTGAAGGGGGGGCTCTTGGTGTGAGGAGGAGGATCTTGGTGAAGGAGGTAAAGCTCTTGGTATGAGGATGAGGATCTTGGTCTAGGAGGTGAAGCTCTTGGTGTGAGGCGGAGTGTCTGGGTGAAGAAGGGATATCTCTTGGTATGAGCAAGTGGATCTTGCTAAAGAACGGAAGACTCTTACTAAATGGAGGTGGATCTTATTAAGGAAGCAAAACCTCTTGTAGAAAGGAGACAGCTCTTATTAAAAAATCAAAACCTCTTGCTAAAACCTACTTGCCCTTACTAAACCACGCCTGATCTTGCTAAACGTAACATTCCTCGAAAAATGACTCTATTCTCGTTATTCACTTTGTGATTCGTTATACTAGTGGAAGTAGCGGAAGTGGGAGCTGATGAAAATGAAAGCCATGCATATAACGGTTATTGCCCCTTATGAGGGACTTCAAAAAACAGTTAAACGAGTGATTCAGCAGCAAAAACAGATGAAATACGAATTGTATCTTGCTGATTTACAAGAGGCTATTCCAATTATTGAGAAGGTTGATGATAAAACGGATTTATATATTAGTCGTGGTGGTACAGCTAAAATTATCAAGGCTCACACAAGTAAACAGGTAGTGGAGATTCCGATATCGGGGTATGACATTCTGAGAACGCTTTTGCTGATTCAGGATGAAAAGGATGGGGCGGAAATTATTGCGTTTGAGAATATATCGAGTGATTTTTATGAAATTTCTCAATTGTTGGGAATTGAGGTTCCGATCACATCTATAGAATCAGAAAATGAAGTTGAAAAAGCTGTCATTCGTGCGAAAGAGTCGGGTCGTCGGGTCATAATTGGTGACACCGTAACAAATCAGATTGCCCAACGGTACGGTGTGGAAGGCATTCTGATTACTTCAGGTGAGGAATCAGTGAAGCAGGCATTTGAACAGGCTGAGACAATTCGTCAGGTACACCATTTTTATGATGAAGAAAATCAACTCTACAAAGTACTAGCCAAGGAGATAGAGGAGCCTTATTTCATTGTTGAAGAAAAGGAAATTCGATTTAAAAGTGATACGTTAAAAAAGCTTGAGAAAAAAGAAAATCTAGGTATGATGTTACAGGCGTTATTTGAGTTAAATGAATATGAATACAATCAAGAACTTAGACACATCTTATATAGCAATGGGAAGCCGTATCAAATATATGTACAACCGTTAAAAGAGAAGTTGAATCATTCAATTGTTTATATTCGCTCAATGGAAAAAGTCATCCCTAGTTTCTGTAGATGGTTTCAAACAGATGGTCTATCTCTGCCACTTGTTTTAGGTACAGATATTGTCCTGGAAAATCATTTTAACGAAGTTGTTGAAAAGGAAGGTCCGATTTTAATTACTTCAGTAGAAGGTTCTGGAGAGCGATGTATAACCGAAGCGATCCTAGCTAACCAATGGGCCATTGAATGCGATTTAAATAAAGAAGTCGATATAGACCTATTATTTAGTACGCAGATGCCATTATTTCTTTTACATCTTGATCAACTGCTACCTTCAAAACAGCTAGAAATTGTAGAGGCGGCAAACCAGTATGCAAATCCAGTTGTCTTTTTCTGTGAATCGCAGATCGAACTTCGCGTTTTTGAAGGAAGAGTTTTTGAACTACCGACGTTGTCTAAGAGGTTACAGCATGATTTGAGCTTTATTCGAGCTTTTATCTCACGTGCTAATAGTCGATATGGCAAACAAGTGATTGGGATAAAGAATACCTCGTCTGAAATTCAAGAACTTTCACATCGTCATTCTCTTGTTTCATTTAGAGATTTGATTTTCCGTGAAATTGAACGAGCTGATTCACCTCATATTTTGCTACAGGTTGATCGTGCTGAACAAGAGAAAGAAGGATTTATTCACCTTGATCTAACAAAATCGCTTGATGAGATGGAAAGTGAAATCATTCAAAAGGTCCTTGAGGATGAGGGCTTTAATCAATCTAAAACAGCTAAACGCCTAAATATAAATCGAACCACTGTCTGGAGGAAACTAAAATAGTGTTGCATTTAGCAACTTATTTTAGTTTTTTATTGTATTTTTATTTTAAAACAGTATATTTAGTAGTGTAAACGTGTGCACAAACGTTTTTAAAAACAAAAGTATTGCAAAATAAAACAGAGGGTTGGTAAGATAATGAGACTAAAGCAATCAATTGAAAAGATTCCAGGCGGAATGATGGTTGTTCCATTATTGTTAGGAGCACTTATTAATACAATAATGCCTCAGGCTTTAAGAATTGGTAACTTTACGGAAGCGCTTTTTGTAAACGGTGCCTCGACATTAATTGCACTATTTCTATTATGCGCAGGGTCACAAATTAACGTAAAAAGTTTTGGTGTAGCATTCGGTAAAGGATTCACACTTCTAGGAGTGAAATGGGTTTTTGGTGGAATCATTGGAGCTATTATCTTCCTTCTTGCCGGAGGCGCAGAAGGTTTATTTCTTGGACTTGCTCCAATCGCAGTTATTGCGGCAATGACCAACTCTAACGGTGGATTGTATGTCGCATTAGCTGGACAATACGGTAAAAGTGAAGATAAAGCAGCTTATTCAGTACTAGCAATGAACGATGGTCCTTTATTTACAATGTTAACGCTGTCTGTATTAGGCGCTGTGGGATTGCAAGGCGGATTCTTCTCGATTACAGCATTTATCGGTGTTCTTCTTCCAATTGTTATCGGATTTATTCTTGGAAATATAGATGAAGATATGCGTAGCTTTTTAGGGAAAGGTTCAGATATGCTTATTCCGTTTTTCGCATTTGCATTGGGTATGAACATTAGCTTCTCAGCAATCGTTGAAGGTGGAATTCCTGGGGTTGTATTAGGTGTACTTGTAGTATTGGTAACTGGTTTTAGTGGGTACTTTATTTTTAAATTATTTAAATGGAATCCACTTGTTGGTGCAGCGGAAGGCTCGACAGCAGGTAATGCAGTGGCAACACCAAGCTGCAATCGCAACAGCAAGTACAGCTTTTGCTTATAACGTAGAACTTGCAACCGTTCAAGTGGCAGCAAGTGTCGTAACAACCGCCATCCTGCTTCCTATATTCGTTGGGTACTTAGCAAAACGATTAGAGAAAAAGAATGGCAAGCAAGACCTGGTAACTTCAGAGGAGTGAGTTTGATGAAGGTCGCTATCATAGCGGACGATATTACAGGAGCTAATGACAGTGGTGTGCAGCTTGCAAAAAGCGGGCTGAAAACCGCTGTCTGGCTTAATAATGAGCAAGAGACAAATGAACCGCTTGAGGCTGTAGTCATTGATACAGACAGCCGCGCTATGAGTCAAGATGATGCCAAGGAAGCAATCAAATCATCTATGGATGTATTGGCAACGTATCAACCAGAGATTCTATTTAAAAAAGTGGATTCTACTTTAAGGGGAAATGTTGGTGCAGAGCTTTATGCAATGATCCAAGCGGACAAGCCTGATTATGTTTTGCTAACACCAAGTTTTCCTGAAAGTAAGCGTACAGTTGATAAAGGAATTTTATATGTAGACGGCACCGCAATTGGGGAAACGGAATTTGCGTTAAATGAAGCAGATCCGGTTAAAGACTCGCGTATAGCAGATCATGTTGGAAGGCAGTTTAAGGGGCAGCTTTTAGAGGTTCCAGAAGAGCTGTGGACCAAAGCTCATGAGAAGATCACAACTTGGCTAAGACAACAACAAACGGAAAAGGGCTGTGTTTTCATTTGTGATGCGACAAGCTCTCATACACTAAAAGCAATTGCTGAGTTTGCACAAACTTCACAAGATCATATTCTTCTCGCCGGTTCAGCAGGACTTTCCTCTGCTTTAGAAATAAAAAGCAGTGGTGTGAAAAGACAGGTAGAAAGAAAAGATCCTACTCTGCCGATTTTATATTTAGTTGGAAGTATGAGTGATATCAGCCGCAAACAGGTTCAGCAATTGCTGAAACAAGAAAGTGCTGTTGGGATAAAAATTGACGCTCTAAAAGCAGTGAATGAGGATGAATTTGTAAGAGCAAGTGAATTTGAGCGTGTTAGTAAAGAGGCACATTCAATACTTGAAGAACAAAAGATTCCTGTTATTTTCTCTGGAACAGAGCGACATGAAATTGATGCCGTTTATGCTTATGCTGAAGAACAGAAGATTGCTTTATCAATTATCAGCCAACGCATTGTTTCACTTCTCGCAGCAGTTGGGGAAAATCTCACCTTGTCTCACTCATTCCAAGCGATTGTGATGACGGGTGGAGATACAGCCAAAGCGCTATGCAAACGAGTTTCGGTGAGTCAGCTTGATTTAATTGATGAATTTGAAACGGGAATTCCAATTTCAATATTTACCGGATCGCTTGCTGGCACCTACGCTATCACAAAGGCTGGAGCATTTGGAACCGAATTTACATTCAGCAACATTTATCAATTTTTTATGGAGGGAACTACAAAGTGAAGAATCCAATCATTGGCATTACTATGGGAGACGCAGCAGGAGTTGGGCCCGAAATTATTTCAAAAGCCTTTGCATCAGGAGAACTATTTCAATTAGGTCGCCCGCTTGTCATTGGTGATTACGAGTTAATGGAACGTGCTGTAGACATAACAAAAACAGAACTTAATGTTGTTCCTGTTCAAGATCCATCAGAATGTGTATTTGAACCAGGCACGATTGAAGTCATTGATCTGAAGTTACTTCCGAAAGATTTGCCATTCGGTCAAGTTAGTGAAAAAGCAGGAGACGCGGCATTCCGTTACGTTGAAAAAGCAGTAGAGCTTGCCAAGGAATCAAAAATTCATGCGATCTGCACAGCGCCTCTTAATAAAGAAGCCATGCAAAAAGCAGGTCATATGTATCCAGGCCATACCGAAATCTTAGCCGAGCTTACAGGCACAAAAGACTTCTCAATGATGCTGTCTGCACCTAATCTAAAAGTCATTCATTTGACCACACACATTGGGCTGCGCAAAGCGATCGATACCATTAATCCAGAGCGTACGCACAAAGTGATTACGCTCGCAGACGAAACATTAAAAAATGCCGGTATTGAAAATCCGCGTATTGCTGTCTGTGGAATTAACCCACATGCCGGAGAAAATGGACTGTTTGGTGAAGGTGAAGAGGAAGAAAAACTTATTCCTGCAATCAAACAAGCTCAAGGTGAAGGCATTAACGTCGAAGGACCTTATCCTGCAGACACACTATTCTTCAGAGCAGCCCGCGGCGACTTTGATATCGTAGTAGCCTGCTACCACGACCAAGGCCACGTTCCAATTAAAGTCATGGGACTTGAAGCCGGAGTCAATATCACAGTTGGACTAAAAGGTGGAATTATCCGCACATCCGTTGACCACGGAACCGCATTTGATATCGCTGGTAAAAATATTGCCGACGAACGTAGCCTTATTGCAGCTTACAAAGATGCAGTAGAACTGGCTCCAACAAAATAAACAGTAGAAGCAGTAAACATCATATGGTGTTTGCTGTTTTTTTGTGGTGGGGGTGTTGGATGGGGCGATGGAGCCTCAAGTGAAACGATAGCCACCCAAATTGAAATGATGGAGCCTTAAGTGAAACGATAGCCATCTAAATTGAAACGATGGAGCCCCGAGTGAAGAGATAGCCATCCAAAGTGAAGCGATGGAGCCCCAAGTGAAACGATAGCCATCTAAATTGAAACGATGGAGCCCGAAGTGAAACGATAGCCACCCAAATTGAAACGATGGAGCCCGAAGTGAAACGATAGCCACCCAAATTGAAACGATGGAGTCTCGAGTGAAACGATAGCCAGTCAAATTGAAACGATGGAGCCTCAAGTGAAACGATAGCCACCCAAATTGAAACGATGGAGCCCCAAGTGAAGCGATAACCTCCCAAATTGAAACGATGGAGTCACAAGTGAAACGATAATCCACCCAATCAAAACTACATCCAGCTACCCCAAAACCCCTTCCCAACCTAGCATTTACGCTTCCACACCCGTCAATTCATTCCACTTCCTCAATGATTACGTTTACATGTATAAAGTCTGATAAACTAGAGAAATTAGCTTTAGAGGAGACGATCATGAATACGTATCTTGAGATGTTTATCCACCTTCTTGAACGGGCGGCGCTGCTTTTAATATGCTTATACTTTTTAACAAAAATTCCTGGCTTTAGAGAGCTTTTGCAAAAGGATAAATTAACGTCCCCGCGTGAGTTGTCCGTTGTGACGATTGTTTTTTGTGCATTTGCTTTGTTTGGTACGTACTCTGGGATTGAAGTGGAAGGGTCACTTGTTAATGTGAGGACCATTGCTATAGTGGCTGGTGGGATTCTGTTTGGTCCATGGGTCGGGATTATTACTGGTGTGGTTTCGGGGGTTCACAGATATGTGATTGATATTGGTGGAGTGACGGCTATTCCTTGTTTAATTACTAGTATCACGGCTTGGAATCATGGCTGGTATTGTTCACTTTAAGGTGAAAAAGCAAAATTGGTGGGTTATCGGGATAGCGGTAGGTATGTTCTGTGAAATCCTTACGATGGGATTAATTCTACTTTTGGCCGAGCCTTTTGATGTAGGTGTCGAAATTGTCTCGATTATTGCTGTTCCTATGATTCTTGGTGAAATTAGTATTGGACTTATTATTCTTCTTGTGTTGAATATTGAAGGCGAGAAAGAACGTGTCGCTGCGGCTCAATCGAAAATGGCGCTTGAGATTGCCAATAAAACTCTGCCATATTTTCGTTCGATTAATCAAGATTCGCTTCACACTATCTGTCAGATAATAAAAGAAGATATTGATGCGGATGCTGTGGCGATTACAGATACGAATCATGTTTTAGCCTATGTAGGTTATGGGGAAGAACGATACTCGGCTTGGAAGCAAGATAAATAGTGAACTGACAAAGCAATCCATAAAAAGCGGGGAGATTACCATCCGCAATCAAGTCGCAGATCATCATACACCACAAATTCAATGTCTCTTAATTATTCCGTTTAAGGAGCATAATGAGATAACAGGTTCACTCAAAATTTATTATCAAAAAGCCAACAAGATTACTGATTCCCTGCAAACGATGGCGATAGGTTTAGCTCAGATTATCTCTACTTTAATGGAAATTTCTCGAATTGAACAAGTTCGAGCAGGGGCGGAGAAAGCTGAACTTAAGGCCCTTCAAGCAACGATTAACCCACACTTTTTATTTAATGCGTTAAATGCAATAGCTTCAACCACACGAACGGACCCTGTGCATGCAAGGGAATTGATCATTAATTTATCTGGGTATTTACGTTATAACCTGGAGCTAACAGATGAGATGATTGAGATTTCGCAGGCACTTGAGCAGGTGCAAGATTATGTAGAAATTGAAAAAGCACGGTTTGGTGACCGCTTAAAGGTTCATTATGAAATTGACTCGGTGGACGTGCGCATTCCTAGCTTACTTATTCAACCGCTTGTGGAGAATGCAATCAATCACGGTGTACAAAAAGGCAAGCAGCAGGGTGCAGTTACGATTCGTGTTGAGGACCTTGATGAAAAGGTTAGAATTACTGTTATGGATACGGGAGTGGGGATCAGTCAGGAGATTATTGATCAGCTGTACTCAGATCAGGTCTCTCCTAAATCGATCGGTTTAGCAAATGTTCATCAGCGCGTAAAACTGATTTACGGAGAAGGATTAGTGATTCGTAGATTGAATCCAGGGACACTTATCTATTTTGATGTAGCTAAAAGGACGGATGGATAATGAAAGCGATAATTGTTGAAGATGAGATGCCAGCTCAAAAAGAGCTACAGTATTTAATAGAAACCCATAGTCACATTGAGGTGCTTGAATGCTTTGATGATGGAATAGACGTTCTCAAATATTTGCAGGATCACGAGCCAGATGCGATCTTTTTAGATATTAATATTCCTTCCTTAGATGGCATGATGCTTGCAGGCCATATACGTAAATTTGAGACAAAACCAACGATCATTTTTACAACAGCCTATAAAGAGCATGCGGCAAAAGCCTTTGAGCTTGAAGCCTTTGATTACATTCTAAAGCCATATAGTGAAAAACGTGTCGCTGCTATGCTGTCAAAGCTTGAAACTCATTTTTTGAAAAAACAAGCTGAGGATCCGCTTATTAAGGCAACCTCAAACGTAACTGAACGCATTAATGTATGGAAAAACGATAAAATTTACGTTATTGATGTAGATGAGATTTATTATGCCGAAGCGAGTGAAAAGCAGACGATCATCCATACAAAAGATGAAGTCTATTCTATTCCTTCTACAATCTCTGTTTTTCAATCGCAAGTAACAGAGGATCTCTTTTATCGCTGTCATCGTTCCTATTCGGTAAACGTGACGAAGATCCATGAAATCGTACCGTGGTTTCACAATACGTACCTGCTTCGTTTACAAAATCTTGATGCTGAAATCCCCGTCAGTCGGGGAAAGCAAAAGAATTCAAACAGTTGATGCGTTTATAGAAACGGTTCATTCCTAATTAGAAGCAGTTCATTCCAAGCTGCGTACACTCGGATCCTCAGGTGCTAAACTTTATTCATAGAAATAGATGTTTACCGCCGGATGGAAAGAGGAGAGTTAGGATGAATACAACAAAGACGAATCGACTATGGATCATTTTTGGAACCGTTCTCGTTCAAATGGGTCTAGGTACGATCTACACATGGAGTTTATTTAATCAACCTTTAGCAGAATTAAATGGATGGAACCTAAATGCAGTAACCGTTACTTTTTCAATCACAAGTTTTGCCTTAGCTTTTGCTACTTTATTTTCGGGTAAAATCCAAGAAAAGATTGGGATACGTAAGCTTCTAATATTCTCAGGTCTCACACTTGGAATTGGATTGATTCTAAGCTCGTTTGTTTCACAGCTTTGGATGCTATATATACTAGCTGGTGCTGTAGTGGGATTTGCAAACGGAACAGCCTACATTTCATCATTATCAAATTTAATTAAATGGTTTCCTAAACGGAAAGGTCTTATCTCAGGTATATCGGTAGGGGCTTTTGGTACAGGAAGTTTGCTCTTCCGTTATATTAACGGATACTTCTTATCAACATTTGGTGTCACACAAACGTTTTTACTTTGGGGAATGTGTGCACTTGTTCTTATCGTAGGTGGAGCCTTTTTAGTACGAGAAGCAAAAGCGGCCCCTGCTGTTCAGACGAATCATCAGCTAAAAGAGTATTCAGTTAAAGAAATGTTAAAAACAAAACAAGCATATATGCTGTTTATTATCTTTTTTACAGCGTGTATGAGTGGATTGTATCTAATTGGAATTGCGAAGGATGCTTGGGAAAGTCTTGCGGGACTTAATGCACAGACTGCAGCAAATGCGGTTGCGCTGGTTGCAATCTTTAACACAACAGGACGTGTGGTTCTGGGGGCGCTCTCTGATAAAATGGAACGCATGCATATTATAGCTGGTACTTTGTTCGTTACTGCTCTTGCGGTTTCTGTCTTGAGTTTTGTTGAACTAAACTTTGGCTTGTTTTTTGCTTGTGTAGCAGTCATTGCCTTTAGCTTTGGCGGGAACATCACCATCTTCCCTGCAATTGTTTCTGACTACTTTGGATTAAAAAATCAAAGCATCAACTACGGCGTGATCTATCAAGGTTTTGGTATAGGTGCATTAGCTGGTTCGATTATCTTTACGATTATGGGTGGCTTTGTTCCAACCTTTATGGTGATTGCAGCAATGTGTGTGATCTCATTTATATTTGCAGTGTTCATTCGAAATCCTCGCCTCAAAGCAGCAGAGGTAAAGGAAAAAGAAGAAAGTCATTCTGGACAAGTAGCAATGGATAACTGAAAATAGGTTAAAAAAACGAAAAGAGCGATGAAGCTCTTTTCGTTTTTCGTTATACTAAATAAAAAGAGCGAGGAGGTTTGATATTATGGCGCAAACCATTTTAGGAAAACCGATAGAAGAATGGACCGAATCGTTTCCACTCTTAGAACAGCTCATTGCAACTGAACCTGTGAGTGGATGAACCCTAAATATAAAAGCAACGACTACACTGCAAAACTTACGGAGCAAGACGTGCATGACGCAGAGAAAAGGCTGCAACGTTTTGCGCCTTATCTGGCTAAGGTGTTTCCTGAAACCGAAGCCACTAAGGGGATTATTGAATCTCCAATAAAAAGAATAAGAAGTTTACAAGACAAGTTGGAAAAACATCATACAAAATCACTGTCAGGTGATCTATGGGTAAAATGTGATAATGAACTTCCTATCTCCGGATCGATTAAGGCGCGTGGAGGTATTTATGAGGTACTAAAACATGCCGAGGATTTAGCGGTCGAGAAGGGGTTCCTTCGATATGAAGACGATTATTCGATACTCACTGAGCGTAAATTTCGCGAGTTTTTTTCTTCCTATAAAATAGCCGTTGGTTCAACGGGAAATCTTGGCTTGAGTATCGGTGTGATGGGCGCGAGTCTTGGTTTTCAAGTAACCGTACATATGTCAGCTGATGCTAAACGATGGAAAAAAGACCTGCTTAGAAGCAGAGGTGTTCAAGTAATTGAATATCAATCCGATTATAGTAAAGCTGTAGAAGAAGGAAGAAAGCAGGCAGATGTAGATTCAACCACTCATTTTGTTGATGATGAGAATTCAACAACCTTGTTCTTAGGTTATGCAACCGCTGCTTTTCGCTTAAAAAAGCAGTTGCAGGATCAGAGCATTCAAGTCAATGCGGATCATCCTTTATCTGTGTATTTACCATGTGGTGTTGGCGGTGGACCGGGTGGAGTTGCTTTTGGATTAAAGCTAGTATTTGGTGAACACGTACATTGCTTTTTTGTAGAACCAACACACTCACCTTGTATGTTATTAGGGATGATGACAGGGGAGCATGACCGTGTATCTGTACAGGATTTTGGTATAGATAACAAAACGATTGCAGATGGATTAGCTGTTGGTCGTGCCTCTGGATTTGTTGGTAAAGTAATGGAGCCACTCCTCTCAGGTATCATAACCGTTGACGATCAAGAACTATATAAACTTCAGGCGCTTTTAATGGACTCTGAAAACATGTATGTAGAACCATCTGCCGCTGCGGGGTTGGCAGTTGTAAGTCAATTAGGTTTTGCGCAAAACTCAAACGCCACACATATCGCTTGGGTAACAGGTGGAAGCATGGTGCCAAGAGAGCAGATAGAAGAGGATTATGTAATAGGAAAGAGGTATTTAGAAGAAGGTAGATAATAAGAGGCGCCTTTGGTGTCTTTTTTCATTATTTAAACAAACGTTTCGTTAAAAAGTGGTACGAAAACTGACACGAATTTATTCGTTACCTCCTAAACAAAATGGGATAAATGTGGTATGATTGTGTGAAAATATGTGGGAGGCGAAAGATTGAAACGACTTGGAATTACCTTGCTTGCGATTATTGGCATGTCACTTTTACTACTTAATGTTCTACAAAATATAGAATCTCAAAAAACAGAAGCTGTAGCAGCAGATGATGAAGAATTGGCTGCAAAGATTGATCGTTTAAACCCTGAAAATGGGGAAGTTAGCTACGTTGATTATTTACATTATTGGGCACTGACTCATGATGAAGTGCGAATTGCCGTAATTGGTAGCAGCGTGACAAACGGAAAAGGGGCAAGCTCGGAAGCAAAAAATTGGCCGAGTTTGATGCTTGGAGCGATTCGAAATTCTGATGAGGATTTAGTAACGAGTCGAGTGTTGAACTATGGTGTAAATGGAGCGACGATACAGAACTTATTAGATAACGGTAGCTTTGAACAATTAATAAAAGAGAAACCAGATTTTATTATTATGGAAAGCTCTATCTTAAATAGTCACCGTAAAAATGAACCTTTACAAGATACAAACACATCCATTACAACGGCAGTAGAGCTCGTGCGGAATGCCCTGCCAACAAGTAAGATTCTACTTACCTCACCGAATCCAACCACCATTAAACTGGATACGGATTTTAATGATATTGGCTTAAATTATCAAGAATACCTTGAAAGTACGGAAGATTATATCCACAGCCAAGGCTTGGAACTATGTCGATATCTACTCAGCTATGCTTGAAGAATTCGACGCACAGGGACTAAGTCTGGAGCAAACCCTAGATGACGGTCTACACCCAAATGACCTAGGCTATCAGATCTGGGCAGAGAAATTAATGATGTATTTAAATGAAGAACGAAATCTATAAGATGAAACCACCGTTTTTAAGTGAAACGGTGGTTTTTTTGTGGTTTAGGGCAGGATGGAAGGTGGTAATTGGAGCGATGGGGCCAAGGCTGGAGCGATGGAAGTTGGAATTGGAGCGATGGGGCCAAGGATGGAGCGATGGAGCACAGATTGGAGCGATAGAAGTTGGAATTGGAGCGATGGAGCCAAGGCTGGAGCAATAGAAGTGGAAATTGGAGCGATGGAGCCAAGGCTGGAGCGATAGAAGTGGAAACTGGAGCGATGTAGCCAAGGCTGGAGCGATAGAAGTGGAAATTGGAGCGATGGAGCACAGATTGGAGCGATAGAAGTGGAAACTGGAGCAATGGAGCACAGACTGGAGCGATAGAAGTTGGAATTGGAGCGATGGGACTAAGACTGGAGGATTAAAGTAGAACTGAAGCGGAGAAGCCAGACTGAGCAATAATTCCATAAAAAGAGGCTGGACAAAACCCAGTAAAGTGACTAAATGAAATAGACAGGCATCTTCGGATTTTCCGAAGATGCCTGTCTACTTTTTATAGATAAATCATTGGTTTTTAGAAGCAAAATAAGGACCCCTCTGATAGAATTAAGTTACCACACAAAACCCAAAGGGGGATCCTTATGTTTAAACAGTATACCATGCATGATGTCATTTTACCGCTTGATTTAGAAAGAAAATTACCGAAAAATGATATTGCTTTCACCGTGAACACTCTAGTTGAAAGTATCCCAGACGAAGCCTTCGACGCTTTCCTCCGGAAAACGGGACATCCTGCTTATCATCCTCGTATGATGATGAAAATTATTTTGTGCGCCTACACTCAATCGGTCTTTTCAGGTCGTAAGATTGCAGCCCTTCTTCAAGACAGTATTCGTATGATGTGGTTAGCCCAAGAGTATCAACCTAGCTATCGCACCATCAATCGCTTCCGAGTGAACCCCGATGTTCAAGACCTTTTGCGCCAGTGTTTTGTCCAATTCCGCTGTCAGTTGGTCCAGGAAAAGGTCATCGAAGAAGAAGCGATCTTTATTGATGGGACTAAAATCGAAGCGAATGCCAATAAGTTTACCTTCGTGTGGCGGAAGTCTACAGAAAAATATAGTGCTCAGTTGATGGAAAAGTCGAATCGGATGTACGAAGAACTTGTCGAACAGGAGATTATCCCTGCCATTGAAAGAGAAAACCCAGAAGCCCTCACGGACGAGGAGTTAACACAGGTAGCAGAGAAACTTGACGACACCGTGCAGGGATACGATCGCCGTATTGAGGCAAGTGAAGATGTGGCCGAACGAAAGCAGCTACGCTCAGCACGTAAAGCACCGAAACAGTACCGTAAGCAGTATAACGACTTCATTACACGCAACCAAAAATATAAGAGGGATATGGAAATCTTCGGAGATCGTAACAGCTATTCGAAGACAGATCCCGATGCCACATTTATGCGCATGAAAGACGATTATATGAAAAATGGACAGCTTAAACCTGGGTACAATGTGCAGTTGGCGACCGAAGGTCAGTATGCCTTGGCTTATGATGTGTTCCCAAATCCTACAGATACGCGAACCTTTATTCCTTTTTTAGATAAGATCGAACAGGATTTCTTTGCGTTACCCAAATATATTGTCGGAGATGCCGGGTATGGCAGTGAGCAAAATTACGACGATGTCGTCAGCCATCGGAAACGTATTCCTTTGATCACGTATAATCAATACCGAAAAGAGAAGAAAAAGAACTATAAACAAGACCCCTTCCAAATGTCTAACTGGCCATATGATGCCGAAGAGGATGCGTTCACTTGTCCAAATAATCGGAAACTAGCTTTTCACTATCATTCCGAAAAGCGTGATAAAGCGGGTTTTATGCGAAAGTACCGTGTGTATGAATGTGAGGATTGTTCGTCTTGTCCCTTCCGAGCTCAATGTACAAAAGCAAAAGAAGGAAATCAGAGAAGGATCTATTACAACGAACGTTGGGAAGAACAAAAAGCCTATACGAGACAGCTGCTTGCCGAAAAAGAAACAGGTGAAATCTATGGCAAACGCAAAATCGATGTGGAACCAGTCTTCGGATTTCTGAAGGCTAATTTGCGTTTCACTCGAGTCTCTGTACGAAGTAAAGAGAAAGTGAAAAATGAATTAGGATTCGCGTTCATGGCGGTGAACATAAGGAAGTTCACCGCTAGAGCCGTTAGGTTTTCAAGAGATTTTAAGAATCGAGTATCAAAAAAGATCTCCTTCACCAAGAAAATGGTGATGGAGATCTTTTTTTGTATCTGAGACTAGTTATGTCCCAGCCTCTTTCCGATTCAACTTATTTACCTTCTAATACTTCAACGGCTTCTTTTAATGTTTCTGCTTGTCCGACGTTACCAGGGAAGACGATGTAGGCACAGCCAGGGAACTTGCTTTCGGCTCCGGTTTTCCAGACAGGGATTCCAGGTTTGATTTGACCGGCTACATCTGCGCGTTTCACTGAAAGTCCAGTAGTACCAACACTGCTGGAGGTAATGCCGCCTTTTGCAATGATGTAGTTAGGACGAACAGTTAAGTCACTAACTATGCTTGTGACAGCATCGGAAATTTTAACAGATAACATTAATTCTTCTTCTTGGCGGTTTTCGCCAAGGTCTAATCTCTCGCGTCTTGTGTAGTAAACAACGGATTTTCCAGAGGTAATGAGTTCTTCGATAGTTGTGCGAACTCGTTCAATTTCGTGAGCGAATTTCTCCTCATCTAATACAAGGTGTACATCAAATTCAATAGCTTCTACTAGATTACTTTCGATTAAGGCATTTAACTGTTCTGTTGTTTTTTGAACGTGCGAACCAACAACGATTAATCCACCATGTCCCGTGTCTTCGGTAATCAGTTCCTCACGTTTTAATAAGGCTTTGTCTGATACGCCTCCTATAACTTTTGTTAATGCAGAGGCACTGCGGCAGAGAAAATGTTTGCCTTCTTTTATTGCTTGTAGAAAAGCTGTAACAAAGACTTCGGCATCGACGTAGTCAACAGCATTCACAATGATCTTTTGAAATTCTGTAGCAGACATCAGTTGATTCTTAATCGTTTCAACATCAGCGGCTCTTAGCGTTTCAAGAGTGATGTAAATGCAGTCTTCCTTTTTAAACTCGCCTTTGGTTTTTTCTTCTACCCATTCACCCAGGTGCGAAGCTTTGAATCCAAACGTGCGGTCTTTAGCGAATTCCGTTTCGCCAGCAGGCACAAGGTCCTCTCCGTACTGTACATAATGAACATTATCAATCGTTAGACGGCCACCTTCTTTAAAAAATGGCATGATTACTTCTCCATCAAATGTTGCAGAAGAAGCAGCCTCGATTGTATTTTTTAACGTAACAGTCTCTAAAGGATAGTGTCCACGTAGGGTAGAATCTCCTCGGCTAATAAGCACGTAAGGTACACCTTCTTGATCTGAGATCGTTTGAACACGTTCTGCAATTTCAGTATGGGCCTTAATGGTTTCTGCTGTTGTGAATCCACGTGAATTGGTTAGTAAAAAGAAGATACGGTTTTGTTCACGAAAGCCTGCTTGGATCGAATTTTTTGACCAATCCGTATAAACAGAAACACCATGAACGGTTTGAATTCCTGTTGGATCATCATCCAGTACCACAATTTTATAGGCAGAGCTTGATAACTCGTCTTTTAGCTTTGATTGAACAGCCTCTCTATTAATAGAAGGGATGCGGGCTAGTAGCTCTGAGGTTTTTTCGGTCTTCATTAGTTTTGCTCCTTTCTTTCAACGGTTACATTAGCCATTTTCTCGTAATGCTGCACGATGCTTGCGTGATCTAATGCTTCCTTTCCATCTGCTTTTAATGAATGGAAAATCTCAAGCAACTGGCTAGATAAAGGGAGTGGCACAGAAAGCTCGTGTGCCGTGTTCATTACATTTGTCAGGTCTTTAAGGTTAATATCAACTCGTCCACCTGCTTTAAAGTTACGATCAAGAATCATTGGGATCTTAGCATCCATAACTGTACTTCCAGCTAGACCTCCACGAATCGCTTGGTACATTTTATCGATATCAATACCAGCCTTTGAAGCTAGAGTTAGAGCTTCAGAAACAGCTGCAATATTTAGGTTCACAATGATTTGGTTGGCAAGCTTTGCAGTTGTACCACAACCACTATCACCAACAAGCACAATATCAGTACCCATCGCAGCAAGAACAGGTTTCACTTCTTCAAACTGTGCTTCTGGTCCTCCGACCATAATGGCAAGTGTACCGTCAATTGCTTTTGGCTCGCCTCCACTTACTGGTGCATCAAGGAAATGTACGCCTTTTGTTTCGGCTAGTATCGCCATTTCTTTTGAATCAACAGGGGATACTGAACTCATATCGACAATGACTAACCCTTTAGAAGCACCTTCCATTACTCCGTTTTCACCAAAAACAGCCATGCGAACATGCTCTCCTTTAGGAAGCATGGTAATGATGTAGTCACTTTGCTGGGCTACTTCTTTTCCTGAAGTGGCAGGAGTGGCTCCCTCAGATGCTAATTGCTCAACTGTTGCTGTATTTAGATCAAAAACTGTGACAGTAAAACCTTTTTGTATTAAGTTTCTTGCCATAGGTGTTCCCATAATTCCTAGTCCGATAAATCCAACTCGTTTATTCATTTAAATCTCCATCCTTTTTTGTGAATATATTTTCTCTCTTTAGTGTTCTACAATCCTGGTAAAACGTTTTGGAACAATGTTAGGAAGTAAATAAACCCAAGTGCCGTAATACCAGCGATTAATCCACCTAAGCTCCATACACGTAACGTTTCCATCATGGTTAGTCTTCCAAATTTACTTACTACCCAGAAGCCTGAATCGTTAGGTAGAGATAATCCAATTCCACCTGCGCAAATAGCAAGTCCTAATAAGACTGGAGATGCACCTAGCTCTGCTGCCATTGGACCTAAAATCGTTGATGTTGTAATGAGGGCCACAGTTGCACTTCCTAACGCTGCGCGAAGAAGCTGAGCAAATAAGAAGGCAAGTAAAAGAACTGGCATGTTCACTCCTTGCATCATATTAATGAGCAAATCACCAATGCCGGTTTCTTGAACCACTTTCCCAAATGCGCCACCTGCACCTGTAATGAGGAGAACCATACCTGATGAATTAAAAGCCTGGTTCATAACGGAATTTGTATCTTCAATTAAATATGGCTTTAATGCAAACATTGCTACTATTACACTAATTAATAGAGCGGCATTTTTGTCCCCAATTAAGGCGAAAAAAGTAGGGATAATGTGTTCGGGATTATTTACAAATACTAAATTCATAACGGTATTTGAAAGTATTAGTACTATTGGTAGAGCAAGCATAGCGAATGCTAACCAAGTTGGTATGTTTTTTTGACTCGAATGAGTGTCTACTAGTTCCAAATTTTCTGTTACATCATCTAATCGATTACCTGTAGGTATGCGCTTTCCTATAAAACGTCCATATAAAACTCCACCTACTAAAGTTGCGGGAATGGCTACTAATAATCCATAGATAAAAAATATGCCTATATCAGAATTAGTTTGATCTGCAACAATAAGTGGACCAGGAGTTGGAATGATCAAGCTGTGCGATACAATTAAACCAATGGCTAGAATCGCAACAAACGTGGCCAATGATATTTTTGTTTTTATTGATAGGCTTTGAACCAGTTTATTTAAAATGATAAAAGCAGCATCAAAAAATACGGGAATAGCTACAGTTGTTGCCGTAGCAGAAAGTGCGATTGGTGAGCGTTTAACACCAAATGCGTTTATCATAGATGATGCAATTTTTTCAATTGCACCTGATGCAGCAAGAAATTGACCAAATATGATTCCAAGTCCAATTAATATCCCGACACCCGCCAAAGTGCCTCCAAACCCATCTGCAATAACTCCGGGAAGGTCTCGTACACTAATGTTAGACATAAGGCCAATGCCAATTGCAACCACTAAGAGTGAGATAAAAGCGTCCCATTTCAATTTAATAATTAAGACAAATAACACAACTAAAGCGGCTATAAAACCAATGATTAACCCTGTTCCTGTTAGCAAAATGGTTCACCTCTACTGTACTTTCTTTTTAAGTGCAAGATTATTTCTTCATACGTGTAACAGCGAGTCTTGATTGATTGACTCTACTTGTTAATCTGTCGCCACCTAAAGCAACCATCCTTGTATACATCGTATCAATTAAAGCAAGCTGAACAATCCTTGAAACCATTGCATCGGAACGCTTGTTTGTTTCTGATGCTTGTGTTAATAGAAGATACGTTGCCATACTTGCAAGTGTTGTATTTCGATTAGACGTAATTACAATGACTTGAGCACCATTACTCTTAGCGATTTCAATCACATCAATAATGTCAACGGTTTCACCGGAGTGCGAGATTGCAATAACAACGTCTTGATCGTTCATATGGCTTGCATAAATAGCTTGATAATGTGGATCTTTAACCGACAGAGTTGTTTCACCTAACCGCATAAATTTATGCGCTCCATCCTCAGCAATTGTTCCTGAGAGTCCTTGGCCAAAAAAGTAAAGACGTTTGGCCTGCTGAAGGGCGAATACTGCCTGTTCTATAGTCGTTACATTTAAAGTATCTTTGGTCATGGCTAACGCAGAACTAATCTGATCTGAAATTTTTTCGAATACAACATCTGCCTGATCACCAACCTGGATATCATGAGTTTCTGACACAGCTGATCTTGATTCTGCGAGCTCTTGAGCAAGTGCGACCTTTAATTCTTGATAACTAGCGTAACCAAGCTTGCGATATAATCGAACGACACTTGGCTCACTCACTTGACTTAATAGTGATAATTCATTCATTGAAAGTAAGAATGGTTTATCATGTTGATTTAACTGATTAATAATCTTCCGCTCAGATGCGGTAATGGATTCTTTTTTTGTTCTACACGTTGTTGAAAACTGGACAACGATGAATCACCTCCATGTTCGTAGTAATATTACTACATGATAACCGCTTACACAAGAGTTTTTATTAGTTTTACTACATAAATAAGGTTGAATATTGTCGAAAATAGCGTTATCATAGTGATTATTGTAATAAAACTACATTAACGGAGGGGTATTATGTTTGTCTCAACTAAAGAGCTTTTAACACAGGCTGAACAAGATAACGCTGCTATCGCGGCTTTTAATTGTTATAACGCAGAAACGGTTCAAGCAGCTATTCAGGCAGCTGAAAAAGCAAACCAAGGGGTATTAATCGCTTACGGAGAACGATATAAAGATTACATGAATTTGGAAGCGTTTGCGGCATTTGCGATCAAATTTGCTGAGTTAGCAACTGTTCCGGTTGCACTTCATTTAGATCATAGCTATGAAATAGATACAATTAAGCGAGCCATTCAAGCTGGATTCTCATCTGTTATGTTTGACGGTTCTCCTCATTCATTAGAAGAGAACATTAGACTGACAAAAGAAGTAGTTGAACTGGCTCATGCAAAAGGTGTGCACGTTGAGGCTGAAATCGGTTCAATGGAAAAAGGAGATTTTTCTGATGAAGAAGAGGGAGACGGGCGTTTAACGGATCCTACAGAAGCAGCACAGTTTGTCACTGAAACAGGTGTTGATTTCCTTGCTGCATCTATTGGAACGGTACACGGGATGTATAAAGGGGAACCAAAGCTACAGTTTGACTTATTAAAAGAAATAGCAGAAAAAATTCAAATACCACTCGTGCTACATGGTGGTTCAGGAACACCAGAGGATCAAGTGTTAAAAGCGATCGATTATGGAATTCGAAAGATTAATGTAAACACAGAAATTTCACTTACAGCAGTAACAACCATAGCCGAAGCACTAGAAGAGAACCCAAACGCACATCTAAGCTCAGTAATGACTGAAGCCCAAAACAAAATGATTGGGCACATGGAGAAAATCATTAAGCTATATCAAAATAAATAAAAGCTATAAAAAAAGCCGAACCAAGAGGAATCATTCCTAATGGTTCGGCTTTTTTACACTTACATCAAATATGCTAATCCAATCACAATAAATATGGCAATTGGAATGAGCAATAGGTAGGTCCAAGAAAGATTGCGAAAGCTTTTTTCGCTACTATAGTTTTGATCCGTTGTATTGATATAAATAATGGTAACAACTAAACCAACAACACAAATAAACCCTGTAAAAATTAATAAAAAAATCATAAGCTCACTCCCGAACTACTCTCTTTCTTCACTATAAAGGAAAAGCAATCAACATGTAAGCGCATAATCTTTTTCGTTTATGTATTGACACAGCCTAGTGTTGACTATTAAGATAAATATAATATCTGATATATCAGATATATTAGTTGGTTTTGGGAGGAGGCTCAGTCTCTAAAAAGCGGCTGTATGATGAGGTTGACAGGTATAGACTTCAACTATAGTATTTGATATATCAGATATCAAATGGAGGATTCATCATGAAAAAGCAGACGTTCGCACAGGATTTTTTCAGTTCTGGAGTTGAAAGTGTTAAGTCTTTGCGGGAGATCGCAGTTGAGAAAATTAAAGAGGCCATCGTTAGTGGCTATTTTCTACCTGGTGATCATCTAAAGGAACGAGAACTCTCACAACTAATGGGCATTAGTACAACTCCAATAAAAGAAGCATTCCGTATTCTTGGAAATGAGGGCTTTGTTAAAACGGTGCCACGCAAAGGGACATACGTATCCGAATATGCCAATACATCGATTGAGGAAATACTGTTACTCAGAGCTTCCATTGAAGGACTTTGCTGTCGATTGGCTGCAATGAAGATGTCAGAGTCAGACCTAGACCTTTTAGAAAAACAAGTAACAAAAATGGCTCAGTTAAAGGAAGAACATGATGCTGAAGCTTTGTTACAGCAAAATACTGCTTTTCACGAGATGATTGTTCATTTTGCAGCAAATGCAATGATTAAAAACATGCTAGATAATGTAAAAGCATTTGACCAAGCATTTCGAAAAAGAGCTCTTTCATATAACAAAGAAATCATAGAGGGTTATGCAGAGCACTCAGCTATTTTTCAAGCAATAAAACAACGAGATGGCGATTTGGCTGAGCAATTAATGAAACAGCATATCTTACGTACAACAGAATTTATACTCTCTAATCAGAATGAATAATAGAGGTAATACTCTATTAAATAAAATGATAACGCATACAAAACATAAGGAGGCAGCTATGGATTACCAACTTTTTGCTAAGAAACTAGAAACGATTTCAGCTATCCCTATTACAGCATTTCATGATGATTTAAGTGTGAACTGGGATGGAGTGAAAGAAAACATTGAGTATTTAATCGAACATGAACTAAAAGTGGTGGTTCCATGTGGGAATACGAGTGAGTTCTATGCTCTATCAATTGATGAAGCAAAAGAAGAGATTCGTAGAGTTGTAGAATACGTCAATGGTAGGGCGCTTGTTGTTGCAGGTGTTGGCTATGCCGTACCGACAGCAGTTGAGCTTGGAAACTATGCAAAAGAAGCAGGGGCAGACGCTATTATGATTCATATGCCAGTGCATCCTTACATTACTTCAGAAGGAGCAACGAATTATTTCCGTTCGATTATTGAACAAGTTGATTTGCCAACCCTTGTTTATTTTAAAGATCCACATATTTCAGATGATGTTCTGAAGGAATTGGCTCCACTTGAAAGACTGGTAGGTGTCAAATATGCGATTAACGACCTACCTCGTTTTACAAAATTGGTTCGAGAAGTGCCAAGCTCACACAATATCGCGTGGATTTGTGGCACCGCTGAAAAGTGGGCACCGTATTACTGGAACGCAGGTGCAGTAGGATTTACCTCTGGTTTAGTGAACATCCTGCCTAGTAAGTCGTTTGAATTACTTGAGGCACTTAGAACAAACAATACCAAACAAACGTGGGATGTCTGGGAATACGTCTTACCATTTGAAGATTTAAGAGCCAAATACAATAACGGAAATAATGTCGTTGTTATTAAGGAAGCGATGGAGGCTGTTGGTCTAACAGCTGGAAAAACACGTGAGCCGGTAGCTGCTTTAAATGAAGCCGATCACGCAGAAGTTGAAGCATTACTTGAAACATGGGGATTAAAAACAACGCAAAATTCATAAAGGATGGTGTACATCATGGCAGAAGCAATCAAATACAATAATTACATTAATGGTGCATGGGTAGAGGGTTCCACAGGAGAGGTTGGAGAGAGCATTAATCCAGCTAAAGCAAAAGAAGTTGTTGGCCTTTTTCAGAAATCAACAGAAAAAGATTTAAATACAGCGATTGAAGCTGCAGCAGCTGCACAGAAGCAGTGGAGAAAACTAACGGGTGCTGCCCGTGGAGCCTATTTATATAAGGCAGCCGATATTTTAGAATCACGGACCGATGAAGTAGCTGAAACGATGACAAAAGAAATGGGAAAAACACTGCCAGAAGCAAAAGGCGAAACAGCTAGAGGAGTTGCCATTCTTCGTTATTATGCAGGAGAGGGCTTGAGAAAAACAGGAGATGTGATTCCTTCAACTGATGCAGATGCCTTTATGTTCACTACAAGAAAACCTCTTGGTGTGGTTGGTGTGATTACACCTTGGAATTTTCCAGTGGCGATTCCGATTTGGAAGGTAGCACCTGCCCTTATTTATGGGAATGCCGTTGTGCTTAAACCAGCATCAGAAGCATCAATAACCGCTGCAAAGGTAATGGAGTGTTTTGCTGAAGCTGGTTTTCCAAAGGGAGTTGTGAATTACATAACCGGTTCAGGTTCTGTAATTGGTCAAGGACTTGCGGATCATAAGCTTGTTGATGGGATAACATTCACTGGTTCAGATGGAGTTGGTCAAAAAGTTGGGCAATCTGTTCTGGCTAGAGGAGGAAAATATCAGCTAGAGATGGGCGGAAAGAACCCAGTGATTGTAGCTGATGATGCTGACTTGGATCTGGCCGTTGAAGCGACAATTAGTGGTGGATTAAAATCGACTGGACAGAAATGTACAGCCACTAGTCGAGTGATTGTAGACCAAGCAATCTACGAAACATTTAAAGAAAAATTAGTTTCAAAAGTTAGCGAAATTAAGGTAGGAAACGGCCTTGATTCAGGTAGCTTGGATGGGACCAAGTGTAAGCGCAAGCCAGCTTGATACAGTACTCTCTTATATTGAAAAAGGGAAAGAAGAAGGCGCAAAACTCATTTTTGGTGGAAAGCGATTAGAAGAAAATGGACTCGCCGACGGTTATTATGTTGAGCCTGCCATTTTTGATGAAGTAGATACAAAAATGAGCATAGCACAGGAAGAAATTTTTGGGCCAGTCTTGGCACTAATTAAAGTAAATGGATTAGAGGAAGCAATTGATGTTGCAAATGATACAAAGTTTGGATTAAGCGCATCTATTTTTACGACGAACATTGCACGAATGATGACGTTTATAGAAGACGTTGATGCAGGTCTAGTTCGAGTAAATGCTGAAAGTGCTGGAGTTGAACTACAAGCACCATTTGGTGGAATGAAACAATCAAGCTCCCACTCACGTGAGCAGGGAACAGCTGCCATTGAATTCTTTACCGAAGTAAAAACAGTCTTTATAAAAGGATAATGACAAGGGGGAAAAGAGATGAAAATTTCAAAAGTAAAGTTAACAGCAGTTGGAGTACCACGCCATACAGGGTTTGTAAATAAACATGTGATTGTGCAACTTGAGACAGATGAAGGAGCTGTGGGAATCGGAGAAATGTCCGATTTCTCTCACCTCCCACGCTACTCGGTAGATATGAAAGATCTTGAAGCTACTCTCGATTCGATTTTAATCGGAAAAAATCCATTTGATACGGCTGATATAAATAGAGAGCTAGACCTGAATTTCCCACAAGCTCTTTACTATTATGAAAAAGGTAGTTTTATTCGAAATGGTGTTGATACTGCCCTTTATGATGTGTGCTCAAAATTCCTAGGTGTCTCAATGTCTGATCTGTTAGGTGGACGTCAACGAGAAAAATTTAAAGTGTGTTATCCAATCTTCCGTCATCGCTTTTTAGATGAAGTTGATGAGAATATTGAAATTGTTCGAGGCAGACTAGAACAAGGTTTTGATACGTTCCGTCTATATGTTGGGAAAAACGTTGATGCAGATGAAGCATTTTTAGATCGTGTGTACTCTGAATTTGGCGGCAAAGTTACGATTAAATCTTTAGATTTTAGTCATTTGCTAGATTGGAAGGATGCATTAAGAGCAACAAAACGATTATCTAAATATCATTTTGAGCTTGTTGAAAGTCCAGCATTTTGGAATGACTTTGAAGGATTAAATCACTTCCGCTTACAGTGTGAATTCCCGGTGAGTGAGCATGTGTGGAGTCCAAGACAGCAGTATGAAATGATTAAAAAAGACTCTGTCGACATTTTTAACATTGCCCCTGTTTTTATTGGCGGACTGACAGCTGCACGTAAAGCTGCTTATGCCGCAGAGGTAGCTGGAAAAAGTGTGCTAATTGGTACAACACAGGAGCTCTCGATTGGAACATCGGCTATGGCTCATTTTGGAAGCGCATTACCACACTTAAATTACACATCTGACCCAACTGGTCCGGAGCTATATATCGACGACATCGTGACTCAAAAAATCAAATATGAAAACGGTTACCTCAGATTACCTGATCGTAATATTGCAGGCATAGGTGTGGACCTCGACTGGAATAAAATTGAGAAGTACCGCGTACCTGATCTAAGCTGGGGAGATGTTTCCGTACATCAGCTTCAGGATCGCACGTCCCAAACGAGAGGATAGGGAGGGAAGCTCATGCGTAAGCAAGGGAAAATGGCAGCAGTCGGAATGGGAGTGCTTATTCTTGCTGCCTGTTCCACTTCAGAAGGAAAACAGGCATCAGAATCCGATATTGCGGCCTATCCAAATAAAACAATTGAGATCTATGTGCCAGCAAGTCCTGGTGGTCAGACAGATACGGCGGCTCGAGTTATGGCTAAACACCTACCTAAATACCTCGAAGCTAATATTGTGATTGTCAATCAAGCAACCGCTGGCGGTGCATTAGCATTTGAAAATGTTCGCGCATCAGATAAAGATGGCTACAAACTACTTTTTCATCATCAAGCCCTTCATACAGCGCATGCTGTACGTCAGCTTGAACATAGTACAGATGAGCTAACGGCAATTGGCACATACTCTTCTGTTAACCAAGTATTTGTCGTAAGTGCCAATTCACCTTTTGATACACTTGGTGATTTAGTTGCATTTGCCGAGGATAACCCAAATGAAGTCACTTATGGTTCACAAATTGGAGGGACCACTCACTTTATGGGTGAACTACTAGGCATTGAATCAGGTACTGAGATTAAAATCCTTGATGTCGGAAGTGAGTCCGATCGAATGACAGGACTGTTAGGTGGTCAAATTGATCTAGCTGTTACAGGCGTTGGAAATGTTCTAAACTACGTTGAGTCAGGGGACTTTAAGGCAATTGGTGTATTAGCAGACGAACGAGATGAGCTTGCGCCAGAACTTGAAACAACGGTCGAACAAGGCTACGATGTGCAATTTCCTGTCGTCCACACGCTTTATGGACCTGGAGATATGCCAGAAGAGATTGTTGAAAAATGGAATGAAGCCACTGAAAAGCTTGCAGAAGATGAGGCTTATAATGAAGAATTAGAGAAAACATTTCAGCAGCACACGTTAATGAACTCTGAAGAAACAACGATTTTTTCTCAAGAAGAAATGAAAAAGGCTCAGCGAATTGCAGATGAGTTATTTTCAGATATCCAATGATAAGGCGTGATATGAATGAATGTAACACAAGAACGAGTAATGGGAATGGTCATTGCAATTCTCGGCTTGCTGATGTTTTTGAATACATTAACCATGTCTTTTATGATGCTTGCTGACGATCCTGGTCCCACATTGTTACCGAGGATTGTATCTGTAGCATTAATATTCTGTGGAGTGGGGTTAATTTTTTTGAAAAGCGAGGGAGCAAAAAAAGTCACTTTCACATTAAACAAAAATAGTAAACGTATGGTTGTGAGTTTTGTTGCACTACTTGTGTATGCATTACTGTTTAACATAATTGGATATATCATTAGTACGTTTGTATTCCTTAGCTTTTTAACTTGGCATTTAACTGAAAATAAAAATAAATCAGTGATCTGGAAAAGTTTACTTAATGGAATTGTTGTAACCGTTATCATATACATTGTATTTTCACAACTGCTCGATGTAATCTTACCAGCAGGGTTTCTATAAAGGAGGAGCAAGATGGATGTTTTAATTCAAAGTTTATCTGAGGCATTAACTCCTTTTGTCATCCTTCTTATGGCACTAGGTGTGCTGATTGGACTGATATTTGGAACAGTACCTGGATTAACGGCAACAATGGGGATGGCTTTGTTTGTTCCGTTTACATTTGGGTTGGATCCAGTACCCGGAATCGCCTTTTTAATTTGCTTACATTTGGGTGGTGTCTCTGGCGGATTGGTCGCATCTACACTTCTGGGTATTCCCGGTACCCCGTCTTCCATTGCGACAACCTTTGACGCATACCCCATGTCTAAAAACGGTGAACCTCTTCGGGCACTCGGAATTGGTGTCATCGCATCACTAATTGGTGGCGCCTTAAGCTTTGTTGCACTTGTTACTATTTCACCAGTTATCTCTCGGTTTGCCGTACAGATGGGGCCATTTGAGTTTTTTGCACTAATATTCTTCGCTTTATCCCTGGTTGCAGTACTTGCAAAGGGAAGTATGCTAAAAGGTATAACAGCTGGCTTTCTTGGTCTAGCTGCTGGAATAGTAGGATTTGCACCGATAGATGGTTTGCAGCGCTATACATTAGGTATTCTTGAGCTAAAAGGTGGAATTGAACTATTACCACTAATAATGGGATTGTTTGCAATCTCTCAAATTTTAATTGAGATTCTAGGTGATTCAAAAAGCCAGGACATTGATTTTAAGGCCAAAGGTTTTGCCATCTCTCTCGTAGAGATCGTCAAAAACGGATGGAATCTAGTCCGCTCATCAATAATAGGAATTGCCTTTGGAATTTTGCCAGGTTTGGGTAGTGGAACCTCAAATCTCGTTGCATACGCACAAGCGAAGCAAGCTTCCAAAACATCAGAACGTTTTGGAAAAGGAGCACCAGAGGGGATCTATGCTTCTGAATCAGCAAACTCAGCAAGTGTCGGTGGCTCGCTGATTCCTATGCTTTCTCTAGGTATACCAGGTGATACGGTTACAGCCATTCTATTAGGTGGGTTTATGGTACATGGTCTTCAACCAGGGCCGTTATTTTTTACTAGTAACCCTCATATTGTAAACGTAGTATTTATCGCCTTTTTTGTAGCTATGATCTTTGTTGTTTTTTTTCAATTTTTTGGAATGAGATTATTTACACGAGTGTTAACAGTACCTAAACAATATCTATTTCCAGTCATTTTTGTGCTAACCATTGTCGGAGCGTATACAACAAATAGCTCAATTTTTGATATCTGGGTGATGGTACTGTTTGGTGTCATTGGTTTCTTTTTAGTACGTAATGGATTTCCTATTGCCCCAATGATTCTAGGGTTTATCCTTGGACCTTTACTTGAAACCTACCTGCGTAGAGCTCTAATGACAACAGGTAACCCGACTGATTTCTTTACAAATCCAATCTCAGCACTCTTTATCCTAGCTGGAATTGCCTGCGTAATCTTCACGCTTAGAAGTGAAATAAAAGATAAACGAAAACAAAGCACAAATAACACACTAAATCTGTGACAACCTCTTTTGCGAGGTTGTTTTTTTGAGAGGGGTGGATGGTGCAAAAAAAAAGAGCTCCATGGTAGGCTGTGGAGTGAATAGTGAAACGATGGAAGGCCAAAGTGAAACGATGGAGTGATGAATGAAACGATAGAAGGCCAAAGTGAAACGATGGAGTGATGAATGAAACGATAGAAGGCCAAAGTGAAACGATGGAGTGATGAATGAAACGATAGAAGGCTAAAGTGGAGCGATGGCCCCATGATTGGAGCAATGGACTACTAAACTGGAGCGATGGCCCCATGATTGGAGCAATGGACTACTAAACTGGAGCGATGGCCCCATGATTGGAGCAATGGACTACTAAACTGGAGCGATGGCCCCATGATTGGAGCAATGGACTACTAAACTGGAGCGATGGCCCCATGATTGGAGCAATGGACTACTAAACTGGAGCGATGGCCCCATGATTGGAGCAATGGACTACTAAACTGGAGCGATGGCCCCATGATTGGAGCAATGGACTACTAAACTGGAGCGATGGCCCACTGATTGGAGCAATGGAATATTAAATTGGAGCAATGGACCTTCAAATTGAGCACATTCCTACAAACTAGAGCTTTTAACCAATTAGCCAGTCCCATCCCTCACCCCCACCAAAAATTGCTCTCCCCAACCGGCATATTCGCTAATTCCCAATCATAAACTCTGTTGATTGGGCTTGTTCGCAAAGAGCTTTGTCGAAAAAAAGTTAGGTTTGTATATTGTATTTTTTGTTGGCTCGATTTATATTAGTTGTACGTACTAGTTTGAAGATGAATCGATTCATTCAAGAAATGGAGACAAATATGTTCGTACATATGATAGCGCTATCATATGTACGAGCAACCATTTAAGGGGGATGAGTTTTATGAAGAGTCTGAGATTGGTAGGCGTAGCTTTGGTTAGTGGTTTGATGTTAGTTGCTTGTTCTGAGGGGAGTTCGGGTGGTGATGATGGGGAGCAGTTAACGGTTGGAATTTCGATGCCGACTCAATCATCGGAGCGCTGGATTGCTGATGGGGATAATATGGTTGCTTATTTTGAAGATTTGGGCTATAAAACGGAGCTTCAATATGCGGAGGATGTCGTAGAGAACCAGGTCTCACAAATTGAAAATATGATTACGTTAGGTGTAGATGCTCTTGTTATTGCAGCGGTTGATGGTGAGGCTCTAACGAGTGTTTTGGAAAGTGCAAATGCTGAAGATATTCCGGTCATATCATATGATCGTCTAATTATGAATTCTGAGCATGTTGATTATTACGCGACTTTTGATAATTTTGAGGTTGGAGTTTTGCAGGGGCAGTACATTATTGATGAGCTTGATTTGGAAAATGAAGCAGGTCCATTTAATATTGAGCTATTTGTTGGCTCGCCTGATGATAACAATGCTCATTTCTTTTTTAATGGTGCGATGTCCGTGCTTCAGCCTTATTTAGATGAAGGCAAGCTTGTTGTGGGTAGTGGGCAGACGGACTTTAATCAAATTTCGATTCTTCGTTGGGATGGAGCAACGGCACAGAGTCGGATGGATAATCTATTAAGCTCAAATTATGGTGGGGGCGAAGAGTTAGATGCAGTATTAGCACCTGCTGACCTGCTGAGTATTGGTGTGCTTGCTTCACTAAAAAGTGTTGGCTATACAGCCGATGATATGCCAATTATCACTGGGCAAGATGCGGATATTCCATCTGTTAATGCGATTATCGCTTGGAGAGCAAGCGATGACTGTTTTTAAGGATACTAGAGTCCTTGCTGAAAAGGCTGTTGAAATGACTGAATCTGTTCTTAATGATGAGGAGCCAGAAGTAAATGATACCAAGACATACGATAACAATGTAAAAGTGGTTCCGTCCTTTTTAGAGAAACCTGTTGTTGTTGATGTTGATAACTATGAAGAAATGCTTATTGATAGTGAGTATTATACAGAAGACCAGCTTAACTAGCATCTACTCGTAGAGCGGTCCATTTTGACTTTTATAAATGGACCGTGCTTTTAAAAGGGAGAGAAAGGCTATGGCAAACATTCTTCTAGATATGAAAAGTATTACGAAGCAATTTCCAGGTGTTAAGGCTCTTGATAACGTCAATTTACAAGTTCAACAGGGTGAAATTCATGCACTTTGTGGTGAAAATGGTGCCGGTAAATCAACGTTAATGAAGGTGTTAAGTGGCGTATATGAGTATGGAAGTTATGAGGGAGAGATCCATTTTCAACAGGAGCTCTGCATGTTTAAAGATGTGCGGCAGAGTGAGGAAAAAGGCATTGCGATTATCCATCAAGAGCTTGCTTTGATTCCTGAATTAACGATCTCAGAAAATATATTTCTCGGTCATGAACGCGGTCGCTTTGGTATGGTGGACTGGGATGAGACAACAAAATTAGCGGAAAATCTCCTTAAACGAGTAAATTTATCAGAACCTGTTCAATCAAAAATCAAACACATTGGGGTAGGTAAGCAACAGCTGGTTGAGATTGCAAAAGCTCTTGCAAAAAATGTGAAACTGCTTATTCTTGATGAGCCGACAGCCTCCTTAAATGAAACGGATAGTCAAAACCTGTTAAATCTGCTTTTAGAGCTAAAACAGGAAGGCATTACGTCAATTATCATTTCTCACAAGCTTAATGAGATTAAACAAATAGCAGATAAAGTAACGATCATCCGTGATGGACAGACCATTAAAACATTAGATGTGAAGATAGAAGAGGTAACGGAAGATCGGATTATTAGAGGGATGGTTGGTAGGAGTCTTTCAAATCGTTTTCCAGATTACGAGAAAAAGCCTGGTGAAACCATCCTTGAGGTTAAAAATTGGAACGTATATCACCCGATTCAACGCGACCGACAGATCATTTTTGACGCATCGTTTCATGTAAAAAAAGGTGAAATTATTGGTATAGCGGGACTAATGGGGGCAGGACGAACCGAGCTTGCGATGAGCATGTTTGGTGGCGCGTATGGTTCGAAAATTAGCGGAAGCCTAGTGTTAAATGGAAACGAAACATCGTTCTCATCCGTTAGTGACGCGATTAAATCAGGATTGGCTTATGCAACAGAGGATCGTAAATCATATGGATTAATTTTAATGAACGATGTCAAAGAAAACATCTCCCTAGCCAGTCTAAATAAACTATCCAGAAGAAAGGTCATACATGAAATAGAGGAAGTAAAGGTAGCAGAAGATTTCCGAAAAAAAATGAGAATTAAGACACCAACCATTCAGCAGGAGACAGGCAATCTAAGTGGTGGCAATCAACAGAAAGTGGTTCTGAGTAAGTGGATTTTCTCTAATCCAGATGTCTTAATCCTTGATGAACCAACAAGAGGAATTGATGTAGGAGCCAAATACGAAATATACACGATCATCCAAGAGTTAGTTGAAAAAGGCAAAGGCATTATCATGATTTCTTCTGAGCTGCCTGAGTTAATCGGCATGTGTAGCCGTGTGTACGCGATGAACAAAGGTCGGATCACTGGAGAAGTTTATGGTGAATCGTTGAACCAAGAAGATTTAATGAGGTTGATGACCAAGGAGGTGGCTTATGAAGACATTTCTTACAATCATTCAAAATAATATAAGGCAGTATAGTATGACCTTTGCTTTATTACTCATTATGCTATTGTTTCAAGTTTTAACAAACGGTGTGTTGCTACAGCCTCTTAATATCACAAACCTTATTTTACAGAATAGTTATATTCTCATTCTGGCAATTGGGATGGTGCTTGTAATTATTACTGGGCATATCGATTTATCGGTTGGCTCAATTGCTGCTTTTATTGGCGCACTGTCAGCAATTCTTATGATTCAAATGAATATGGATCCTTTTTTCACGGTTCTTCTCTGTTTGTTAATGGGGGCTATTGTTGGAGCATGGCAAGGCTTTTGGGTTGCGTATGTGAAGATTCCCGCTTTTATTGTGACACTTGCGGGCATGCTGATTTTCCGAGGCATTACGCTCATTATGCTTCAAGGACAATCGATTGCACCGTTTCCGCCAGCCTTTCAACAATTGAGTGCTGGATTTTTACCAGACGTGTTTAATGGTAGTGGTATTCATTGGTTATCTCTAGTCATAGGGATTGTGCTAATCGTCAGTCTTGTTTTTATAGAGATACGTGCAAGACGAAAACAAATTAAAAATGGCTTTGATCCTCTTCCTAGAACCTTATTCTTTTTAAAGGTTGCGGGAATGGTAGCTGTAATTGGTGTCTTCGCCTATATTTTAGCTGATTACCGAGGCATTCCTAATATCCTCATTTTATTAATTGTCTTAATTGCCTTCTACTCTTTTGTGATGAAAAAGACAGTTATCGGACGGCATATCTATGCAGTAGGTGGTAATGAAAAAGCAGCCGCCTTATCTGGTATCAAAACCAAACGAGTAACCTTTATGGTGTTTGTCAATATGGGTGTTTTAGCCGCCTTATCTGGTCTCATTTTTGCCGCGCGATTAAATGCAGCCACTCCTCGTGCTGGTAATCTCTTTGAGCTTGATGCAATTGCTGCAAGTTTTATTGGAGGAGCTTCAGCATATGGTGGGGTAGGTTCCATTATTGGGGCAGTGATTGGTGGACTCGTAATGGGTGTGATGAACAATGGGATGTCGATTCTTGGTTTAGGTATTGACTGGCAGCAAGCAATTAAAGGGTTGGTGCTGCTAGCAGCCGTTGCGTTTGACATTATGAATAAGAAGCGATCGTAGTCGCTTCTTATTGACCTTACTTGTACGTATAAGAAATCGAAGGAGGAACAAATATGCTTGAGGAATTAAAGCAGCAAGTACTTGAAGCAAATCTGGCGCTACCAAAACACGGGATGGTGACATTCACTTGGGGAAACGTTAGTGGCATTGATCGGGAAAGTGGTTTGGTCGTAATCAAACCAAGTGGAATTGAGTATGACGTTTTAAAAAAAGAGGACTTAGTTGTGGTGGATTTATCAGGAAATGTGGTGGAGGGAAAGTTGAATCCGTCATCAGATACACCTACACATGTTGTGCTTTATCGAGCTTTTCCTGAGATTGGTGGCATTGTGCATACGCATTCGCCTTATGCAACAAGCTGGGCCCAAGCAGGAAGAGGTATACCTGCACTCGGAACCACTCATGCCGATTATTTTTACGGAGAGATTCCTTGTACACGTCCTATGACTGAGAATGAAATTAAGGGAGCGTATGAAGCAGAGACAGGTCATGTCATTGTTGAAACGTTTGAAGAGAATCGATATGACTTCGTGCCTGGAGTCCTAGTATATGCCCATGCACCATTTGCATGGGGAAAAGATGCGACGGAAGCTTTGCACAATGCGGTTGTGCTAGAAGAAACGGCAAAAATGGCAACGAATACAGTGGCAATTAATCCGCAAGTTGGGGTGATGCAGCAAGAGCTATTAGATAAACACTTTCTTCGTAAGCACGGAAAAGACGCATATTATGGACAACAAAAATAAAGGAGGACAATGATGAGCACATATACGATTGGCTTGGATTTTGGAACGGAGTCCGGACGAGCTGTGTTAGTAAGGGTTAGTGATGGCGCAGAGATAAGTGAGCATGTAACTCCGTATCGACATGGAGTGATTGATCAAAAGCTACCGCATCTAGATGAACAACTGGAGCCTGAATGGGCACTTCAGCATCCAAGTGACTATGTAGAAGTTTTAACAACGTCTGTTCCAAGCTGTTTTAAAGCAAGCTTGGTGTAAAAGCAGAAGATGTGATCGGAATAGGCATTGATTTTACAGCATGTACGATGCTACCTGTTGATGAGTTAGGCACACCACTTTGCTTAAAAGATGAGCTGAAAGATCGCCCGCATAGCTGGTTAAAGCTATGGAAACACCATGCAGCCCAAGATGAGGCAAATGAGATTAACCGAATTGCGGAAGAACGAGGGGAAGCATTCCTTAAGAGGTACGGTGGAAAGATTTCATCAGAATGGATGATCGCAAAGATCTTGCAGATTTTAAATGAAGATCCCGCTATGTATGAAAAGGCTGATTTGTTTCTTGAGGCAACCGACTGGGTCATTGCCCAAATGACAGGAACCATTGTCCGCAATAGTTGCACAGCGGGCTACAAATCAATCTGGCACAAGCAGGACGGGTATCCAAGTGAGGCGTTTTTCAAATCGCTCGATCCAAGGCTTGAGAAGCTCACTTCGACTAAACTGCGCGGTGAGATTGTGCCACTTGGAACGCGTGCTGGCAGTTTAACTGAAGAGATGGCAGAGCAGATGGGATTGGTCCCTGGAACCGCGGTTGCTGTGGGGAATGTTGATGCACACGCTGCAGCACCAGGAGTAGGAGTTGTGACCCCTGGTAAATTGGTGATGGCGATGGGCACCTCAATCTGTCACGTTGTGCTTGGTGAGCATGAGACCGAGGTCGAAGGAATGTGTGGTGTAGTTGAAGACGGTATTATACCTGGCTACTTTGGGTATGAGGCAGGTCAGTCTGCTGTAGGTGATATTTTTGCTTGGTTTGTCAAACAGGCTGTGTCTGGAGAAGTTGAAAAGCAGGCTCAAGAAGCAGGAGTAGATATCCATCAGTTACTTGAAGAAAAAGCATCAGCCTATCAACCAGCGCAAACTGGCTTACTTGCATTAGATTGGTGGAATGGCAACCGCTCTGTTTTGGTTGATACGGACTTAAGTGGAGTGATCCTTGGTCTGACCTTACACTCAAAACCAGAGGAAATGTATCGTGCTTTGTTAGAAGCAACAGCTTTTGGAACCAAAAAAATTATCGATGCCTTTAATGATCACGGTATTCACATTGAAGAGGTCTATGCATGCGGTGGGCTTCCTCAAAAAAATAAACTTCTGATGCAAATCTATGCGGATGTATGCAATCTAGAAATAAAGGTAAGTGCAGCCTCACAAACTCCGGCATTAGGTGCGGCTATGTTTGCGGCTGTTGCGGCAGGAGCATCTTATGGAGGGTATGATTCGATCACAGATGCTGCAACATCGATGAGTCGAGTGCGAGATGAAACGTTTAAACCAATTCCTGAGAATGTAGCGATTTATCAAGAGCTATACCGCGAATATTCCACACTCCATGATTATTTTGGACGTGGTGAAAATGATGTCATGAAACGACTGCGATCTTTAAAATCAAGAAAAACAACATCACAATTAAACTAACCTGGAGGGATTTAAATGAAACAACAAAAGACATTGGAGTATTGGTTTGTAACAGGTGGACAGCCGTTATACGGAGAAGAGGCGATTCGTCAGGTCCAAGACCATTCTCGCCAAATCGTAAACGCATTAAATGAAAGTGAATCAATCTCGTATTCTATTCAATTAAAAGAAGTCGCAACAACACCAGACGGAATTACAAGACTTTGTGCAGATGCGAATGCAGATGAACAATGTGCCGGCCTCATTACGTGGATGCACACGTTCTCCCCAGCAAAAATGTGGATAGGCGGATTAAGTCTATTAACAAAACCACTATTGCATTTGCATACTCAATTTAACCGTGAGATACCATGGGACTCCATTGATATGGATTTTATGAACTTAAATCAATCAGCACACGGGGATCGTGAGTTTGGCTTTATTGGTTCAAGAATGAAAATTCCTCGAAAAGTAGTCGCGGGTTATTGGGCAGATGCTCACGTTCAAGAGAGAATCGGAACGTGGATGAAAACAACAGCTGCGGCTATTCAAGGCCAATCGATTCGCATCGCTCGTTTTGGCGACAATATGAACGAGGTGGCTGTAACTGAGGGGGATAAGGTTGAGGCGCAGATCAAATTTGGCTTGGTCTACTCAAGGTTATGGTATTGGTGATCTGGTAGAAGTTGTTCAATCGGTCACTGAACAAGAGGTACGACAATTATTTGAAGAGTACGAGCAGCAGTACGATATCGATCCCAATGCAAGCAAACATTCTATCTTAGAGCAAGCGCGCATCGAACTAGGATTAAAACGATTCCTTGATGAAGGGAACTTTGGAGCATTTACAACAAACTTTGATATATTACATGGATTAGATCAGCTCCCTGGTCTAGCAGTACAACGCTTAATGCAGCAAGGCTATGGCTTTGGTGGAGAAGGTGATTGGAAAACAGCAGCCTTATTACGTTTGATGAAAGTAATGGCTAATGGAGAACAAACTTCCTTTATGGAGGATTATACGTACCACTTTGAAAAAGGAAATGAATTAATATTAGGTTCGCATATGCTTGAGGTGTGCCCAACGATTGCTAGTGGGAAACCGAAAATTGAAGTTCATCCACTATCAATTGGTGGAAAATCAGATCCAACGAGAATGGTATTTAACAGCATTGAAGGAGACGCAATGGTCGCATCCATCATCCATTTAGGAGATCGCTTCCGTTTGGTTATGAATGAAGTTACAACCGTAAAGGCAGAGCACGACACTCCGCTTTTACCCGTTGCAAAGGTTCTCTGGAAGCCGAAGCCATCTCTCGAAACATCATCAGAAGCATGGATTCATGCGGGTGGAGCTCATCATACGGTTCTTTCTTACAAAATTACACCTGAACAAATGCTGGATTGGGCAAAGCTTGTTGGTATAGAAGCTGTGCTCATAAACGATCAAACGACCATTCAAGGAATTGAGAATGAACTTAGATGGAATGACCTTGCTTATAAACTAGGTCGCTAAGCTAAATTGTTACATGCACTAAAGTATGGTAGCCTATTCGTATAAGTGTCTAGAGAATTGAGGTCAACCATATGCAGACAAAATATAGCAAGATTATTGAAGTGGTAAAGTCACGTATTTTAGACGGAACCTACATTCCTCACAAAAAAATTGGCTCTGAGAGCATGTTTATGAAGGAATTTGGAGTCAGTCGCCATACCGTACGAATTGCGATTGGCGATTTAGTAAAAGACGGCTGGCTTTATCGCTCTCAAGGATCTGGTACCTATTGCGCCGATCGTTCGTTTGATAAGACTACTGCAATTAGTCGAAAGAATATTGCCATCATAACAACTTATATTTCTGACTATATCTTCCCACTCATTATTCGTGGTGCTGAACCGTTCCTTGCTGAAAAAGGATACCAAGTAAGCTTGTACAGCACGAATAACAATGTGGAAACAGAAAAAAAAGTACTTGAAAGCATCTTGTCTTTGGGCGTAGATGCAGCGATTATTGAACCAACAAAAAGTGCACGTTCAAATCCGAATATCAATTACTATTTCAGTCTTGAACGCGCCAACATACCTTATGTCATGATCAATGCATTTTATGACGAGTTAGACCCACTATGCCTAATTATTGACGATGAAAAAGGTGGATATCTTCAAACGGAGCACCTGATTAAACAAGGACACACAGACATCATAGGCTTTTTCAAAACAGATGACAGACAAGGAGCCAAGCGCAAAAAAGGCTATATCAAAGCTCACCGTGCGCACCAACTCCCGATCTCACCTGAAAATATCATTGACTATGATTCCGAGGAAAAGCAAAGCAAACCAAAAGAAGAACTAGAACGCATCATCCAAGACCCAAACCGTAATCCAACCGCAATTGTTGCGTACAACGATCAACTTGTGGTTAGTTTACTAGACGTCTTGCGCACATACGGAATGAAAGTCCCAGACGATATCTCAATCGTCGGGTTTGACGATTCCTATCTCGCAACTGCAACAGAAGTAAAACTAACATCAATTGAACACCCAAAACAAAAAATGGGTGAACAAGCAGCAGAAATGATCATACGTTTAATCGAAAACCAACGAGCACCACAAACCGTACCAATCGAACCAATTATCTATACACCAAAACTCATTGAAAGAAACTCAACCAAAAAAGTCCGCTGATGCGGGCTTTTTTTTGATTGACGTAGATGTGAAGCTGAGGCGGGGACAGCAGCGTCTTGGTAATGGAGTTCTGTGCTTGGTAGGAGTGGGAAAGGTCTTGGAGAAGGAGCACAGGTCTTGGTAAGAGTGGAATTGGTCTTGGAGAAGGAGCACAGGTCTTGGTAAGAGCGGAATCGGTTTTGGAGAAGAAGCACAGGTCTTGGTAAGAGTGGAATTGGTCTTGGAGAAGGAGCACAGGTCTTGGTAAGAGTGGAATTGGTCTTGGAGAAGAAGCGGGGATCTTGGTAAGAGCGGAATCGATCTTGGAGAAGGAGGTCGGATCTTGGTAAGAGCGGGAAAGGTCTTGGAGAAGAGGCGGGGATCTTGGTAAGAGTGGAATTGGTCTTGGAGAGTGAGCCCGGATCTTGGTAAGAGTGGAATCGATCTTGGAGAAGAGGCGGGGATCTTGGTGAGAGTGGAATCGATCTTGGAGAAGAGGAGGGGATCTTGGTAAGAGCAGAATCGATCTTGGAGAAGAGGCGGGGATCTTGGTAAGAGTGGAATTGGTCTTGGAGAAGAAGCGGGGATCTTGGTAAGAGCGGAATCGATCTTGGAGAAGGAGGTCGGATCTTGGTAAGAGCGGGAAAGGTCTTGGAGAAGAGGCGGGGATCTTGGTAAGAGTGGAATTGGTCTTGGAGAGTGAGCCCGGATCTTGGTAAGAGTGGAATCGATCTTGGAGAAGAGGCGGGGATCTTGGTGAGAGTGGAATCGATCTTGGAGAAGAGGAGGGGATCTTGGTAAAAGCGGGAAAGGACTTGGAGAGGGAGCCTGCATCTTGATAAAGGCGAGCACCATCTTGGCAAGGAGCTAATCCTTCTTGATATCAGCGCACCGCTCTTGGTACCTAATCAACCCCGCTTGATCCCGCACCAAATGCTCTTTGTCCAAGCACCTTTCGTCTTGGTCCACCCCTCCAAGCTCCACTCACCACCTACTAAAGCTCAGTACGCAATTGCCAAAGCTCAGGAAAGAATGTTTGATCTAGCACTTTTTTTAAGTAGTTCACTCCGGATGAGCCGCCAGTTCCCATTTTAAAACCGATAATTCGTTCAACCGTTTTCATGTGGCGAAAGCGCCATTGCTGTAATCGGTCTTCAATGTCGACTAATTTTTCTGCGAGTTGATAGAGCTCCCAGTAGGTTTCGGTGTCGCGGTAGACGACTTTCCAGGCTTCGAGCACTGTTTGATCCGCAACGTATGGTTTGGTTTGATCCCGATTTAGAATCTCATCAGATATGTTGAATCCGGCCTTGTGCAGTTGGCTAATAGCGGTATCATACAGACTAGTAGTCTGATACGCTTCCTCAAGCTTTGCTAAAAGAGCAGGATCTTTTTCATAGATTTTTAATACATGTGGGGTCTTATAGCCAAGGGCGAACTCAATCATTCGATACTGATAGGACTGGAAACCAGATGCTGAGCCGAGGCTGTCTCTGAACTCTGAATATTCACTTGGAGTGAGTGTAGATAATACGTCCCACGCTTGAATAATTTGAACCTGAATTTGTGAAACGCGTGCTAGTTTTTTAAAGCTGACATCCATTTCATTTGCTTTTATTGCTTCAATTGCTGCATGTAATTCATGTAAAGTAAGCTTCATCCACAGCTCACTCACTTGGTGAATCACAATAAAAAGCATCTCATCATGATGGTCAGAGAGTCTGTTTTGACTGCTTAAGATGCGGTCCAGACTTAGGTATTCACCGTAGGTCATTTTATCTTTGAAATCGACTTCAATCTGTTTCTCATTTTCAGTTGTACCAGTCATAGTGAGTCTCCTTTTAGTGGACGAATAACAGCCCTGACAGGACTACCATCTGCATCCGATATAGCTAATGGCAACGCGCTTAGTTCATAATCTCCTGGTTCCACATGATCAAGCATGACATTTTCTAAAATGTGAATGCCGGATTGGTGGAGGTGATGATGGATGGGAAGCTGTTTACTATCTGGTAAGTCAACTGAAGGTGTATCAACTCCTAGAAGCTTGATACCTTGATCCTTCAAATAATCGATCGCTTTAATCGTCAATAAAGGGAATACGTCTGGAAAAATAGTTGGGTCATTTGGTAATGCTGTTTTAAGCAGTAAGCGACTTGATTTGTTTATTGTGAAATGTGATAAAAGGTCTGCTGTAATCTCTTGGAACTCTGAAACATCAATGACTTGGCATGGACCGATATAGAGGTTAACGTCAAGTTCATCGACACGAGCTCCAGACTCATCAAAGTGATAGGGAGCGTCGATGTGGGTTCCTGTATGAAGGCTCATTGTGATCTTACCAATGTTAACGGAGCCGGTATCCTTTTTGCTGTACTCTACTTTATATGCAAAGCGTGTATCTCCTGGCCAACCTGCAATTTGATGATTAAGTGGTTGTGATATATCGATCCAACTCATTAGTTGTCCTCCTATGCAATGACATCACGTGTATTTGCGAATTGTTTAAACTGCTTCTCAAGCATAATTGTCTTAAGGATCTGCACGGTATTCCAAATGTCTTCAAACGAGTTATATAGCGCCACTGGTCCTAGCCTAATATAGCTTGGCGCTCGAAAGTCTGGAATGACCTTGTTTGCTTTTAAGGCCTTGCAAATACGTGCTGCATCAGGGTGTTTTAATAAAATATGACCGCCACGTTCCTCGTCTACTCGAGGATTACGGATCACAAATCCCTCATCTGGAAGCTCATGCTCTAGTAGTGCCATTAGATAAGAAGTCAATGCTAATGATTTTTCACGAACCCTTTTGATCCCCGCTTCATGAAATAATTCAAGCGACCCAATTAATGGAGCCATGCTTAAGATATGAGGAGTACCAATTTCAAAAGCTCCTGCATGGTCATCAGCTGTTAATGTATGGGACATATCAAATTGAGTTTCTTTTTTAGAGCTGAACCAACCAGCAAGACCGGGTTCAGTGCCAAAGTGACGCTTATTTACATAGATTGCCCCAACTGCACCTGGACCACCATTTAAATGTTTATACGTACACCAAAAGGCAAAGTCTACATCTGAGTCTGACAAAGTATGCTCTACAGAGCCAAGCTGAATGACAGAGATCAAATCCAATTAATATGCCTCGTTTATGTGCCTCAGCTGTTAATTTCTCTATATTAAGAAGTTGACCTGTTCGGTAAAGCACACTTGAAAGAACAACAATCGCAACATCCTCCTGCATAGCAGCGATAATATCCTCCTCAAGTAAACGTCCTTCTGTGTTTTTAACTTTTATCAGCGCGTCTTCTGGTTGATACCCTTTTAATTTGACTTGGCTTTGCAGGGCATAGATGTCAGAAGGAAACGTTACGTCATCCGCTACAATTTTGTAACGCTTGGCAGTTGGTTTATAAAAAGATGAAATAAGCTTGGTGTAAGTTTGTTGTGGTAGAACCTGTTACAACCACTTCATCGGGATCTGCTCCAATCAAAGGGGCAAGCTGATGTCCTAGATTTTCAGACATGTAGAACCAAGGATGCTCACCATTGGTCCACCCATCAATGCCAAGTGTTTTCCAAGCTTCTACTGTTTTAAGGAGAGTGGATTCAGCTCGTTTTGATAACAATCCTAATGAATTTCCATCTAGATAGATTGTATCTTGAAGATAGAATTCAGAACGGAATGAGCCTAAGGTATCCTTTTGATCGAGCTTCCGAGCGTATTCTTTTGAAAAATCGGTGATGGTAGACACATAACATTCTCCTCTAATTGAATTTTCTGAATGATAATGCTAAAGTTATCACCGAACTGATCTAGTGTCAATGACATCGTGTCATCGAAAATTGGAGGAAGATACTATGGCTTCATCAAGGAAACAAAAAGCGATCGAAACAAGAGAGAGATTAGTAAAAGCAGGAGAAGCCATTTTTTTAGAACAAGGCTTTCAAAAAACAACCATTGCTCAGATAATCAAAAAAGCAGAGACTGGGTATGGAACGGCGTATGTCTATTTTAAAAATAAAGATGAACTATTAATTGAATTGATGCAAACAATGATGAACTTTTTTTATCAGGTTTCTGAGTTATCGTTTGAACCTTCAACTAAGGAAGAAGCAAAGGAGTTAATCGTGTATCAAACAAAGGAATTTCTTAGCCTTGCGATAAGCTACAAATCACTTATGCAGGTTATAAAAGAGGCAATCGGATATTCCAATGCAGTGGAGGACCAGTGGACCAGTATTCGCTTACGTTTTATTGAAGGGATCACTAATGACATTACTTACGCTCAAACTCAAGGCTTAGTAGCAAAAGACATCAATCCACACTACGCTGCGAAGTCATGGTTTTATACGAATGAAATGTTTATGTGGGAGTTTGTTTGCTCGAAAGAAAAAGACGATCTAGATGTTGTCATTAACACCATTACCGATATGTATATAAATGGTCTATATGAATAGAGATGAAGTTATATGAAACCAAAAGAAGACAAAATTCGTACATAAAGTAAGACAACAGCAGGAAAAAAGTAGAAATATCTTTTAAAAAGTATGTAAAAGAGGTTTTGATTAGTAAAAAATAGTCTATAAAACAAAAGTGAGGAAAATGTGAAAAATTATAAGTTGAGGTGAATACAATGTCGAGAAGGTCATCAGGAAGAGGCTCATCAAGTAGAAGTTCATCAAGTAGAGGTTCTTCGAGCAGGGGATCGTCAAGCAGAGGGTCGTCAAGCAGGGGATCATCAAATAGGCGTCCATCTTCGAGTCGTCCTTCATCAAGAGGATCAAAACGAATAACCACCGGAGGCAGTAAAAACTCGGGAGGCGGTTTTTTTGGAGGAAATAGAGGATATGGTGGATACAGGAATGACCCGTATGATCGCCACCATCGAAGAGGCGGAGGCATGGGCTGTGGCTGCACATTAGTCATTTTGGCGATTATCGCAGCTATTGTAGTTGTTGCCTATTTTTATCTGCAGACACAAAATTAGATGTAAAGGAAGATTGTTGACATGTCTCAATATGACGAAATTGAATCGGATAGCAAAGACGTAGAGTACGAGGAGGGTTCTCCTTTAACAGAGCAGCAACAAAGTACAACTGTGTTAGGCGCTCTAATTATAGTCATTGGAACGATGCCGATTGCCATTGTTGGATTTATTTTATCTATTATTGCGTTAAAGTGGATTAAGGATGTTGACCATCCTGGTTATGCTCGTATTAAAGGAGTTACAAAAGTTTTAGCTATTATTAGTATCGTGTTACAAAGTCTTATGATTTTATTTTTTGCTGGCTATTTTATACTCATTATTCTAATCGCTGTATTTTTCGGCGAAACAATGATGTAACAATAAAAAAACCAGTGAGCTTATATTGCCCACTGGTTTTTTTGCGTTATTCTTTTGTTTGATCCTTTGACTCTCCCAAACTAATGACAGCAGGGATAAACAATGGAAGAATGACAAGACCAAATAGCATGAGGCCACTCACCACAACTGTTCCAATCTGCATAAGCGATAAAACGCCAGAAGGCATCATCGCACCAAATGTTCCAGAGAGGATAATGGCAGCTGTAATAATGACAGATCCCATTTTAACCATTGATTTCATTAAGCCTTCTCGTACGCCTAATTTTTTCTCTTCCTGATAACGATCAAATAAGAAAATTGAATAATCGACACCAAGGGCGATTAACATAACAAAACCAAAGAATGGTACAGCCCAACTAAGTCCGGAATAACCCATAATATGAACAAAGACTAATTCTGCAATTCCTAATGACGTATAGTAGGAAAGCAAGAGACCGGCAATGATGACAATTGGCTGTGTCCAAGAGCGAAGCAGAATCATCAACGTAATAAATAGTCCAACCATGATAATCATGACGGTTCTGGTGAAATCAGCAGATGATACTTCTTCTAAGTCACTATTTAAACTAGAGACACCGGCAAATTCAATACTCATGTCTTGAAGTGGTGTGCCCTGTACAAACTGTGTCACAGCTGTTTTAATTTCTCGAGTTGCATCAATTCCCTCTATGGAATAAGGATCTGCTTTTAAGTTGACGTCAAGCGACAGTCCCTGACCACCTGCGAACGTGTACATGTCGATCACTTCTTGAAAATCATCGTTCTCTAAAAGATCATCCGGAATATAGACACCAGTTCCTCGAACATAGTCAGCGGCAGCTACTTTATTAGCGAAATCAGCTGATTCTGTAAGACCTTCTCTAAGCTCCGTTATTCCTTCCGTTATTTCATCTACGCCATCAGCAAGCTGACCTAAGCCACTAGAGAGCTCTCCAACCTGGGCGCTTGCGCCTTCAAGTTCGGTAGCACCCTCAGACAGTCCAGCACTAATTTGAGAAAGTCCTTGCTGTATGCCTGCCAACTGCTGGGCAGCGGTCTGAACATCTTGCGTTTGTTGCAGTTGTTGCGAAACGCCACCTAATTGTTCGTTGATCTGATCAATCCCATCAGCGGCTTCCCCGAGTGAACCTGTAGACTCAGTAGAGGCACTACCTGAGACCTGACCACTAATTTGGCGTAATTGATCGGAAATCTGAGTTAATCCTTCTTCAAGCTCAGTAGTTCCATCCACAGCCTCATCTAAGCCCTCACCTAGTTGTGCTAATTGATTATCAATATAAAGGTCATCGAGTTCTTCGCCAGCAGGACGAGTAATTCCAATGACCTTATCTACCTCATCCATCCAAGCAATATATCGAGACAAAGCTTCGATGTTGGCAAGAATTTCTGGAGTTACAATCTCCTCATCACTATCTATAACCACTTGAACCGGCAGTGCATTTCCGATTCCGAAGCCAGTTTCAATGACACGTAGTCCTTGAACAGAATCAGCATCTGCACTAATTTCATCCACATTATTAAATGAGATGTCATTATTATAGATTACTAGAAAAGGAACCGTAATAATCGCTACAACGATTAAAGAAACAACGGGTCTAAAAATAGATAGTTTTCCAAGGAATCCCCATAGCTTATTATCAGCATGAGAACCAACTTTTTTAGATGGCCAGAAAAGTTTCTGCTTCATGACAGCCATCAAAAATGGAACAAATGTATATAAAACAAGTAAAAGAACCGCAATCCCAACGGCTACACCAACAGCAGATTGATAGATTTTAAAGTCCGCAAAACCAATCGCAGCAAAGCCAATGAATACAGCTAAACCACTAAAGAAAAGTGTTTTTCCAGCAGTGCGATACGTGTTCAGAATTGCTGTCTGGGTATCGTGTCCAAGCTGCTAGTTCTTCTTTATAACGACTAAGGAGCAGGATACAATAGTCCGTTCCAATTCCAAATAACACGGCCACTAAAAAGATTTGCGTATAATTCGAGATCGGAAAATCAAACCAATCAGCTAAAAAGGCCACTACTGATTGACTGATAAGATAGGTGATCCCAACAGATAGTAAAGGCACCAATGGTGTAACAACTGCTCTAAAGACAACAAGTAATAAAACAAAAATTAAAATAACCGTGATAATCTCTGTTTTAGCTAATCCTTCTTGAGAAGTCACATCTACATCATGATTAAGTAGCGCTTCACCCGTTACATAGACACTTCCGTTGTCGATAGTTAAATCTTTTAAGTCATCACCGATAGCAATGACATCATCATCTGTACCATCAACCGTGATCGGAATTAATGCAACACTTTCATCCTCTGAGACAACCTGATCCCGAATTTCATCGGATTCAAACAGGGATAATACGTCAATATCAGCATCGTACGAACGCGACTCAATTTCATCAATTAACGATTGGACCGCATCCTCATTTCCGTTTAACGAATCGTCAAACTCCACAACAACACTTATGGTTTGTTCATTTTCACCGGCTGCGTCAAGAATAGCAGCAGCTTGACTGGAGCTAAATGTATCGGCTAATTGAACGGAGCCTTTCTCTTCAACTAAATCACTTAGTGGTGGTGCGGTTAAAAATAATAAAGCTGCTAATAAAACTAATGCTGAGGCAACGCCCCATTTAAAACGTAAGATGGTTTTCATTTGTTATCCTCACTTTGATCTTTTTGTAATGGGGTTTGAGTAAGTAAACGATCCTTCACTAGACCTAACATCCCAATAAAATACGTTAAATCTACTTCTTTAAAATCACTAAACAGATTTCCGAAGTATTCCAGCATCAACTCTTGACACTTTTCAACTTCTTGGTGGCCATCACTTGTTAATTCGGCAAATTTGATTCGGTGATCCTCATCAGATTTACGAAACTGAATTAATCCAGTTTCTTCTAACTTTTTCAGTCGAGAAGAGATCGCACTCTTGTGCAATCCTTGGAAAGAAGCAATTTGCGTTGAATTGAGCGGCCCCTGTGAAGCTAAAAGGTTAAGTAAATCAACTTGTTCAAACGATAGTACCTTCAGCTTTTCTGAAGTCATTTCTTTAAAAAACGTTTGTTGACCATATAAGATGATGTCGCAGAATAATGTTATTGCCTCCGACAGCTGTTTCTTATTCAAAACTAGTCGACCCCCTAAACTAATGTCTATGCAAGTAGTTTACCCCCTATACTAAATAAAAGGCAAGACTTTTGTTTAGCTTTGAACGTCACATTGGGAAACAACTTAAATCTCAGTTAAACCGTCTATGCAAACGATGATCTGATATGCTTAACACATACAACTTTAGGAGGGACTCACAACATGAAGAAAATCAACTGGGTATATATTCCTTTGCTATTTGTTTGTTTACTTATGTCAGGATGTAGTGAATTTGATAGTCTGTTAAACAGTGAGGCGAAGGGTGCGCAAGCTCAAGTTGAAGGTGAAGCAGTAGTGTCATATCTTGATGTTGGACAAGGGGATAGTACACTTGTTCAAACAAGCGACGCTACAGTCCTAATCGACACTGGCAGGCATGATCGTGACGTAATTTTTGATCACCTAGATGAGCTGGGTGTCGATACGCTTGACCTGTTGATCTTTACACATCCTCACGCCGATCATATAGGTAATGGAGATGGAATCATTGAACAATATCAACCTGATGAAGTGTGGATTGATGGAAACGAAACAACCTCCCAAGTATTTGAACGTTTAGTAGACGCATTATTAGCATCAGATGCCGACGTCGTTGAGCCCATGGCAGGAGATACTTATACGGTAGGCTCGCTTCAGTTTGACATTGTTAATCCTGGAGAGGAGCTAACAGGAAATCTAAATAACGATTCGATTAGTTTTATCATGCATTATGGGGACACAAGCTTCTTGTTTACAGGAGATGCAGAAAGACCATCCGAGCAGAGAATCGTTGATACCGGACTCCCGTTGCAAGCAGACATCTATCATATGGGGCATCATGGCTCTAGCACATCAAGTCATGACTTTTTTCTAGAAGAAGTACAACCTGAAGTTGCCATTTATTCTGCAGGTGAAAATAACAGCTACGGTCACCCAGGAGTCGATGCGCTCTCTCGAGTAGAAGCAGCTGGTGCTGAGGTCTATGGCACCATTGACGATGGCACAATCACCATTCGAACCGATGGAACAAGCTTCGACATCGAAACAGAAAACTAATATAAAACGAGATCCGTTGCGGGTCTCGTTTTATATTATCGAGGGAGGCTGGAAATATGCGAAATACCTTGATCAAACACCTTGCGTGGGAGAATTCAAAGGTGCAGGCGCTCTTACCAAGATCGATGGTGCATTTGATAAGAGCATTTGGTGCGGGAGCAAGACCATGGGAGAACTGACTAAGAGCAGAGGCGCGTCGGCAAGAAGGATTGTAGCTTTTCCAAGAAGAGAGCTCTAAAACCAAGACCAATTCCCCTCCTATCAAGAACAGCCCTCCTACTTCAAGACCAAACTCGATTTTACCAAGAAGAGAGTACTTACTTTCAATAAGGAATAAAAATGGACATTTTTATTGACCAATTTGATTTATTGGTGGGATTTAAAGGTGCTGGCGCTTTTACCAAGACCATTGCAGATTTTGGCAAGAGCAATTAGCGCGGGAGCAAGACCGTAGGAGGACTGACCAAGAGCAGAGGCGCGTTGGCAAGAGGGATTGTAGCTTTTCCAAGACGAAGCAGGCATTAATCAAGAAGAGAGCACGGACACCAAGACCAAGCGTCTGTTCACCACGAAGAGAGCACGGACACCAAGACCAAGTTTCCATTAATCAAGAAGAGAGCTCTAACACCAAGAGCAAGCATCCATTTACCAAGAAACGAACTCCTTCTCAAAGCCCGAGAACCGAAATCCAGCGTGAGTCTCATTTTATATTACTGAAGGAGGGTGGCGAATTTGCGGAACACGGTTTTGTTTGATCTTGATCAAACACTACTCGACAAGCATCAAACCTTAATCAAATTTGCTAAACGTCAATATAAGCTATTTTCACTGCAGAAGTACGCAACGAACAAAGGCACATTTATTAAGGAATTTGTCCGTTTACACTAGATTGTGATGCCTAAAGTCAATGTGTATAAGGAACTCACTAACACATTTTCCATAGATAACTCCATGATTCCCAAAATGCTTCACGACCTGAATCTACACTTCCCAGCATCAAGCATCGGTTTTCCTGGATTAAAAGACATGCTGCAATCACTCAAGCAAAAGCCATACAAAATCGGCATTATCACAAACGGACGTGATTTCTATCAACGAAACAAAATACAAGCATTGGGGATCTCTGACTACATAGATGTTATTGTAACCTCAGGAGAATTAGGTATTAAAAAGCCTGATGTAGCAATATTTTATGATATGTTGGGAAAATTACAGAGTACTCCGGAGCAGTCGATTTTTGTCGGAGACGACCTCACTAAGGATATCGTACCTGCCAAACATTTAGGAATGCGAACTATTTTAATGGGTCAATCTCAAGTACACCCTGGTATTGATACGAATTGCCGAGAATTAAGCGAAGTAACTTTGGCTGTAGAGAAGTTGAGCAAATAGCCTAAAATTACGAATAACAAATTAGATGCTCATATCACAAAAATTTCCTTTTTGAGAATTGGGAAACGACTGAAAAGTCTATTAATGTAGATGGGAAATGAATATAATTGCATTGATGAAAGAAGGATGGTGATGAAATGCAAACATTAATTCCTCCAGAAGTGGTAGGAGCGAAGTTAGTCGAATGGTATAGTTGCATTATAGCTTATGATTTAGAGCAAGCTGAGGAATCAAAGAAATCAGTCGATTCCCTATTATTAAAAATACAGCAAGATGAAAAATTGAATTCACATTATAATTTAATTAATTTTAGACATAGACTATTAATTGATCAAATTCAAATGAAGAAGTCACCTGAAGTCATTGAGCAGTTGAAAGAAGAAGCTGAAGCTACTGATGGACGATTAAAGTTTCTCTATTATTTTCTAACAGGACAGTATGAATTTTATCAAGAGCGGTATAGATCAGCACTAAGAGCTTATAAAATAGCAGAAAAGTTATTGGATCATGTATCTAGTCCTTTTGAAAAAGGAGATTTCCTTCAAAAAATAGGTTTTTGCCACTATAGGTTTGATCACTACGAGTATGCTCTTAATTATATTGCTAGAGCAATTGAAATTTTTGAGACAGATTCTATGTATCTTGAAAGGATTTTAAATTGTAAGCTAACATTGGCCTATATAGCTACTGAACTAAATCAATATGATAAAGCTGAAGTATTGTTTCAGGAGGTACTTAAACAGGGTGAATCTTTTCCTGTAACGTATGCTATTACGCTTAGAGGTGTTGGACTTAATCGAGTGCGCCAAAACAAACTAGTTGAGGCAAAAACCTATTTTGAAAATTCCTTATCACAAGATAGTCAAAAAAATACTGTGACTGAGACCAAAAACAAATTTAATCTAGCAAATGTCTTGTACAGATTAGGTGATCTAGAAGAAGGTAGAAAGATGCTCGACCAAGCAGAAGAAGAAGCAATAAACTTAGACTTACATGAATATATGTCTAGATGCCTTATAACCAGAGGATTGTACCAGGATAACAATCAGGATTTAGTAGAACAAGGTCTTACTCAATTGAAAGAAGAAGAAATGCATTTCGAATACAAGGAAATTTTGGAAGAAATATCTCATTATTACGAAAAAAATGATGATTATAAAAATTCTTTATTGTATTTAAGGTTAGCGTCTCAAAATATAAATAACCTAATAATTTCAGAGAAAAGGAATGATTTGATATGAAAAAACTATTAGTAGCTGTAATTTTAATCTTAAGTTTAACTACGATTGGAACAAATGCTTACGCTGATGAAATTAGTTATAAGCCTTTAGATAAAGGTGACGAAAGATTATAAAAGTATGAAAGAAAAGTTTATGTACAATAGTTTTAATATATAATTTAATACTTTAGGCGGGAAGGACATTATTAAAGTTCTTTCCGTCTTTTTGAATTGTCTATCTTATCTATTTATGAATGAAATATTGTTATATTTAAACCCCGAATAACCAATTTAATTCATTCCTTCATATCTATTGCTAGTTTGACGATAATAAAAGAGATGAGATTGCTTATTTCTTGTTCTTTTAGATCCCGGACTAGTTTATGTCCTTGTATAGAGACCTCTTTAATTTGATAGAGGTCTTTTTTTTGTATTTTACGTCATCAAGAAGGGGGAATTAGCGTGGTTACGAAAGAAGATGCTCTATCGTTTGCTTCCTCCATTACAAAAGCATTAGCCGAGGTTAAGGGTCATACTCATTTTCTCAAGACATTTGCAAGTTTGATGAGACGTTATTCGAGAAGTGATCAAGCGTATGTGGATCCAGGTGCATTTATAATTGAAGTAGTTAGGGAATATCATGAGTATCTATCAAATCTTTGTATAAGTATAGAGCGATTGCGATCGATGGTTAGAGACAGTCGGCTTACAAATGAGGAGGAGAGAGCTCTATTATTAATAGAAGCGAATGCGGTTTTAGTTGCTGTGCGTAAGGTTTTGCAAACGGTAGAAGGTTCAGTTCACTTACTGGGAATAGAATCAATGGATCAGATTCTGAATGATACTTATTTATATATCCCTGGTTTGCCAGTTGATTGGGTTGTATCAAAAAAAGGAACAAGTCTTGTTGTTGAATATTTAAAAGAAATGGAAATGAAAGAAACTAGTTAACTCTAAATGTTGAAAACGAGGTGTGAAAATGGATATTGCTCTTCTTTCTATGGCAATGAGTCAGGTGAATACAGGACAACAGGTCTCCTTGTCTGTAATGAAGCAGGCTAAGGAAACAGCGGAGGTACAGGGTGAGGCAGTGGTAAAGCTATTAGATTCAGCAAATCAAACTGCTGGGCATCCACATTTAGGGAGAAATATAGATATAAGTTACTGAAAAATGTAATTTGGATGAATTTTCTATTTGCTATTCAGAATTTTTATATTTACGTCTGGCACCTTTTATAGGTAGAATATAAATAGTAGAATAGCGAGGGGAGAAAAAACTAATCGTGTACACAGAAAGAGATGCACTCAAACAACGTATGGAACAAATTTATGAAGAACGAAAAGCAAGTGCCGAGGAGTTTAACGTCATTTATTCGAGGTTAAGAGAGTTAGATTTGCGTGATGGTACTGCAGATTCATCTTCCTATTCAGAGATTAAACAAGACGTGTCGCCCAAAGAACAGCAAAGACCAGTCCGAGCAAAGCGTGACATTATTGAACCATTTATTGTAAAAACCCTTAAAAACTCTACTCTTTCTTTAAATGCAAAAGAGATTGGAGCAGAGCTTGAACGAAATAATATTGTTTATAACGAAAGTTCTCTTTACGTGATGTTAAATAAAATTGTAGAAGAGAATGAATATATTACAAAACCATATCGTGGTCGTTATGCGTATGAAGGACCAGAGGATAATTAAATATATGAGCCGGCCTATATTGGGTGGGCTTTTAATTTTTGAATAGAAGTAGATCCGATTTAAGATACCTTTTTTTAGTGAACTCAAAAAGAGCAAACCACCTGAGTTTGCTCTTTCTTCTTTTTTACGTCTTCCGTTTAAACATCCATCGATTATAATAGAAAAATTTAGCGGGCATTCCGCCAAGTTTGAGTAACGATTTTGCATCTTTTTGCATTTGCGGGTGTGCTTTGACTTTTGAGTCGGCAAGGTAAATGGCGTAAAGTCCTCGTTTGATCAAAAGGTGGAAGGATGCATCTGGTAACGTTTTTAACTTGGTTGTTGCTTCTTGATCCAGGATATTGACTCGGTTAATGAGGTCATCTCTATTTTCGTAATAGCTTGTAAAGTTCATCTCATCTTCGGCACGGTCTTCTTCTTGGTCAATAAAATAATCCAGCATGATATGCAGTCCTTGTAACCAAGGGAAGTAGGCTTCTTTGATTTGTTTAGACTCTGATTTTGTCTTGATGCTATTAGCTGCATATGCTGCGAGGCAATACAAACCGAGTGTTGAAGCTGTTCCACAGGCGAACTCATACCAACGCATGTCTGGAGCGAGGTGTTTGTTCGTTTCATAAAAATGCATAAGAAGTGGCTCTCTTAGGCTTTTTTCAACGTGTTTATATACTTGGAAGTCAATATAAAACTGAGATACCTCTTTCATATCCTCTTGCATGTTTGCAAACCCTGGGAAAGTCTCGATGGTTTCTCTACAAGTTGTGACTAGCTGTTTTAAATATCCACCATCATCAAATGGTTGGCGGTGTTGATAGTAGTCATAGAATGGCTCCCCTGGACTGAGACTGTCTAATAATGCATGATGGATAGAGCGGAAGTCCTCCTGATTATGCGCATCATTTTTGTCGCAGAGGGTATCTAAATAGTCACAGATGCTTTGATAAGCGACCATGAATTTGATATATGCATCTTGATTGTCACCAGCTAAAAGTCCGAGGATACTGCCACCTTCGCAGTGAAAGGTCTTATCACTAATGGTCCAGGATGCTTGTTCACGGATCTCTTTATCTGGAATTTGTTGACTAACTTGTTTCCAATCTTTAAGATGCTGCCTTGCTTTTGGAATGGTTTCTTTTGATGCTCTTAGAAGTATTTTAAGTGAATTTGAAGGAACCGTTGTGGTCATAGTGTAGTACTCCTTTTAAATAGTGAACTCTGTTAGTTTCTATCATCTATGATGATGCAAAAAATCACAAGTAAAATGTCTAACTCTACTTTTACCTTTATTCATCTAGTTTAATCGGAATAGACATCTGTGTGGAGAGAAAATTCTTACTGGAGGAAAATATGAAGATTTATATAAGTGGATTTGGTTCAGTCAGTCGTTCGATCATTAAGCTACTAGCAAACAAGCAGGATGATTATCAAATGAACATTCGAGTGGTAGGGATCATTGGCAGACATGGTCTCTTGGAAGATCAAAGTGGTCTAAATCTGCAGCAGTTACTAGAGAGTGAACCTGGATCAGCGGGGATCAACGCTTATGCGAAAAGGGCAGAAATAACATTACAAACGGATTATACATTTCGTGGAGATGTATTGGTGGAAGCTGCTCCGACTCATCAAGCACATGGGGAGCCGGGGTATAGCTATATGAAGCAGGCAATAACAGATGGACTAGATATTGTTGCTATTTCCAAAGGGGCGCTTGTTCATCATTTTTTAGAATTAATGGAATTGGCTCAATCTCATCAGCGTGTCATTAAATATAGTGGAGCAGTTGCGGCGGCTTTGCCGACCTTAGATGTGGCAGAGTATTGTTTAGCAGGTACAACAATCACGGAATTTTTGGCAGTCTTAAACGGAACAAGCAACTACATACTCTCAGAGATGATGGATACTGGTCGGGATTTTTCAGAATCTCTCCAACGAGCACAAGAAAAAGGCATTGCAGAAACCGATCCATCGCTTGATGTGGAAGGAATCGATACAGCAAACAAACTAGTCATACTAGCCAATAGCATATTTAAAGCAAATCGTTCGTATAACGATGCGTCAGTTATTGGAATCACAAATCTTACAAAAGCAGATATTCTTCATGCCAAAGAAAAAGGTAGTAAAGTAAGATTAGTGGCAAGGGCTACATGTCAGGATCAAATAGTCACGCTCTCAGTAAAGACTGAGTTTTTATCAAATGAGCATCCATTATCACACGTTCATGGCACAAACAAAGGAATTCTATTTTCGACCGAGGAAATGGGAGAATTATTTGTTTCAGGAGGAGCATCAAGTCCAACAGGCGCGGCAAGTGCAGCAATTAAGGATCTTATTAATTTGACTAAATTGGAACGGTCTTTCTCATAATGTTCTTCTTAGGAAGGGCAGAGATGGATGGAGGTTTAGCAAGAGGGAGGAGGTGTTATCAAGCCGAAACCAAGCACCATCAAGAGCAAGGAGTAGTTACTAAGACGAATCGAAGCATCATCAAGAGCAAGGAGCAGTAACCAAGACGAATTGGAGCATCATCAAGAGCAAGGAGCAGTAACCAAGACGAATTGGAGCATCATCAAGAGCAAGGAGCAGTAACCAAGACGAATCGACGCAGCATCAAGAGCAAGGAGCAGTAACCAAGACGAGTTGGAGCATAATCAAGAGCAAGGAGCAGTAACCAAGACGAATCGACGCAGCATCAAGAGCAAGGAGCAGTAACCAAGACGAATCCCCGCAGCAACAAGAGCAAGGAGCAGTAACCAAGACGAATTGGAGCATCATCAAGAGCAAGGATCAGTTACCAAGAAGAACCTCCGCAGCAACAAGAGCAAGGAGCAGTAACCAAGACGAATTGGAGCATAATCAAGAGCAAGGATCAGTTACCAAGAAGAATCGACGCAGCATCAAGAGCAAGGAGCAGTAACCAAGAAGAATTGGAGCATAATCAAGAGCAAGGAGCAGTAACCAAGATGAATTGGAGCATAATCAAGAGCAAGAAACTGAAACCAAGACGAACCTCCGCATTATCAAGAGCAAGAAGCAGTAACCAAGACGAATCCCCGCAGCAACAAGAGCAAGGAGCAGTTACTAAGACCAACCCCTGCACCAACAAGAGCAAGAACCTGTAACCAAGAAAAACGACACATTAGCCAGAACAACTTCCCCCCCACCAACCAGAACATCAATCCACTAGCCATAACAACGATCCCGCTGTTCAAACTCAATCAGCGGTTTTTTCATTTGAAATTTATTCAATTGATAGATAAATCCTATCAAAAACGCAATTGATTATCTGTGAGCTCAGTGCTATATTTAGTGGAATATTAATTCCGATTAAGTTTATAAGTATTTAATACTATAGAAAGAAGGAATAGATGATGCGAATAAGTATATTAGATCAAAGTCCTATTGCAGAAGAGGAAACGGCTGTGGAGGCCTTGAAAAAAACGGTGAAGCTGGCGCAGTTTGCAGATGAGTTAGGTTTTAGTCGCTTTTGGGTATCTGAGCATCATAATTTTGCTGAATTAGCTGGTTCTGCTCCTGAGGCATTAATTCCTTATATTCTTGCAAAAACAAAGCGTATTCGTGTTGGTTCTGGTGGAGTGATGCTTCAGCATTATCCTGCTTTTAAGGTAGCTGAGGTTTTTAATGTGCTCGCTTCACTTGAACCGGATAGGGTGGATCTTGGTATTGGAAAAGCTCCTGGTGGAACAAACATTTCAACAACAGCTCTTCAAGGCACTGGTTCTGATAGTGAGGCATTTAATGAAAAGTTTGGAGAGTTACTCGGGTTTTTAAATGATGGAGAGAAGGAGCGTGAGTTAGTGGCATGGCCCATTCCAAAGAAGCCGGCCGATGTTTATTTATTGGGGGAAGTTCAAAGAGTGCAGAACTAGCCGCATCTCATGGTGTTTCCTATGTGTTTGCTAGTTTTATTAATTCTACGATTGAAGAACTACGTGCTGCTGCTTCAGTTTATCAAGAAACGTTTCAAGCTAGAGACCATTCACAGCCTCAATTCCTACTTGCGGTAGGTATTATTGTAGCCGACACAGATGAAGAAGCGAAGGCGCTTAATAAATATCCATACAGCTTCAAAGTGCATGTTGAAGATGGTCGTACACTTAATGTCAATTCCTATGAACGTGCTGCTGCTTTTGGCGAATCAACAGGTATTAGCTATTGGATAGATAAAAAAGAATCAGGGGTCATAACGGGTTCAATTGATACCGTCAAAAATAAGTTAGAAGAGCTTACTGAAGGATTAGATGTAGATGAACTCATTGTTCATGTTCCACTAACGAATGTGGATGAGAAGCTTCATACGTTTCAACAGCTACGACAATTATCGTTTTTCCAAACAGAGAGCATTGTGTAAAAAGTGAGGGGGATTAGATGAAAACGTACGCTAAAGCAATAACTCTTATTGGTTTATTGGGTTTAACAGCTTGTGGTAGTGAATCAGGTGCTTCGGGTGATGAGGAGATAGAAGTGTTACGTATCTCGGCTGCCTCGACTCCACATGGTGAGCTACTTGAACTTATTGCCGAGGACTTGGAAGCTGAAGGCATCGAACTCGAAGTTGACTTGAGTACAGACGGTGTACAGACAAACAGACAAACAGCGGATGGAGAATACGATGCAAACTTCTTTCAACATACTCCGTATTTAAATCAAGTGAACGAAGATATTGGTCTTGATCTAGTAGAAGTAGCTGGTATTCATATTGAGCCATTTGGTTTTTATTCAAAAACGTATAACTCTATCGATGAAGTAGCGCAGGGAACGGAGGTGGCGATTCCAAATGATCCTGTTAATCTGTCGCGGGCACTACAATTGCTTGAGGCAAATGACATTATCCAATTAGATACAATGGAAAAGACAAGTGATTTTACCGTTGCAGATATAGTTGAAAATGAATTGGATTTAGAATTTAAGACGTTAGACGGGCCTTTATTGCCTCGTGCTTTGGATGATCTTGATCTGGTGGCCATTAATACAAATTATGCTTTAGAGATTGATCTTGATCCGTTAGAGGATGCTTTAATCATTGAGGGAAGTGAATCACCATACGTCAATATATTGGTATCAACTCCTGAAAAAGCAGACACTGAAGCGATTCAGAAGTTAGCAGAGGCTCTTCAATCGGATAAAGTGAGAACGTATATAGAGAATGAATATGATGGTGCAGTGGTGCCAGTATTTTAAAGTGGGGGTTGGACATGAAAAGGCTAGTCGTTGTAGGTATAGCTTTTGGTATTTTTCTTGGAGGCTGCTCTGTGTCTTCTGGTCAGAATGATGAAACGGTAAAAGTAGGGATTCGGAATTCTGAGGAAAAAACGTGGACCTATATTCAAGAAAAGGCAGAAGAAGAAGGGGTTGATCTGGAGCTAGTAGAGCTTGATGCGACGGTGGACCCCAATCAAATTCTAGTTGAAGGGGATATTGATATCAATGCGTTTCAACACATTGCGTATCTAGATCTTTTTAATGAAGCAAATGAAACAAATATTGTGCCTATTGCTACCACCATTATTGCACCACTTGGGATGTATTCCGACACGATAACAGAAATAAGTGAACTTGCTGATGGATCAACAGTGGCACTTCCAAACGACAGTTCCAATTGGGGAAGAGCTTTGGCATTGTTACAATCTGAAGGACTCATTAAATTGGTTGATGATTTTGATGGAAATGGGGGCGCGGACAAGGTAAAGGAAAATCCTAAAAATCTTGAATTTGTGCCTGTTGATGGAGCAAGTGCGCCACGTGTGATGGAAGACTTAGATGCGGCAATTATTAATAATGGTGTGGCTCTTCAAGCTAATTTAATGCTTGATGATGCGGTGATTCATGAAGACGCGACAGCGAAGCCCTATATCAATATCATTGCAACACTTGAGGAGAACAAGGATCAGCCAGCTTTTCAAACGATTATTGATATCTATCAAAGTGATGAGACGGCAAACTTTATTGAAGAGACGTATGATGGCAACTATCTCCCTACATTTATTACGCTTGAAGAGCTGAGTACGTATAAGGAGACCTATTAAGATGGGCGAGAAAAAGCAAATGAAACTGGCTGCGTACTTAATTGGTACAGGTATGCATGTTGCCTCTTGGCGTCACCCAACAGCTCAGCCAAGTTCAAGCATTGACGTTTCCTATTATCAACACTTAGCACAGCTTGCAGAAAAAGGGCGATTTGATATAGCCTTTATTGCGGATAGCTTAGCAATTAATCACGATTCCCATCCAAATATTCTAAACCGGTTTGATCCACTCATCCTGATCACAGCAATGGCGACTGCTACAACACATATAGGTTTAGGTGCTACAGCTTCCACTTCCTACAACGAACCATATAATTTAGCACGCCAAGTTGCATCAGTTGATATGCTTTCAAAGGGAAGAGTAGGATGGAATATGGTGACGACTGGTGATGCAACGGGTGAAACGGGTCAAAATTTTAGCAGGCATGACCACTACACTCATCGTGAGCGATATCATCGCGCTGAGGAGTTTATAGACGTTGTGCAAGGGCTTTGGGATTCTTGGGAAGACGATGCTTTTTCCTATAATAAAGAGACAGGCAGCTTCTATGACAAAGAGAAGGTTCATGAACTTCATTATAAAGGCGACTTTTTCCAAGTGAAGGGGCCGCTTAATATTGCCCGCTCAGACCAAGGACAACCAGTTATTATTCAGGCAGGATCTTCCGTTGACGGTCAGCAACTTGCGGCAAGAACGGCAGAAGTTGTATTTGCCCATAAAGACAATATTGAAGGTGCAAAAGCTTTTTATCGCGAGTTAAAGGACAGGCTAAATGAATTTGGAAGACAGCAAGAGGATCTTCTCATTTTGCATGCGATTGCTCCTATCATCGGAGATACGGAAGAAGAGGCCATTAAGAAGCATCAGGAGTTACAAGATCTTGTACCAGTTGATGTTGGTTTGCGCTTTTTGTCTGGTTATATGGGTAATGTTGATTTTTCACCGTATTCCAATGATACTCCAGCAAGTGAAGTTGTCTTTCCAGAAGTCAACGGCATCCAAAGTCAATTTGATGAAATGAAAAAAATAATTGAAACAGAACAACTTACTGTAGGTGAATTATATGGCAGGCTAACGAATTCGGCACGAAAGGATGAATTTGTTGGCACCGCAGAACAAGTAGCCGATGCCATGGAGCGATGGATCACAGAAGAGGCAGCAGATGGATTTATGCTACAGATTCCTTTGCTACCAAGTGGACTTGAAGATTTTGTTGGAAAAGTTGTGCCTATTCTGCAGGAGAGAGGACTTGTTCGAACGGATTACTCAGGTTCTAATCTAAGAGAGCATCTAGGGTTAAAAAAACCGATAAATCGAAATGCCCCATAAGGAAATGGGGTTCTTTTTTGATTTAGTATCTTTTTTTATACTAAGGTACATCAAAGTGGCTACTATCTAATCTGATGATCAGGGCATATGATAACAGTACCGTTTATAAAAAAAGTATAATGAGACATGATAATAACAAAGGGGTATCTACCATGACTGAAATGAAAATAGATGTTAAAGGTCTTTCACGTATAGAAGAAAAAATTCAAATGATCCCTTTAGATGAAGGGGCGATTTATCTAGTTGGACCCATTCAATTGCCTGTTAACTTATATGGTGAAACCGTTACGTTTCAATGGTATTGCTGGTTACATTGCCAAGAGGTCACAGAGGATTTTGATCGCATGCTCGAGAAATTATCCTCCGAAAACTTAGCTGAATTCCAACAATCGAGTGTTCTAACGTATGGCGATTTTTCTTTTGATGAGGATGCAATTATTCGAATGCATTCGATCTGTCATACTGGAGATATATTTGGAAGTAAAAGATGCGATTGTGGGTTTCAATTAAAACAATCGATGAAGATGATTGCTGAACACGGGACGGGGGCCCTATTTTATTTAGCAAACCACGAAGGAAGAGGAATTGGTTTGTTTAGTAAAGCAATGGCCTATATCCTTCAGGAAAATGGATACGACACGGTAGAAGCGAATCAGGCTCTTGGATTTGTTGATGATTCAAGAAATTATGATGATGTCATTAAAGTACTCAAAACATTACGATCAAAACCAGTGACCTTAATCACAAATAATCCAAAGAAGTTGGAAGCACTTAGAAACGCGGGATTGCCGGTATTAGGGAGAACTCCTTTATGGGGCGATGTCTCTGAATTTAATAAAGCGTATCTGGATACAAAAGTAAATCGCTCTGGACATTTACGTGATGAGGAAACATGTCCAAACAATGAATGAACCGTCTGAATGCTAAGACGGTTTTTTTTATGTTTATTTGAGTCCCATGATACACTGGGTAGATAGAAAAAGTTCATATTTGATGAGGAGGTAGAATGCATATGTCAACAAATCGACAACCGTTGCCTACACTCTCAATGTATTCGATCACGGCAAAGCTTATCACACATTTGGAGTCGGCAATTACAAAAGAATTTGGGGAAGGGGCCAAAAGTTTTATAAGAAATGGAATAGAAGCGTTTGGCTTGGCACGTGCCAAGCTCATCTCTGATCAAGCAACGTTTGAAGGAGAAATTCATTGTCTTGCATCGTATCTTCCTAATCACACCGTAGCAACAAAAGGTTTGGAACTAGATCAGCAGTCCATTTATCCATGGATGGCCCAATTGTTTGCTCACGTCACCAAAGAGATTGTTGATCATTATGGAGAAGCTGGCAAGCATGCTGTTCGTGAAGGTGTCCGAACATTCGGTGAAGTGAGAGGACAGGGAATAGCGAAACGCGCTAAACATATGGGCTATGCGAATGACCTGGAACAATATCTTCCAAATTATGATATGGGCAGAAGTGATCTGTTTGAATTTGAAAATGTGTTCACGGAAGGTAATATTGACCAAACATTTACTAAATGTCCGTTTGGTCAGCAATGGGTAGATGATGAAATGGGTGAATACGGAATTCTGTACTGTGAGATGATTGACCCAGCAGTAGCAAAAGGATTTAATCCAGACATCGAAGTAGAGCATGATCAATATGTAATAAAAGAAGGCGTATGCCACTTTCAATTTACGTTAAAAGGAAAGAAGGGAAAATCAAATGATTAATGGGGAACGAATCTGGATTAGACTTAAGGAACTATCCGAAATAGGAAAAACGGATGACGGTGGAGTCACAAGATACTCCTACACTGATCTTGAAGCGGCTGCGAATGAGCAGGTGAGAACGTATATGGAAGAAGCTGGTCTGACAACCGGCTATGATTCAGTAGGAAATCTGTATGGCATTAAAAAAGGAACCAAAGAGGATACATTATTAATTGGCTCACACGTTGATAGTGTACCAAATGGAGGGAATTTTGACGGGCCATTAGGTGTTCTTGCAGGAATCGAGGTATTAGAAAGCCTGCAGGAACAAGGCAAAGAGCTAACGCATACAGTCAAAGTGATGGCTTTTAAAGATGAAGAAGGATCGCGGTTTGGTCTTGGTATGATTGGAAGCAGAGCTGTTGCGGGTATTTTAACAGCAGAACAATTACAAAAGACGGATGCAGATGGTGTCAGTATTTATGAAGCAATGAAGCAGCAAGGTTATGATCCAAATGCTTTTGGGGAGGCAAAGCTTGAAAATATAAAAGCCTACCTAGAGCTACACATTGAACAAGGAAAAATCCTTGAGTCAGCTAATATAGCAGCAGGCATTGTTAGCGGGATTGCTGGTCCATGCCTGGTTACGTATGAAACTAACAGGTGAGGCTGGTCATGCAGGTGCTACTCCGATGAATCAACGGCGTGACACGCTAGTCGGTGCGAGTCTGATCATTGCAGAAATTGAACGCATTGCAAACAAATATCCAGAGTTAGTTGCAACAGTTGGGCAAATTTTAGCTAAGCCGGGTGGCACAAATGTGATCCCTGGATATAGTGAATGGACCATCGATCTCAGACATGTGCAAGAATCCGTTCGAGATCAAGCGGAAGCAGATATTCGACAGGTCGCTGAACATATTGCGAGTGAGCGTCAACTTGAACTAGAGATTGAGGAGATGCAGAGGATTTCTCCAAGCTCCTTGCTCTGAAACGATTCAGCAAGCGATCGAAGCTAGTTTAGAAGAAGAGGGAATCGGACCAGTAACGTTACCAAGCGGAGCGGGACATGACGGTATGCAATTCACAGGCAAGTGGCCAATGGGTATGATATTCGCACGTTCTCAAAATGGAATCAGCCACAATCCAAAAGAATGGACCACACCAGAAGATGTGAAGATTTCAACCACCATTCTCTACAGGACGCTTTTGAAATTAGATCAAGAGTAATGAGAGAGGGAGTATCTCGAAACCCATTAGTAGCTCCCTCTTCCTATAGGAAAATAAGGCCCGTACTGCTACTTATAGCAGTACGGGCCTTTAGCAAAGTGTGGGTCCTTATACATCCGCTCCCGGGATGGGGCACGCTTTCCGGGGGCGGGCCTTGAACTAAACTGGCTATGCCAGTGTATTTCAAGCCTGCCCGTACATCCCCTCGGAGTCGGCCCCATCCCGTCCGCTCTGATAGAGCTTCATTCAAACAGTGTAATCAGAATCTGATGACTGCTGACATGTCTAAGGATGTGCCTAAATCAACCACGCTAATTTCTCTGCTTATCTAGAAGCGGTTAACGATAGCCGATCATCTTCCCCTTCTTGTCCACATTCGATAGCAACTGTAAACAACCAGTAAAAATCCAACATAGTATAACCCCACAAATAAAAGGTCGCCTGGGTTGTTTAGTAGCGTGCTACCTACTGTTGCGAACAGAATCATTGAAGGAATTTTTCCGATTGTTGATGCGATGGAATAGACGCCTAATGATACTCGGCTTAAAGCAAAATAAGAATTTGCAACAATTGAAGGAATCACAGGTACCATACGACTGATAAAAATCGTCATAAATGCATTTCGTTCGAATAACGCTGTAATTTTGTCTAATGATTGATAACGAGTAATTACCTTCCGTCCCCAATCCTGAAAGCCAAAACGAATGGCGATAAACATAATAATGGACGCAATGGATGAACCAATCCAAGTGACAAGGCTCCCAAGTGCCGGCCCGTACATCACTCCGAGTAATGCGCCAATAATCGGATACGGAATAACAGGAAATAAGGCAAATAACGTCGCGGCAATAGTGGTTAGAATAACCGAGCGTTGCCCATAATCGCGAATCCAATCGACTAAATCAAATCGATTCAAATAGACCAATACTCCAAATATAAGAAATAAAACAAGAACAGCTATTTTTCGTTTCATACGCCACCTCATAAAAAGTACATCCAACCTATTTTAGCAGATAATGAGCAGGTATTAACGGACTCTATGTGACAGGACGATGAAACCAACACCCAATTAGGCAGAACCTACAGAATATGATATTCTTTATGGGTCTAACTAGAGGAAACGAACAGAAAAAGCGGGTGACTGATACATGTTAACAAATAAACCAAAAGTAGTTGTCATAGGAAGTATTAATATGGATATGGTCACGAGATCAAGCCGATTTCCCCAAAAAGGTGAAACCATCTCAGGTGAGAGCTTTGATCAACTTCCAGGTGGAAAAGGAGCTAATCAAGCAGTAGCAGCTGCCAGACTTGGCGCCGAGGTAAGTATGATTGGTGCTGTAGGAGATGACCATTCAGGTCAAGCATTGCTCAAGCACCTACAGGATGAACAAATTGATACATCATTTGTTCAAATACTTCAAGGACAAACAACGGGTATGGCACAAATCACGGTTTCAGAAGAGGATAATCAAATTATCATTGTTCCTGGAGCGAACTTTGCCTTAACAAAAGAGCATATTGATGCAGCAAAGGACATCATTCAATCTGCAGATATCGTGGTGCTCCAACTTGAAATTCCACTGGAGATTGTTGAACATGCAGCCCAGATCGCTGCTGAATCTGCAGTAAAGGTTATTCTAAATCCTGCGCCAGCACCGGCTGAGCGTCTCAATGAATCATTACTCCAAGCGGTTCATTACATCACACCAAACGAAACGGAGCTAGCACATATGACAGAACAGTCTAATGTGGAGTTGGGTATCGAGGACCTACTAAAAGAGAAGGTAGATGCTGTTGTTGTGACATTAGGAAGTGAAGGAGTTCGCTTTAAACAAAAAGGGGATATTGTGACTGGATTTGTTCAAGGTAGGGATGTCGAGGTCATTGATACGACAGGAGCAGGAGATACATTTAACGGAGCTCTTTCCTATTGTCTTGCTAGTGGAATAGAGTTAGCAGAAGCAATTGAGTTTGCAAATGATGCTGCAGGATTGTCTGTGACTAAATTTGGAGCTCAAACAGGAATGCCGACATTAACTGAAGTGAGGAAGTTTTAGCTTATTATCCCAATCCTCAAAAACGGTTAAACTAGTATAAAGGGAACGGGACAAGGATGTCTTCGTTCTCTTTTTTTCTATGCAATTAGGAAGAAAAACACATCATTTCTTTTAAAATGTAATCGCGTTTTTCCCAACTATAAAGAGGCAATTCACCCGACAACTACGCTTTAAAGCAAGTTATAATAAATGCATAAAGATTCATTGACAGAAAAAACTCGGAGGTGCATTGATGTATCAGATAACAGAACCTGAGACTCCTTTTGCACAATTTTTGTCTCAGCATGAGATTACGCAGCAACGAATGGCCAATATGTGTGGAGTTAGTCGTGAAACCGTACGCAGACTCTGCAAGGAAGACAGAGAGCCGAGTGTGAGAAGCGCAAGACGTATTATCATTACGCTTCAAGATATGGATTATAAGGTGGACTTTGATACCTTCTGGGATTTGTAGAATTTAATCTGAGTCTTTTAGAAAAATTAAAACGCTTGCTTTAAATTCACTAAGCTGCTTTTGCCACTCTGGTTTAGCATCAATCGTAAGAGACCCTATTATGCTATCAATTAAAAAAGTACGAGGTTCGGTTTGTTGGACAAGCTCTTCATTGAGAAAATCCAGCCGTTCCTTGTGCTTTTTTTGTTCGTCTTCACTTGAGTGCTTAAATATCAGCTGCTTTAAATTAAACAAAGATTGCTCGAGTGTCTCAATACGAAGATCCTCTTCCTTCATTTGATCTGGAGCCCATTGATCAAGAAGCTGTGGATCTAACAGCTGTTCCTTATTCTTTGTGACCTGATGAACTAATTCCACTAGCCGATTAATACAGTAATGCACAACATCCTTGCTTGTTCTTTGTGTTTTAGGTGTGGTGGCAGAATGATATCTAAAATGCATATGAAGAATACCGGTCATCATGACTGCGCAGTCTAATAAATATGGAGCTGCTTCCTCATCAAAAATATCAGTTAATCGTCTGTGTATCCATTTTAATTCGTATAGCTTGGTGCTGTTTAATATACTGTTTAAGCTCAATGTCATCTGAGACAAAAACCTCCTGGAATAATGAAAACATTTTGTAGGTTTCTAGCAGTTCTATCTGGATACTGATCTGTTCCTTAAGCGTATCAAGGTCCTTAGGGTCGCGATAAAGTATGAGCTCATCTCTAGCTTGTTCAATCTTATGTGCTAGCCATTTAAAGACGGCTAAAATGATATCGCTTTTAGATGAAAAGTATTTATATAAAGTCCCTTTAGATATTGAGCTACGATCGAGAATGTTTTGAATGGAAGCTGCTCGGTACCCTTTCTCTGCGAAAACTTGATGAGCGCTTTCAATAACGTCCTGTCTGCGATTGTTCATTTGACACCTCTCCATAATCTTTTCCTACCTTAAAAAGTTTCACAGTTTTTCATGAAAAAAGCAAGATTCTCTTGTTGCAATTTAGAAATGACAGGAGTAATATAAGTTCAGTATAACACTGGTATAAAAAAATGAACAGTTGTTATGGAGGGGTATAAATGTCAAATTCAACATCAATAGAAGAAACAAAACGACCTCCCTACGGCATTATTGCAATTTTGCTTGCGGGGGCATTTATCTCGATATTAAATGAAACACTACTTAATGTGGCGTTACCATCTATTATGAGAGATTTTGAAATTTCAGCTTCAACCGTTCAATGGTTAGCAACTGGCTATATGCTGGTGAATGGGGTATTAATACCGGTTACGGCATTCCTTATTCAGAAATTCACTGTTAGAAGTCTATTTTTAACAGCAATTAGCTTGTTTACACTTGGGACGATATTAGCCGTTGTTTCTTGGAACTTTCCGGTTCTATTATCTGCACGTGTCATTCAAGCATCAGGTTCAGCCATCATGATGCCATTATTAATGAATGTGTTATTAACTGGTTTTCCAATTGAAAAACGAGGGGCTGCGATGGGTGTTTTTGGTCTTGTTATGATCTTTGCACCGGCCATAGGTCCAACACTATCTGGTTTTTTAATTGAGCACTATTCATGGAAAATGCTATTTTATGTCACACTTCCTGTTGCAGTTGTTATTCTGCTGACAGCCGTCTTTTTGTTACATGATAAAAAAGAGCCAATTGCGATTAAACTGGATGGATTGTCTGTAATCCTATCGAGTATTGGATTTGGTGGATTGTTATATGGTTTTGGTTCAGCGGGAGACAAAGGCTTGGGGCACACCAGAGGTTTATCTTACATTAATTGCCGGTGGGATTGCGTTAGTTGTCTTTATCCTTCGTCAATTAAAACTAGAGGTACCTATGCTTGAGTTCCGAATTTATCGATATCCAATGTTTGCTTTATCATCAATGATTTCTGTTACATTAATGATGGCGATGTTTGGTGCAATGCTACTTCTTCCAATGTATGTCCAAACAATTAGAGGGATTTCCCCACTAGATTCAGGTTTGCTAATGCTTCCTGGTGCCTTATTAATGGGAATCATGTCACCTATCACAGGTAAGCTTTTTGATAAATACGGGGCAAGATTACTAGCTATTACAGGATTATCAATCACCATTTTAACGTCGTTTATGTTTAGCAGATTAACAATGGAAACAACATATACGACACTCATGCTCCTTTACACAGCAAGAATGTTTGGTATGTCAATGGTGATGATGCCTGTTATGACCAACGGATTAAATCAGCTTCCAGCTCGTTATAATCCACATGGAACGGCGATGAATAATACACTTCAACAAGTATCAGGTGCGATTGGGTCTGCTCTTCTTGTTACAATCATGTCAACAAGAACAACCACTCATGTTGAGGAGCTTGCAGGATCAGGTCTTGCAGGGCAGGATCTAGTTAATCAAGCAACGGTTGAAGGGATTAATGATGCATTCCTTCTTACTGTATTTGTAGCATTGATTGCACTTGTGCTCTCCTTCTTTATGAAACGTTCTAAACCAGGAGAAGATTTCCGTGATCAGCCAGTAAAAGCCAAAGAGAACGAAGAAGAGTCACTTTCTGAACAAGCTACACAATTATAGAAAAAATCAGTGAGGATAAGTTCTCACTGATTTTTTTTGCGTACTAATGATTAGTTTTTGGTTTTGTAGGTATGCCACCATTCAAGCATATTCGAGTGGTCGTGCCAATTGAGGATTTTAGCTGTATTTGTTAGGTCGCGATCGATTTTAATTAGATACTTATTCCCTGACGTTTCGGCGACAAAATAATAGTGCCATGGACTCGCTGTAATCGTATGGACTCGCTCGTCTGATTGCCCAACAATATGACAAACCCAGTTAACATCTGTGTCTTTTATATACCAATTCACTTCATCAAAACGTTTTTTGATCACCTCATAATTAAGAGTTGGCGCTTTTGGTTCAGACGTTGCTACATGCGCATATTGCTCTTTAAGCGTCTGTTTTTCTGTTAAATGGGTATTGTATAACTCCGTATGATAAGCCTTAACATCAACACCAGAATTTTTGGCTAATAATTGATTGGTTAACGACTGTTGCTCAATCATCTCACTAAGCCCAAGTAGAATAATACCTACGAGCGCAAATGGAGAAGCAGTAGCTAAAAATTGCAGGAAGCCAGAAGGGATGGAGTACATTAACTCTCCATATGAAGAAATTATAGAAGCAGAGATAATGGCAACAATTAGTCCTAATACCAAACAAGTAATACCCGTCCAAAAAACGAGACGAGCAGTGAAATTAACTTTCTTCATAAAATGACCCCTTTTGTTTTTATGATAATTTTACCATATTTAATAATCATGTATAACAAAAATATAAGCGATGTATGTTACAGTTGATAAAAGTTATCAATTGAGAGGGAAATGAATATGATAGAGGATTATAACAAGTCAAACCTAGAACGGGTTACTGCATTTATACATCGTGAATATCATCGGCCGATATCACGTGATGAGATGGCAAGGGTTGCTGGATTGAGTATCTGGTATTTTTCTAAAGTATTTAAAGAATACACTGGTGCGAGTCCAAATGAATATGTAACAAACGTACGAATGGCTTCTGCAAAAAAACAGCTGCTATTCTCATCAGCTGCTATACAAATTATTGCTGAAGGGGCTGGGTATGCAGATGAGTTTTATTTTAGTCGGAAATTCAAACAGAGTGTGAAGCTTTCTCCAAAACAATATCGAGTAGAAAAAAGAAGTACAATGGCTGCTCTTGCACTTCCGTTCACTGGACATCTACTTTCTCTTGGAGTGATCCCACAAGTTGCAACAGTTGATTCAACAAGAGATTTTCATCTCAAACAAGAGATTCTGCAAATACCTGTTCATCTAAAACGCTCTAAACGGATGTCAACAAATCTTTGGCTTGGAGAATCTTACTCATCTTAGAGCAGCAGAGCCTGGTTTGATATTGTGTCCAGACATATTTCCAAACCAAGTAAAAGTAGAAATTAAAAAAATAGCACCTACCTTGATTTTGCCTTGGCTTGAATTAACATGGCGTGAGCACTTACAAGAGGTAGCCGAGATATCGGGTAAAAAACGAGAGGCTGTTGCCTGGTTAAAACGATATCAAGATAAGGTATCTAAGACACGTCTAAAGTTAAGAGAAAAGTTGGGTAGCAAAAGTATATCCTTATTACATGTAATGTGTGGTCATTTGGTTGTTTATGGAAAAAGAAATGTAGGAGCTGTACTTTACGAGGATCTAGGATTAACCTCTGCTTATAACTATGAGGATATTGATTTATATAAGGTAATCCATACACATGAGCTGAGTGAGTTTTTGGGTGATCATATTCTTCTTATCATTGATCAAGATGTTAGCTCTCAACTGACTTGGCAGTCGGTTAATCAGAGTACTGAGTGGAAGAAGTTACGAGCGGTCCAAATGGGAAATGTACAAATGCTTAAAGAAATGCCTTGGTTAGATTATTCACCATACGCTCATGAGCAGGTAGTAGATCTAGCTGTTGAAACCCTCTGTACGTAATATGTTGGCATCTGATAGCGCACAATAATCCATGTTTTTAATAGAAAAAAACAGATACACTAACAAATGAGAATTTCTATCATTTACGTGGAGGGGTTAAAGTGAAACAATTAAATAAATGGGGTTGGCTTTCAATTATTCTCATAATGACTGTATTAAGTGCTTGTAATGATCTAGGTGAGACAGAGGAAAGTGAAAAGTCACCAGGTGAAGTTGAAGAGCAAGTAGTTAATACTCACGCTTATGGTGAAACCGTTATTCCAGAAGATGTCTCTCGGATTGCTTCTATTAACTTGGAAGACATGCTTGTCTCCCTTGAGGTACCACTTGTTTTAGCAACAGCAATTGGATCCGATTATTATCTAGAGGACCAATTAGGAGATACACCAATATCTGTTTGGGGAGAACAGCTCGATTATGAAGCGATTCTTGAAAGTAATCCAGACTTAATAGTAACATCCGATGTTACAGACGAAAATACGTATAAAGAATTAACAAAAATAGCTCCAACCATTTTATATGATCGTGAGAAGTGGCGTGATTCAATCATTCAGATGGGCTCAGAGCTAGGGTATGAGGAAAAGGCAATGACCGTCATTGAGGAAGTAGATAATCAGCTTGAAGAAGCGCGAAGTGAAATTGAAGAAGCTGTAGGAACAGACAAAGAGGTAATATTTTTACGTACAACTGCACGTGATTTACGTATAAACTTTCCCGGCTTTGAACAGAATGGACAGACGTATGCGGGTTACGCTGGCATGTTGTATAACGACCTTCAATTAAATCCAGCTCCTATAGTTCTTGAATTACAAGAACAAACTGATAAAGTGAGACAGGTGGCGGAGGTATCTCAGGAGATTCTTCCCGAACTTTCATCTGATTTTATCTTTGTTGCTTCAGGGAGTGCTGGTGGTCGTCCGAGGATGTATCTCGAGACCAAGAGAGCTTTGGAGAAGTAGAGCAATCCTCCTTATGGAAGGACTTGCCTGCAGTACAAAAAGATCAAGTTTATTCGGTTAATCCAAAACATTGGATCAGTAGTGGACCAATTGCTGATCAGATGAAAATAGATGATGTCGTACAGGCTCTAACAAAATAATGAACAAGTCTTAGGAAGAGTATCCTCTTTCTAAGACTTTTTTTGTGCCATTAACAAACTGAAGAGAGAATATTACTAGGTATTTAGGAGGGTTTGTCTTTATGTTCTTGATGAAGAACGGAGTGTTCGTTATAATATAAGATACATAGATTTTAATCGGTAGCTCATCCTATCTATAAAACAAGTTAATAAGGAGGCTTGTATTCATTTATGATTGATTATTTAGTGAATATCTTACCGGATTTTAATGAACAATCTCCAAGTAGAACTGAAGTGTTGAAATTATTGCAAAAATCAGAAGAAAGTGGAGTCAAAACTCTTATTGCAGCTCCAGAATTTAGATTAAATAAGGATAGTGTTTTACCAACTGAAATAGTAGACCGAGTAAATGAACTCAATGTGACGGCAAGAGAACATAATCTCGCCATCCAAGTTGTTCCTGGACAAAGTATTCATCTCGATGATGATCTTCCTCGTGCCTATAATGATGGCGAGATTTTAACATTAAATAATTCTCAATATATGTTAGTCGTTTTAGGTGGCGAAACTCTACATCCTCGGGCTTCGGATATCTTGTATAACCTGCAACTTGCGGGTGCCAGACCAATTTTGGCTCATCCAGAACGTCATAAGGAAATTATTGAGCAACCAGAATTATTGTACAAGCTAATCAAAGGCGGAGCGCTTGCTCAATTAAATGCCTCAAGCTTTACGGGTAGAGTCAGTGGATATACACGTAAATTTTCAGAACAACTAATTGAAAATCGTCTAGTCCATTTCATCATGTCATCAGCACTTAACTCGAAATCACGCAGTAGTGATTTTACAAAAGCATTTGACACTCTGCATAGGCATGGCGACGGATCAAGTGCTGTGTACTTTGAACAAAATGCGGACAGGTTAATTAAAGACTATAACATCTACGCCGAACCTCCAGTCCGAGTAAAGAAAAAAAGATATATGGGCTTATTTTAATAGGAGAGTGGTGGATATCAGAGATACTGGTGTCCGCCTTTTTTTTGTGGGGAGAGCAAGGAGGTTAGCAAGAGCTAGGATGTTTTTAGAAAGAAAGGAGCAGCGAAACCAAGAGGGATTAGGGATGGAGCAAGAAGGAAGGAGCAAAACCAAGAGGGATCAAGGATGGAGCAAGAAGAAAGGAGCAAAACCAAGGCGGATCAAGGATGGAGCAAGAAGAAAGGAGCAAAACCAAGGCGGATCAAGGATGGAGCAAGAATGAACTCCCGACACCAAGCCTCATCACCTCCTAATCCAGATCGCCAATCCGTTACCAAGAACCAACTCGTGTCGCCAAGCTCCGCGCTCTTTCAGCCAGATAAACTCCTCTTTAGCAATAGGGAAGGAATTTTTCCTCATTCGATCTTATGGAACGAATAAAAACGAGAGGGGCCTCATGTCCATCTCGTCTTTATTCTTTAGTTATAGCTTTCGATAAAATCTCTTAACATCCTAGAAGTCTCGTTATCCTCTATTAAATGTCCGAGTCCATAAAATGAGACAAGTGCCATAGCTAGACACCAAACTGTTAGAGAAATACTCATCCAGATAGCTGTTCTTGATTTACTCCCACTTAGCGACATTCCAACTAAAGCGGTGAGATGACTTCCGAATGTTGGTCCGATTAAACAAAGTCCTGGAAGTCCATATTTTGTGAAGACACGTTGAGCACGTTCGTTTTTTTTGGTTTTTTCCGGTTTTCCTTTTTTAATTCGTCTTCTTTCCATCCATGCTTTAATTTGTTCAACAAATACGATGACGAGTAGAACGGTTAAAATGTTCCCAATAAGTGCAATTAGAGCTGCAACAAAGGGATTCAATCCAGCTACAGTTCCAATGGGAATAATGGCTACTCCTTCAAAAAATGGTGTGGCGGCAAATAAGAATACTAAGATATATGCTATTAAATAACCCATAAATAAGTGCCTCCTATATTCATTTAGTTTAGATAACGTTTTGTTTCAATCCACATAATGGAGTATTGAATTGTAGCTAAGATTAGTAACAAGCCTAGTGGTACTTCAGGGAAATACGGGAACGAAATCATGGTTCCAGCTGATATAGGAATTCCAGCCCAATACATAATATAAACTTTTCTAGAAGCACGGTTGGTCACCCATTGTTGTCCTTCGTCGTCTTCTTGTAGTTCATAAGGTGTAAATGTGAAGAGTCGAATTTTTCGTTTAGGATGACGCTGATTATGAATCATAATAAGTGCTGTGAGTAATAAAAAGAACACAAGCATAAAAATAACAAAAGGAACTTCGACTGGTATTGGTTTTGCTAGCACGTAGAACCATATAAATAAAATCCACACACAAACAATCTGCATGAACGGAGAACGTACAATTTTTTCGATCATTTTGCCTCATCCTCGCTTTCAAGCCAAAATACTTCCTCTAAGGCAACGTTAAAAACTGAAGAGATCTTTAGCGCAAGGGCAACTGATGGAGCATAATCAGCCTTTTCAATCATTCCGACGGTTTGGCGGGTTGCTCCTATTTTGTTTGCTAGATCGGCTTGTGTGAGATGATCCCTTGCGCGTAACTCACGCACTCGATTTCGTAGCATGTTATTGTTCCTTTCTCTTTAAGATAATCTCAGTGTAAGTGATCCTGTTCATAATGTAAAGTATTATTGTCATTATGACTGAAAAAGTTGTCATTATGTACAGTTTTCTTACCTTAGCAGTATGGAGATACATAAAGGTGAATAAATATATCAATTTCCGTCTTTTGGTGAAAAAATCTCTCATATAGACGATGTGGTATTAAGTTTATTGAATAAATCCGAACATTGTGTTGCCGAACGTTAGAATCTTATGTATAATGAACCTGCAAGTGATTTTCATTATCTTCATAATAGGTGATGGTGTGACATTACATTCTAATGAAACAAAGAAACTTCTGGCTCATCTTTATAATGAGGTATCAAAGGAAATGTTTGGGGTTGGCACAACTCTACTGAAAGTGACAGTTGAAAATGAAATTATTACATTTCAAGCGAAGCATCGTCGCTCGCCTCGCTCTACCGCACTTGAAGGGGAAGTACCTAGCTTAAAACAAGAAGTTGATTTTCAGTTATCTCTTCTATATAAGAAGAAGTTGCTTCAGAAGCTGCAGGAACAAACAGAACTTTCGATTGATGTGGTTCTTCGTGATTTTGATGCGAGAACACAGTGGGCATTTACGAACATCATTTTAAAATAAGGATTCTTTGTTCGGATCTATCTGAAGAAGGAACCGCAATAAGTATAAACAGGCGTAACCAATTCTTTGTATACAAGGAAAAGGGACTCTTGTAGAATGCACAATTATTCTGCGAGAGTGTCTTTTTCTTTTTTTATGGGAACTTTTAGCGAATGCTTGGGGACCCTATAGTTATCACAACAAAATTTGGAGGGTATCAAATGAAAAAAATTCTTGGAACATCAACTCTTGTGGCATTGTCAGCAATTGCACTTACTGCATGTGGAGGATCGGATGAATCACAAGGTTCTAACGGCTCGCCTACAAAATTAGTGATTTCTACATGGGGATTCTCAGAGGATTTCTTTAGAGAAGAGGTTTATGCTCCATTTGAGGAAGAGCACAACGTAGAGATTGTATTAGATGTAGGAAACAATGCGGAACGACTAAATAAAATTCGTCAAGGTACAGCTGATGTAGATGTTGTCTACTTATCTGATTATTATGCGCAACAAGCAATTAATGACGGACTATTTGCAGAGATTGATCGTAGCAACATCCCTAATATAGAAGAGATTTATGAAGTTGCTCAAGCTCCACTAGGGGAAGAGTATGGTCCAGCTTATACGATTGGTCAATTTGGAATTGCTTATAATGCTGATGAAGTAGATGGAGACATTACATCGTGGGCTGATCTTTGGGATGAGAATCTTGCTAACAATTTAACGATTCCTGGTATTACTTCTACTACGGGACCGATGTTTTTAGATGCAGCATCCAAAGTTGCAGGTGAGGATTCTTTTAATGAAGATGCTGCTTTTGCCAAAATGCAAGAGCTCACTCCTAACATTGTAAAGGAATACGACAAAACCTCTGATTTTGTTAACATGTTTGCTCAAGGTGAAATTGTGGGTGGACCATTTATGGAAATGTATTTTAATGATCTCAAAGAAGCAATCCCTTCTGCTGAATTTGTGGCTCCAGAAGAGGGCGGATATGCAGTTATGAATACCGTTAATATTGTTGAAGGTAGCAAAAACAAAGAACTTGCTGAAGAGTTTATTAACTTTCAATTAAGTCATGATATTCAAGAAACAACGGCAAAAGCGAAAATTGACTCTCCTGTTAATACAACGGTTGAGCTAACGGATGAAGAAGCAGAAGGTATCACGTATGGTCAAGATGTTGTTGAAGGATTAAATCAATTAGATATGGCGTATGTGAATGAAAGTTCAGCTAAATGGATTGAGCGTTGGAATCAAGAAATCGCTAAGTAATTAAAAATGGTATATAGGCGCCGGATATGTCAATTCGGGCGCCTATATTTTGTCTAGGAGTGAATGCAATGAGTCGGAAGGTACTAATCGATGTAGATACGGGTGTGGATGATGCACTGGGCATTCTGCTAGCAATCCACTCGGATGATGTGGATGTTGCTGCAATTACGACAGTTAATGGAAACGTATCTCTAGAAACAGCAACATTAAACACATGCAAGATTGTTGAAATGACCGGTGCATCGCATATTCCTGTTGTACCTGGTGCCAATCAACCTCTCGTAAGAACCTCATATTTTGAACACCGGATTCATGGTGCAGACGGGATTGGTGGCGCTCTTGCCGAGTTTACTCCAACTAAGAAACCTGAAAACGACTATGCTGCAGATTATATGATTGAGCTTGCAAAAAAATCAACACAACCATTGACCTTCATTATGACCGGACCGTTAACCAACCTAGCAGAAGCCTTGCAAAAGTGTCCTGAATTACCAACGTATCTTGATGAAGTCATTTTTATGGGTGGAGTTGTAGATGATATTGGTAATGTAACTCCTGTTGCGGAGTATAACATGTACGTCGATCCAGAGGCTGCGAGAATTGTGTTAGAAGCTGGATTTAAAAAGCTCACACAGGTCGGATTAGACGTAACGAGAAAAGCACTACTTACAGAAGCACATCTGCAACAGCTTGATAATACAAAGTACGGTGAATATATTCGTCAGAGCACGTCAGATTATATGGCGCGTTATATTGAACGAAATGGTGTAAAAGCATGTGCGATGCATGATCCACTTGCTGTAGCAGTAGCTATTCAACCAGCTCTTGTAACAACTCAACAGCTTTTTGTAGATATCGAGACATCAAGTCGTTTATGTGACGGTCAAACAGTGTGTGATTTCCAAGGTAGACTCGACCAACAGCCGAATGTCCATGTAAGTCTTAAAGTGGATGCTGATGCGTTTCTTAATCTTTTTGTCCACACAATCAGCGTACCGCAGGAGGGATCTTTGTGAAGAAAAAGTATATCTACATTCTTTTATTACCGGGTGTGTTGTTTTTAACCTTGTTTATGATCATACCTTTGGCCTTAACATTTGCTTGGACATTTTCTGATGCAGGCAGCTTTTCTTTCCAGGGGTATCTAGACTTTTTTAAAAATGATTATTTTATGGAAATCTTGTTTACAACCATTCGCGTCAGTCTTTTAACAACGTTATTCTGTATTATCTTAGGGTTTCCAGCAGCTTATTTTATCTCAGGTCTACGGGCAAGAACAAAGGCAATTATGCTTTTGCTTGCGGTATTCCCGCTGCTAGTTAGTCCCGTTGTTCGTTCATTTAGCTTGGATGATTATCCTTGGACGAAACGGTTTGTTAAATCAATTCCTAATGGGCGTAGGATTGCGATCAGAACCACTAGAAATCATGTACACACCACTTGCAGTTAATATTGGGCTTATTCATTTGTTCCTTCCATTAATGATTGTCACGTTAGTAGGGGTTCTTGAAAATGTGGACCGTAATCTGCTTGAGGCTGCTGAGAGCTTAGGAGCTCCGAAAGTTACAATCTTCCGGAAGATCCTGCTGCCATTATGTGTACCTGGTTTAATGATTGGTTGCACACTTGTCTTTGTTGGAAGTTTTACAGCTTATACAACTCCAGCACTACTTGGAGGCAATCAACGAGTGATTTCAACATTCTTATATCAAAATGCCGTGACATTAAATGACTGGCATGTAGCATCTATTGTCAGCGTCATTATGATCGCTGTTACCGTACTATTTATTATGGTGATTAACAAAGTCGCACTGAAATTAAATCCAAGGGGGTAGTGAGCGATGAAAAAGAACTGGGTCTTATCCCTTGTTACATTTTTGGTTTTTGTCTTCTTGATCGGACCACTGGTCATAATCTCAATCACTTCCTTTGAACCTGGTAGTGTGCTGAAGTTTCCGCCAGAAGGCTTTTCCTTGAATTGGTATGAAAATATCTTTAAGGTATCGATGTTTTTAGAAACCTTTAAAATTTCTATATTAGTTTCACTTGCAGGGAACCTTATGGCTTTGTTGATTGGTATCCCAGCAGCATATGCATTAAGTCGTTACGATTTTAAAGGAAAGCAGCTATTAAATGCTGTCTTTATCTCACCGGTATTAATACCCGGAATTGTGCTTGGTTTTACGTTTTTGCGTTATATTATCGTCGAGTACGGAATCCCTGTTTATGCTGGTTTGTTTATTGGACATACCATTATCATGCTGCCATTTATCATTCGGGTGATATCCTCGAGTCTTTCTAACTTTGACTTTTCGATTGAAGAGGCAGCATTAAGTTTAGGAGCAGGTCATGTAGAAACATTCTTTAAAATAGTACTACCGAATATTCGTTCAGGTATTATTGCAGCTGTTCTAATTGCGTTCCTTGAATCTTTTAACAATGTAGATATCTCTGTATTTATGACCGGACCTGGTTTCAGTACATTGCCAATTCAGATGCTGACCTATGTTGAGAACTACTTTGATCCAACCATTGCGGCAGTTTCAGTATTATTAATGATTCTAACAGCTGGTCTGATGTTCTTAATTGAACGCTTAATGGGAATTGCATATTTCACTAAACGATAATGGAGGCAAAACACAATGGCATTACTTACTTTAGATAACATTTCAGTGGCCTATCAGAAGCAGGATATTCTGAAGGATTTCCACCTTGATATAGAAAAAGGCAAGCTCGTTTCATTACTAGGACCTAGTGGTTGTGGAAAAACAACGACTTTACGATTAATTGCAGGTTTTCTTGAAGCGAAAGAAGGACGTTTTACCTTTAAGGATAAAGATTACACGCGAGTACCTGTGAGTAAACGAAACTTCGGATTTGTTTTTCAAAACTATGCATTATTTCCGCACATGTCTGTTTATGATAATGTCGCTTTTGGTTTGAGACTACGTAAAAAAACTACGGCTGAGACAAAAAAGCTTGTCCAGGAAATGCTTGAGATTGTGAACTTGTCAGGCTATGAGCAACGTTTTCCACAGGAACTATCTGGTGGACAAAAACAACGTGTGGCGATTGCTAGAGCGCTTGTTATTAAACCAGACCTTTTACTGTTCGATGAGCCGTTAAGTAATCTGGATGCTAATCTACGTGAAAGCATGCGCGTAGAAATTCGCCGTATTCAACAAGAATTAGGGATTACAACTGTTTATGTTTCTCATGACCAAGAAGAATGTTTCTCGATTTCTGATCAGGTTGCGATCATGAACAAAGGTGTCATTGAGCAATTGGATCAGCCTTCTGAGATTTACTCTTATCCTAAAACAAAATTTATTGCTGATTTTATTGGCTTTAAGAATTTTATTTCATTCACTGACAAACAAGAAGCTGAGGGTGGATTTGTCATGAAGGCACAAGGTTTAGAGTTTCATGTGGCAGAGGCAAAGCAAGCTGCAAGTCCAACAAGTATGATTGGTGCAATTCGTCCTGACTACTTAACCATACTCCCGCATAAAGGCGAGTTACTTGGGCCGAATCAGGTGAACGGGCAAATTTCAGTGAGCACATTCCTTGGACGGAGCCATCAATATGTCGTGAACACTGTGCTTGGTGACTTTACGATTAACCAAGATTCTGAGTATGCCTTCGCATCAGGCGAACAGGTTACCATTCAATTTCCAAAAGAAAAGCTTGTACTTGTTGATTAATACTGGAGGGACCCATCGTTATGCAGATTGACACACTGATCGAACATGTAAAGGTATTTAATAGTTATGAAAAAGTCTTTAAGCTAGCAAATGTAGCGATTAAAGACGGTCGATTTTTCTATATTGGCAACAAGCAGACAAGCTATTTTCAAGCGACTCATCATGTGGATGGTAACGGGCAGTTTATGGTTCCTGGTTTAATTGATATCCATCTCCATATTGAGAGCACTATGGTGACACCAGCAACTTTTTCAAAAGCGCTAATTCAAAATGGTGTGACGACAATTGTTCCAGAGCCTCATGAAATGGCGAATGTCTTTGGTGTTGACGGAGTAACGGAAATGATTCGGGCGAGTGAGCAATGTGAAGTGGATATGTTTTATTCGATTCCGAGCTCTGTACCAGCAACATCAATGGAGACAACGGGTGGAGCAATTGAAATAGAGGATATTGATCACTTAATGCAAACAGAAAAGATCATCTGTTTAGGTGAGATTATGAATTACGTCGATGTTATCTCTGAAGGCGATAATAAAACAAAGCGGTTGCTTCAGCATATGCGAGCCAACTATCCAGAGACGATTATTGAAGGTCATGTCCCTAAATTACTTGATACTGATTTGCACCAGATGATTTATGCTGGCGTTGATTCCGATCATACTCATCAAACCATTGAAGGATTAAAAGCTCGAATCGAAGCGGGAATGTTCATTGAGATACAAGAAAAATCAATGACACCTGAAGTGATCGAGTATTTAAGTGAGCAGGATGTAAGTGAACATTTTTGCTTTATCACTGATGATGTCATGGCCGACTCCTTAGCAGAGCGAGGGCACCTAAACCAAATCGTCAAAAAAGCGATGCAAATGGGAATGGCGCCTGAAGATGTGATCTATGCGAGTACATTTACACCAGCAAAAAGAATGCGAATGCATGACAGAGGTGTGATTGCACCAGGTAAAATAGCGGATTTTTGTTTGCTTTCTAATTTGGAACAGTTTGAACTAACCGCGGTTTATAAAACAGGTGAGTTAGTGAACAGTGAACAGAATTCTGATGATGTCAGCAGACAATTTCCAGAAGCCTTTTATGAAAGTGTGAAATTAGCTCCACTCACTGACAAAGACTTTCAAGTACATGTGGACAAAGAGAATGGCACCTATCCTACAAGAGTCATGAAAGTCCAGGATGGCTCGACATTTACAGCTGAAGTACACGAAAATGTTGATGTGCATGACGGACTTCTGAAATGGCAAGAAACCGAGCATTTATTAATTGCCACTTTCGAACGTTATGGAAAAGGTGGTTCACGAGCACACGGCCTAATTACAGGCGATATCATAAAACACGGTGCCGTTGCGACAACGTATTCCCATGATAATCACAATTTACTTCTTGTTGGCGAGAACACCGAAGATATGAAAATGGCTGCAAATGAAGTGATTTCCATGCAAGGTGGGATCTGTGTCGTCTGGGAAGGCAAGATTCAAGCAAAAGTACCACTTCCAGTCGGAGGCATCTTAACAGAAGAACCACTTGAAAAATTGGCGAAACGTGTGGAAGAGTTATGCCGAGCAATGCGTGAACTCGGATACAAGCACTATAATCCAATTATGTCGATGAGCACACTTTCACTTCCTGTTAGTCCAGCTTTGAAAATAACAGATCATGGCTTAATTGATGTGAATGCGGGTAAAGTTGTGCCGTTAGTGATGGATTAAGAGCAAGAGGGAGCCCCATTAGCAAGAGAAATGGCTTGGTGAATCAAGACGGAAAGTGCGTTAGCAAGAGGAATCTCCATATTCTCAAGACCGAACCGGTTTTCAGCAAGCCACATAGTCCGATAGCAAGAGCTTTGTAATCTTCATTAAGAAGTTGGGCTTGTTAGCAAGAACTAAGTCCTTTTCACAAAGAAGACTGGTAACTTTAGCAAGAGCCAGGCCTCTTTAGCAAGAGCCAGACCTCTTTAACAAGAGCCAAACATCCTTAGCAAGAGCCAGGCTCCTCTACTAAGAGCCGATTCTACTCTCTTTATGAAGTATCACAACCGGAATAACAATCATCTAAACCTAGGACAAGAACCGGACTCCACTCCGATTCTTGCCCTATTCTTTTTTCTTGTTATAAAATCTGACCTACTTCTGATTAAATAAGCATGCACCAGATAAAGTGTGCATGAACAGATGTAACAAATTCGCTAAAACATGACTTGTCCTTTGTTGAAACTACACAATGCTTGTTCAAATGACCTGCGCTAAAATGAACACTATTATGCGTAAAGGGGTGTGAGGATGGAGCCACAAAAGGTTTCAACAACAACGACTAAAAAGAAAAATGGGTGGAGCATGCCACATATCTATGTGCTGCTTTTTATTATAAGTGGTGTGTCCGCCATTTTGACGTATATCGTTCCAGCTGTACATTCGAGCGCGTTGATGGACCAAACGGTAGAGAGTCTATCAACCCTGACTCCTTTACTGAGATTGAATCGTCTCCGCTTTCATTAATGGATTTTATGTTAGCTATACCACGTGGCATGCAAGATGCCAGTGAAATTATCTTTTTTACCTTTATCATTGGTGGCATGTTTATGGTGCTTCGTCGAACAGATATTATTGAGATAGGTGTTGATCGATTAGCTCGCAAGTTCAAAAAACAGAGTATTCTTATTATTCCTGTTCTTATTACGGTGTTTGCGACGGTTGCAACAACGATTGGAACGCCTGAATTGGCCCTTGTCTACATACCGGTTTTGATTCCTCTCTGTGTTTCGTTAGGATACGATTCAATGACAGCTACAGCTATAGCGTTAATTTCAACGGCGTTAGGTTTTACTGCAGGTGTCATGAATCCTGGAACAGTTGGTATTTCTCAGCAGATATCCGGTTTAGAAACGTATTCTGGGTTTGGACTTAGAGTGCTCGTTCTCATAGTGATTGTAATTATAGGAAGCTTATATGTTATGCGTTATGCACGCAAGGTGAAAAGTAATCCGGAATCTAGCTTTACGTATCATGAAGATGAAGACAAGCGTCATACGTTTAAGGATGCTCTTAGTCAACCGGCCAAGCGAATGAATAAAAGACAACTCATTGCGATAGTAACGCTGCCTTTCTTTTTTGGCTTAGTGGTTTATGGTGTGACGAATCTTGGTTGGTTTATGCTTGAGATGTCAGGATTGTTTATCTTTATGGGTGTCATTGTTGGACTTATTGCAGGATTGTCGATCACAAAGATATGTGAAGCATTTACAGAAGGGTTTAGAGAAGTATTAATGGGAGCCATAATCATAGGGATTGCTAGATCGGTTGCGATTGTTCTTGAAGATGGTCAAATTATGGACTCGATTGTTTTTGGGTTAGGATCAGTGGTAGGTCAGCTACCTAGTACATTAAGTGCAATTGGAATGATGGTTGTTCAATTGGTGATTAACTTTTTTATTCCATCAGGCAGTGGTCAGGCACTTGTGACTATGCCGATTATGGCACCACTATCAGATATTGTTGGAGTGACTAGGCAAACAGCTATTTTAGCCTTTCAATTTGGAGATGGTTTTGCCCATATCTTATTTCCGACCTCAGGATATTTTATGGCTGCGTTAGTTGTTGCCGGAGTGAGTTGGAGTAAATGGGTTAGGTTCTTTATCCCACTGTTTATTATTTATATGGGAGTAGGAATTATTTTCTTAACTTATGCTCAAGTAACGGTTGGACAGGATAAATAAAATCAAGAATGAAGACGTTAAGTAATTGTGCTTACGTCTTCTTTTTTGTGCAGGGATTATCTTTTCTTTATTGAATTAGTAGTATTTAAGTTAATGTTTTCAGTAAACGGGTATGTAGAGGATAGGAAGCACAAACGACAAAAATAATTTTGATTGAGGTGGTGTTCCAATGACATCTTTGCAAACAACGATTCCTTTATCAGATGGTCATCATATTCCGGTCTTTGGACTTGGCGTTTACAAAATGACTGATGAGGAAGCATCCTTATCTGTACATAAAGCACTTCGCTATGGCTATCGTTTAATTGATACGGCAGCTATGTATGAGAATGAGCAGGCGGTTGGAGAGGCTATTCGTGAAGCGATTGTTCAAGGAATACCGGAGGATGAGATCTATGTAACAACAAAAGTTTGGAAAACAGAGCTTGGTTATGAAAAAACAAGACAGGCTGTTCTCGCAAGTTATGCAAAACTAGGATTAGAATCAATTGAATTAGTTCTAATTCATTGGCCTGGTTCAGAAGAGGACAATGCAGGAAGTTGGCGTGCCCTTGAAGAATTAGTGCAAGAAGGTAAGATTAAGTCTATAGGTGTAAGTAATTTTTCTGAAGATGATCTTGAACGGCTAATGAAAACCGCTACGATCAAACCAGTCTTAAACCAAGTTGAGCTGCACCCATTCTTTCTCAAGAAAAACTTCAAAACTATTGTCAAACACATCAAATCGTTTTAGAGTCATGGTCACCTCTGATGCGTGGCAGATTAACGGATCACCCATTGCTTAAAGAATTAGCCGAACAATACAACAAAGACACCGCTCAAATCATTCTTCGTTGGAATGTTCAACGTGGAATCATTCCAATTCCGAAGTCTAGTAAAGAAGAGCGTATTGAATCGAACGCAGACATTTTTGATTTTGAATTAACGTCTGATGAAATGGATAAAATCTCTCAACTTAATGAAGATAGAGGGGTTCATGGATAAAGTGAAAAGAACCCTATCTACAAAAAGGGTTCCTTCATTTTTCTTATAGCGGACCGTTCATTTCAGTTGCGCTTGCAGGATCTCGTTTTCCGGCATTCACTAAAAGAAGAATCGCCGTGATCAGATGCATAACAAAACCAACAAATGGGATCCAAGCAACACATGACGTGACAATCCCTAAAATACTAGCGTGCGTATCACCACGATCTTTATTGGATAGAATTAAAGTAGTGATGTGTAAGCCTAGCATCACTAAAAGGATAGTCCAATAGGTGGACATGACAATTGCTCCTCCTAAAACTGGAATAGCTAATATCGCTTCACCACCACCCGTTATCCATTTAAATATTCGAGAAGTAGACATAAAATCATTCCCCTTTCTTATGTATAAGTGCTTTTTAAGCATACACAATTATACAGATGTAGGGAATAAATTATGATGAAAATAAGATGAAGAAATCAAAAATTTGTATAAGAGCCAGAAGGGAGCAACACCCATGGAAATGAAAGACCAAATAAATGACCAATTTATAAAGAAGCTAGATGCCTTGCTCCATTCTAATTATGATGCAAACTTACCAGATGATAATGTAGCGATTTTTGTAGATTATGATAATGTATACTGGACGTTAATGAACCGATATAATCATAACCCTAATCATGAAGAAAAAAGCAAAAACCTGTTTCAATGCTTATGGGAGCGATATGGACAGGACCGTGTTCGTACATTTCGAGCATACGCAGATTTTCAACGCATTCGTTCGAGTCTAACGGACTTGCAAAAACAACGTATTCAAATTAAACATGTGTATTCAAACGATAAGGATGGAGATTCTAGAAAGAATTCATCAGATATCGAATTATGTATTGATGCAATTGAAAGTACATTTAAGGATGAAAGTATATCGTGTTATGTGTTTGTGACCGCTGATAGTGATATGGTTCCGATTATGAGTCGTCTTATGTATAAAGGGAAACAAGTACACTTATTTTATTTATCAGAGGCAGCACCTAAACATACAGATATTACAAATTACTCGCACCATAGTGAAGATTTAGGGAACTTTCTTAAATTAGAAGAGCAAGAATATGAGTTAGATGCTTATGTGGAGCAGTCCTTGCAATTTATTGATGAATGGGAGAAGAAGTACGGAGATAGTGATTTGTACCTCGGTGCACCATGGCTTAGAAACCAATATTCTCTTAAGTTCTCAATTCCGGCAAATTCCGCTAGTGAACTAATTGATTTATTAAAGGTTAGGAAGTTAATTGGGACCATTAATAAGGATCTGAGTACAGGGGAAGTCAAGCCTAGCCTAGCATTAACAGAAAAAGGCCGTAACACGGTTACGCCCTTTGTAGAATCTGTTTCTGTCAGAAAATGATAGAACTTCACGAATAAATGGTTGACTTCGCCCCGATAGTTTCATATTATAGGGGTACAGGTAAATGATTCGTTAAACGCATTCGTTAACATTTAGTACGTTAAATTCATACGTTACAAAGACAGGGACATACCTTGTCTTTTTTATTTTGTCTTGATCTTAAGGAGACTAATTCTCACTTGTTGATCTTATTATCAATACTTCCCGTGTTCCGATAAATCTAAACCATTTTTTTTAATTTGTCTTTATTAACTTAAATATTCCGAAAAATAAGTCTTTACAAAATGGACATGCAGCTAGTATAATAAACTCAATCGAAAGGAGGTGGTTCAGTGAAAGTTGATTGTACAAGGCTTAACGTAGTTGCGGATTCTCGCAACAAAATGAACCACCTGCGCACGCGCGGTCTGACTGCATAAAGGTCAGAAAGGTTCAGAAGGAGGAGGGCCCCTTAACTGGGTGCTCTCCTTTTTTTGAGCTTTTTACGTTTCAGTTGCGTTGGTTTCGGTGTGGTAGGATGTCAATGCTATAATAGCCGTAACAAACAATTGCTAGTAGAATTGGTTGGTCAAAGTTGTGGGAGTGTAACCAATGAAATTTCAATATAAATTAATGCTGTTGATTATTGTATTGATTTTATCTATTATCAGCATTTTAGGCATTTCTTTTCAGAAAGTCATTGAGGATGCATTAGAACAGGAAATTGGGCAACGAGCTCTTGATGTAGCGGAAACACTTGCGCTGAATCAAACCATTATTGATGCCTTTCAATCAAATGATCCGGCTGCCGCGATGAACCAAACGGCAAAAGCTGCGTTTGAAGTGAGTGAAGCTGAATTTATCACAATTGCTAACCATGAAGGAATTCGTTATTACCACCCTAAACAATCAAGAATTGGTCTCCCTTCTGTTGGGGGTGACAACGATCCAGTTTTACTTGAAGGACGCTCAATTATTTCAAAAGCGGAAGGCTCTTTAGGGCTTTCAGTAAGAGGAAAAGCGCCAATTATGTCTGAAGGTAATGTGATTGGTTTTGTCTCAGTTGGTTTTTTAGCAGAAGGAATTGAGTCTACTGCGCTAGTATATGAAAGAATTGTTCTCTTCATTGGACTTGGAACGTTAATTTTGGGTCTTTTAGGTACAGTATTTATTACAAGAAGTCTAAAGCGTGCAACATTAGGTATGGAGCCAAATGAGATTGGACGACTTTATCAGGAGAAACAAGCCATTGTTGAATCGGTTGGAGAAGGGTTAGTAGCGTTTAACCAAATTGGTGAGATTACGTTAATGAACACTCGAGCGAAGAAACTATTAAATCTAGATCCTGAGAATGATTATACAGGTACATCAATGTCGGATATGGACCACTCACCAGTGCTTACGGAGTTATCGTTACAAAGTGACGGAACAAACAAAAATCAAGAAGCCATTTCAATGACCAAAGGAATTGTTGTTCAAAAAGTGCCGATCTGGAATAAAGGAAAGGAGTGGATGGGCACTGTTTTTAGCCTTAGAGACACATCTGATTTTATAGAGTTAACAGAACGCCTTAGTCAAACGCAAGATTATGCAGACGCATTACGAG